>NZ_JAIRBO010000003.1:0-480022 GCF_021151565.1 Halomonas sp. IOP_6 | reverse complement strand
TCGAAGGCGTATTCCGTGGTGCCGGTTGGAACGTCATCAAGGTGGTCTGGGGGCGTCACTGGGATCCGCTGTTCGAGAAGGACAAGAAAGGCATCCTGCAAAAACGCATGGATGAAGCGGTCGACGGTGAGTACCAGAACTACAAGGCCAACGGCGGTTCATACACCCGTGAGCACTTCTTCGGTAAGTACCCCGAAACCGAAGCGATGGTCAACGACCTGTCTGATGAAGACATCTGGAAGCTCAACCGCGGTGGCCACGACCCGTTCAAGGTCTACGCGGCCTACCACGAAGCGGTCAATCAGACCAACGGTAAGCCCACGGTCATTCTGGCGCACACCGTCAAAGGCTACGGCATGGGCAGTGGCGATGGCGAAGCCGCCAACGAGTCCCACCAGGTCAAGAGCATGGAGTACGAGGCGTTGCGTAAATTCCGCGACCGCTTCGGTATTCCGCTCACCGACGAGCAGCTTAAAGATGTGCCCTATTACAAGCCGGAAGAAGACTCTCCCGAGCTGAAATACATGCACCTGCAGCGGGAACGCTTAAACGGCTACCTGCCGAGCCGCCGCAGTGACTTTGAGGCGCTGGAGATCCCCAGCCTGGACGACAAAACCTTTGCCTCGCAAATGGTCGGTTCCAAAGGACGCGAAGTCTCGACCACCATGGCGTTCGTGCGCGTCCTGAACGGTCTGGTGAAGGATAAGAAGCTCGGCAAACATGTTGTCCCGATTATTCCTGACGAAGCGCGTACCTTCGGCATGGAAGGCATGTTCCGTCAGCTCGGCATCTACACCTCGGAAGGTCAGAAGTATGAGCCGGTCGATAAAGGCCAGATCATGTTCTACCGCGAGGATCAGAAAGGCCAGATTCTCGAAGAAGGGATTAGTGAAGCCGGTGCCATGTCCGCATGGATTGCCGCCGCGACGTCCTACAGCAACAACAACGTCACCCTGCTGCCGTTCTACGTCTACTACTCGATGTTCGGCTTTCAGCGCATTGGTGACTTGGCCTGGGCCGCGGGTGACCTGCAAGCCCGCGGCTTTATGGTCGGCGGCACCGCCGGGCGTACCACGCTCAACGGTGAAGGTCTGCAGCACCAGGATGGCCACAGCTTGATTCAAGCCTCCACCATCCCCAACTGCCGCAGCTACGACCCGACCTACGCCCACGAAGTGGCGGTCATCCTCCAGGATGGTCTGAAGCGCATGTTCTCCGACAAAGAGAACTGCTTCTACTACCTGACGGTGATGAACGAAAACTACGAGCACCCCGCGCTTGAGAACGTGCCTACCGACGATATCGTCAAAGGCATGTACCTGCTCAACGAAACGCAGGGCGATAAAGGCCGCGTGCAACTGATGGGCTCCGGCACCATCCTGCGCGAAGTCGAAGCCGCCGCAGAGCTGCTGGCTAACGACTGGGGCATTGGCGCGGATATCTGGAGCGTCACCAGCTTTAACGAACTGCGCCGCGAAGCGCTGCTGCTGGAGCGTGAAGGCTTCCTGAACCCGGATGCCGAGGCCAACAAGCCCCACGTGACGAAGTGCCTGGAAGGCCGTGACGGCCCGGTGATTGCCTCCACCGACTACATGAAGCTCTACGCCGACCAGGTGCGTGCCTGGGTACCCAGCGAGTACACCGTGCTGGGCACGGACGGCTTTGGCCGTTCCGACACCCGCGAGAAGCTGCGCTACTTCTTTGAAGTAGACCGCTACTTCGTCACCGTGGCGGCGCTACGTGCGCTAGCAGACCGCGGTGAGCTTGATCGTAAGCACGTCGGCGAGGCGCTGAAGAAGTATGGCATTGACGCCAACAAGCCGAACCCGCTGACCAGCTAAACCGCTGCCCGGCGGGCAGATGCCCGCCGGCTCGATCCGATTTGGAAGGAGCGCGACCTTGAGTAGCGAAATCATCAAAGTTCCCGATATCGGTGGCGATACCGATGTCGAAATCATCGAGATTGCGGTGTCAGAAGGCGACGTCATTGAAGCGGAAGACACCCTAATCACCCTGGAATCTGACAAAGCCAGCATGGACGTCCCGGCCCCGAAAGGCGGCAAGGTCATCAAAGTGCTGGTCAAAGAAGGCGATACTGTCTCCGAAGGCGACGACATCGTTGAGCTGGAGGTTGAAGGCGGCACAGACGGTGGCGAAGAGACGTCAGCCCCCGCGTCTGACAGCCAGCCCAACGACGCGCTAGCGAAACAAGACAAACCAACGCAGGAAGCAGCCCCCGCACCGGCAGCGAAGAAAGCCAGCGGCGGCAAGCAAACCGTTGACATCAAGGTGCCTGACCTGGGCGGTTCCGACAGCGTTGAAATCATCGAAGTCGCCGTCAGCGCCGGTGATGAGGTCAACGCTGAAGACACCCTGATCACCCTGGAGTCGGATAAAGCCTCCATGGACGTGCCCAGTCCGCACGGCGGTAAGATTGTTGCGCTGAACGTCAAGGAAGGCGACACCGTCTCGGAAGGCGACGTGATCGGCCAGATGGAAATCGCTGGCGAAGACGGTGATGCATCGGCTGAAGAAGCTGCATCGCAAGCGCAAGCCGCTAGCCAAGCCAGCAACGCGCCGGAAGCAGCGGCTGTTGACGAGCCTGCCGTTGAAGAAGATAGCGGTAGCGGTGAGCCTGAGCGCAAAGAGATTCGTGTACCTGATTTGTCAGGTTCTTCTGACGTGCCGATTATCGAAATTGGTGTGGCGGCAGGTGATGAGGTCAACGAAGAAGACCCGTTGATCACCTTGGAATCTGACAAAGCGTCGATGGACGTGCCGAGCCCTTACAAAGGCAAGCTCTTAGAGCTGACCGTAAAAGAGGGTGACACCGTCTCTGAAGGCGATGTGATTGGCTATATAGAAGTGGCGGGTGCCAAGAAGGTAGCCCCTAAAAAAGCCGCGCCGGAGAACGCTCAATCCTCTAGTGCTAGTCAGTCAAGTACTAGTCAGTCAAGTGCAAAGCCTGCCGCTTCACCAGAAGGTACGCCTAGCCCTGAAGCGCAGATGGCCTCTCATAAGCCTCGCGATGGGAAACTGGTACACGCAGGCCCCGCAGTACGCATGCTGGCACGTGAGCTCGGCGTAGACCTCGGTCTTGTTAAGCCTAGTGGCCCGAAAGACCGGGTGCTGAAAGAGGATGTGCAGGCCTACGTGAAGCAGGCCATTGCCAGCCAGGGTAAAGCACAAACAGCGGCTGCCCCTGCAGCGAGTGGTGGTGCTGGCATTCCCGCGATACCTGAAGTCGACTTCAGTCAGTTTGGTGACGTAGAAGAGAAGCCGATGGGCCGCCTGCTGAAAATGGGCGCGACCAATCTGCACCGCAGCTGGCTCAATGTGCCTCACGTGACGCAGTTCGACGAGGCCGACATTACCGAGCTCGAAAGCTTCCGTAAAGCCATGAAAGCCGAGGCCGAAGCCCAGGGCGCTAAGCTGACACCGTTGCCGTTTATGGTCAAGGCCTGTGCCTTTGCCCTGCGTAAATTCCCCCAGTTCAACGTCAGCCTGAAAGGTGACGGCGAAACGCTGGTATGGAAAAACTACGTGCATATTGGGATTGCCGTGGATACGCCGGACGGTCTGATGGTGCCGGTAGTGCGCAACGCCGATAAGAAATCCTTGATCGAGATAGCCAAGGAGATGGCGGAGCTAGGCAAGAAAGCGCAAACCAAGAAGCTTAAGCGTGATGAGATGACCGGTGGCTGCTTCACCATTTCGAGCCTTGGCTCGATTGGTGGAACTGCGTTCACACCGATCGTTAATGCGCCGGAAGTGGCGATCCTAGGGGTGTCGAAAGCGCAGATGAAACCGGTATGGGATGGCAGTGCCTTCCAGCCGCGCTTAATGATGCCGCTATCGCTCTCCTACGATCACCGGGCGATTAACGGTGCGGATGCCGCCCGCTTTACGGCCTTCCTGGCCGATGTGCTGACGGATATTCGCCGATTACTGCTGTAATCGTCTCACAGTAAGCCAAAAGCGGCGCCCAATAGGGCGCCGCTTGTGTTTAAAACAGTTCAGTAGGTCTGCAAAGAAGGGGTGACCAAAGTACAAGAAATTGCCACCTGACTGTTTTTGCTTAAGAAAATGTTAAAAAAATGCGTTATCAGGCTTTTGGGGAGTTGTGTCATCCGAACGGCACGGTTATTGTCAGTCCATTATTCAAAAATTATTCATATCTAACGACTAACATTCAAGGAGCAGTGCCATGCGTTTAATCCTGTTGGGTGCCCCCGGCGCGGGGAAGGGGACTCAGGCTCAGTTTATCTGTGAGCAATTTAAGATCCCTCAAATTTCCACCGGGGATATGCTGCGCGCGGCCATCAAGGACGGTACCGAATTGGGTCTCAAAGTAAAAGAGATTATGAATAGCGGCGGTTTGGTGTCCGACGATGTCATTATCGATCTTGTTAAAGAGCGCATTAGCCAACCCGACTGTGGAAATGGTTTCTTGTTCGATGGTTTTCCGCGCACCATCCCGCAAGCCGATGCGATGAAAGAGGCTGGCGTTAAGCTGGACCACGTGTTGGAAATTGCCGTGCCAGACGAAGAAATTGTGAGCCGTCTTGCAGGGCGTCGCGTGCATCCGGCATCTGGGCGTGTTTACCATGTCGACCATAATCCGTCCAAAGAGCCGGGTAAAGATGACGTGACTGGGGAAGCGCTGATTCAGCGTGAAGATGATCAAGAGTCTACCGTGCGCAACCGTCTGTCGGTTTATCACGACCAAACTGCACCGTTGGTAGATTATTATCAGCAGTGGGCGAAAGAAGACCCTGAGGCCGCGCCGCAGTATCATCGCGTAGAAGGCGTAGGCAGCGTGGCTGACATTACTCGGCAAGTGAAAGAAGCGCTTTGCTAAGTAGCACATGCTAGTGAGTTACACGATGGCCCGCAGGTTACCTGCGGGCCATCGTCGTTGAGGCCGCGTAAAGGTATAATGACGGTCTATTTTATGGAGTGCAGAATCGATGTCATCGTTATACCTTCTCGCACTGGACGCATCTTCTAGTGCCTGCTCTGCAGCTTTATTACGCCAGCAGGGTAGCCAGCGTGAATGCTTGGCGCGATTCGAAATGACGCCAAGGGCCCATACCCGGCGCTTAATGCCGATGGTGGATGACATTCTCGCTGAGGCCAATATTGCTACGCAGCAGCTAGATGCGGTTGCGTTTGGGCGTGGCCCCGGCTCATTCACCGGCTTGCGCATCGCTGCCGGTGCAGCGCAAGGCTTGGCGTTTGGGCTGGATCGTCCATTGTTGGGTATTTCCACCTTGGAAGCGCTCGCGCTTCAGGCCCATCGCCGCTACCATTTTCGTCATGTAGTGACCGCGTTAGATGCCCGTATGGGCGAAATCTATGCGGCTACTTGGCACTGTTTAAATGACACGCTTAGCTTGCAAAGTGACGAAGTGGTCGTGGCGCCTGCTAACTTTCATTTGCCTGCGGAGGAGGCCGACTGGGTAGGCGTGGGCTCGGGGTTTACGCTGTGGGATGACTTTGCGTTAAGCCTACAGGCCAATATGTCTCAGCATCTCACTGATCTTGAGCCACGGGCCGAAGAGATGGCATGGCTCGCCGTTCGTGATTTGGAAGCGGGGTTAGGTCAGGCAGCCCATGAAGCACAGCCAGTTTATTTGCGCAACGACGTGGCCTGGAAAAAGCCAGCATGAGCCATACGGTAAGCCCAGAGACGCTTGTGTTGCCTTCAGGATTGGCGCTTAGCTACGTTGATGGCCAATTGGCACTGTCAGGTGATGAGCGTCAATACGGAAAACCGCTTAGCGTGGATTTTGCCGCTGGAAAGGCAGCCCATCGCCGTCAGTTTGGTGGTGGTCGCGGGCAGTTAGTGGCAAAAGCCTGTGGGCTTGCTAAAGGCATCACACCTAACGTCGTGGATGCCACTGCTGGTTTGGGCCGGGATGCGTTTGTACTGGCAAGCCTGGGCGCAAATGTCTTATTAATTGAACGTGTCGCGGCGATTGCTGCGCTGCTTCGAGATGGCCTTGCGCGTGCCGCAAAAACAGACGCGACAGCAGAGATTGCCTTGCGTATGACGCTTCGTCATGGTGATGCCGCTGAGCAGCTGGCTGCCCTTGTGGAAAGCGCGGCCTTTGATCCTGAGGTTGTTCATCTTGATCCGATGTTTCCGCACCGTGAAAAGTCGGCGTTGGTCAAAAAAGAGATGCGCTTGTTTCGAGAGCTGGCGGGAGATGACGATGATGCACCGCGCTTATTAGAAGCAGCGCTGGATGTAGCAACGCATCGAGTGGTGGTCAAGCGCCCCCGCAAAGCTCCCCCTATCGATGGCCCAGCGCCGCAGCATACGCTAGAAGGTAAAACGAGCCGTTACGATTTATACGTCCATCGCTCGCTGGCTCGTCGCTGAGCCGTTTCTTCAAGAGAAGGAGTCTCTATGCAGCACGTGTGGCGTGAAGGCAACCGCACTACTCTGTTGCCGGAAGCAACGCGATTTTTGCCAGCTATGTTTGATGCAGTTAGTCAAGCGGAGCACTACGTGCTGGTGGAGCTCTACTTGATGGAGTCAGGTAAGTTAGCGAGCCAGATGAGTAATGCGCTGATCGACGCTGCTGAGCGCGGTGTAAAAGTGTATTTGCTGCTCGACGGTTATGGCTCTATGGGATTGGAACATCGTGACCGCATACGCCTAGAGCAAGCAGGTGTCGCATTACGGTTCTTTAATCCCATTGGTTTTCACTCGCTGGCTCGTAACTTAAGCCGTGATCACCGCAAAATTGTTGTCGTGGATGGAGAGGTTGCGTTTACCGGCGGATTTGGCGCGGTGGATGAGTTTCTGGAAGCATGGTACGAAATTGCGGTGCGCATCGAAGGCCCTGTGGTCGCTGATTGGGAAGAGCTTTTTCGCCGTTTATGGCGTTCCCGGTTAACACGGCAAGCAGGTGATGGGCAGGCTAGTTCAGTGTTGCCGCCACAGCGGACAGCAGTGCATTATGCTGATGGCATACGTGGCCGTGTAATGTCAGCGAGGGGGTATCGTTACCAAGCTATTCGCCACTCGCTCTATGCGCGGGTAAATCAGGCAAACAAGCGACTTTGGCTATGTACACCTTATTTTGTGCCGACCTTCACGCTGCGCCGACGTCTTATTCGCGCAGCACGGCGTGGCGTGGATGTTTGTTTACTATTACCGGGTAGTAAACATGACCACCCAGGTGTGCGCTATGCAGGACAACGGTTTTACCAAGCGTTGTTAAAAGCTGGCGTGCGGATTTTTGAGTTCCAGCCCACGTTTATTCATGCCAAGTTTGTGTTAGCAGATAACTGGGTCAGTCTTGGTTCATGCAACTTCGACCATTGGAATCTGCACTGGAACCTTGAAGCTAATCAAGAAGTAGAAAACCAAGCCTTCGCCAAGCAAGTTCAATCGCTGTTTGAGCGTAACTTTGCCGCCAGCCAAGAAGTCGATGCTGCCGCCTGGGCCGCACGACCCTGGTGGCAGCGAGCCCGAGAGTGGGTCTATGGCGTAGTGGATGGTATTGTCACCCGTCTTAAATAATGTGCGGCTAACAATCGGCTATCGACGCTTTTTACCTTTGGCCGGTGTTTTCTTGCGTGGCTTAGGCTTTGGCGTTTCGGGGGGCACGCGGTAGTGAAGATAAAGATCCAGGACTAATTCTGGCAATTGAGCAACAAAGGTTTCCTGACTGGCCTGATCTTGGGCCATCTCAGCCATTTCTGGCTCATCATCGAATAAACCTGAGAGCGACATAAAGGGCAACAGTAGCGTGGCGGCAGCTTCTTCGTCATCTTGGAACCACGCGCTTTCGTCGCTAAAGACACCTTCCATAAACCCCGCGCACCAGTCGCCGATGGGCGTTTCCTCAGCGGGGATGCCATCTAGCGTTAGCTCGAAGGGTAGCTCTGGTAAACCGCCCTGTTCAAGCACTGCGACGGCGTTGTCACGTAGCAGTGTTAACAGTTGGATAATCTCGTCTCGTTCGGCATCGTCCTGATAACTTGGCTCTCCCTGAAACAGCTCAGTTAGCCATTGACTGGTAGGGAATTCGCTAGGGGCAACCGCCAGCGCCACTAAAAAACCATGGGCAGAGATAAGGTCCAGCGCATCTTCGCCGACCTGCTCTGAGTCGAGAAAGTCATCCAATCGATCAAGTTGCTCGTCATCAAGTAGCGGCTGAGGTGGGGTGGTATTGGGCGACGTTGCTGCGGGAACGTTATTGCGCTCTGCCATAAGGGGCCTCATCATAAAAATCGTCTTTGAGAAAAAGATGTTGATCGGCAACACTCGTTGGCAACATCGTTACTGGTTAGTTTATCACTAATGAAGACTTTACCACTGCCCCCATGGCCTGCTGAAAAACTTGCGACACTATCTTCAGAGGCGCTCATGCACGCCGTGCGAGACAGAACTGATGAAGCGTTAAAACGCTGCCAAGAAGTCTATCCTGCGCTGCCAGCGCCAAAGGTGTGGTTCGACCTAAAAGGTGCCTCAGCAGGGCAGGCGCATCTAGGGCGTGGCGGGCTGCGTTTTAATCCTGTTTTACTGAGCAATAATCGGCAGGCGTTTTTTGACGAGGTGATTCCCCATGAAATGGCGCATTGGTTAGTCTTTCATTTAGCCAATGGCACGCGGCTCAAACCGCATGGTCGAGAATGGCAAGCTGTCATGCGAGACCTGTTTGGCCTTGAGCCTAAGGTGACTCATCGCTTTGATGTTCAGGATGCCCAGTCTCGGCCATATTATTATCAATGTGACTGTCAAACGCATTGTTTCACAGCCAGGCGTCATTCTTTAGTGGTAAAGGGGCGTCGCTATCGCTGCAGTCATTGTGATCAGACCTTGGTCTACAGTGCTTTTAAAAAACCTTGAAAGTGTTTTAACCTATTGTTTTAAATATTAAAAATGTTAATACCAATGTCTAAAGGGAAGCCGGCGTTGGGAGGTTTATGCTAGGTAAATATTAAGCGCGTCGGTGCGACTAACAATAATACCGACACCATTTTCTAGAGAGTGCAATTTCACGGACAGAGGCAACTTCATGAGCGAGCATAAAAACGTCTATCCAGTGCGCGATAGTATCGCTGCCAGTGCATGGGCTGATAAAGATAAATATGCGGCAATGTATCAGCAGTCCATGGACGACCCGGAGAGTTTCTGGGCTGAGCAAGCAAAGCGTCTTGATTGGATCAAGGCGCCAACCAAGATTAAAAACACCTCCTTTGCACGCGATAATGTTGATATTCGCTGGTTTGAAGATGGTGAGCTAAACGTTAGCGCCAACTGCCTAGATCGCCATTTGGAGAAGCGTGGCGACCAAACAGCGATTATCTGGGAGGGAGATAATCCTAACGATTCAAAACATATTACGTACCGTGAGCTTTATGAGCGCACTAACCAGCTGGCCAACGGCCTGAAGTCGCTGGGGGTAAAGAAAGGCGATACAGTGACGCTGTATATGCCGATGATTCCCGAGGCGGCCATGGCCATGTTGGCATGTGCCCGTATTGGTGCAGTGCACTCTGTTGTGTTTGGCGGCTTTTCGCCGGACGCAGTCGCTCAGCGGGTAATTGGTGCTGATTCTAAACTGGTGATCACTGCTGATGAGTCAGTGCGTGGTGGTAAACACGTACCCCTTAAAGAGAATGTCGATTCGGCTCTGACGCGCGATGGCACTGATGTGTGCAAAAACGTATTGGTGGTGAAGCGTACAGGCGGTGATATTGACTGGAAGGAAGGCCGTGACATTTGGTTTGACGAGCTGGTGGATAAGCAATCTACCGAATGCCAAGCTGAAACCATGAATGCCGAAGATCCGCTGTTTATTCTCTATACCTCTGGATCAACCGGTGCGCCTAAGGGCTTAAAGCATACCACTGGCGGCTACCTGACCTACGCAGCGATGACCCATCAGTATGTTTTCGACTATCAAGAAGGCGAAGTTTACTGGTGTACAGCGGACGTAGGTTGGGTGACGGGCCATAGCTATATCGTGTACGGACCGCTTGCCAATGGTGCAACCACGCTAATGTTTGAGGGCGTACCGAGCTACCCAAGCCATGGGCGAATGGGCGAAATTGTCGATAAACATCAGGTCAATATCCTCTATACCGCGCCTACTGCTGTCCGTGCATTAATGGCGCATGGTGATAACGTGATGGACTCTAGCAAACGTGACTCACTGCGCTTGCTAGGTTCTGTAGGCGAACCTATCAACCCAGAAGCTTGGGAGTGGTTCTATCGCGTTATTGGCAATGAGAAGTGTCCTATTGTGGACACCTGGTGGCAAACCGAAACGGGCGGCATTATGATCGCGCCACTTCCTGGCGCTACTGATCTAAAGCCTGGCTCTGCTACAACGCCCTTCTTTGGTGTGAACCCCGCGCTGGTGGATAATGAAGGCCATAAATTGGAAGGCGAGACGGAAGGCAATCTAGTCATTCTCGACTCCTGGCCGGGCCAAGCGCGCTCCATTTGGGGCGACCACGAACGCTTTGTACAGACCTACTTTTCTACTTACGACGGCATGTATTTTACAGGAGATGGCTGCCGCCGGGATGAGGATGGCTATTACTGGATTACAGGCCGGGTTGACGACGTACTTAACGTCTCAGGCCATCGTATGGGCACTGCTGAAATAGAGTCGTCTCTGGTTGCTCACTCGGCAGTGGCAGAAGCCGCCGTCGTCGGTTTTCCGCACGATATTAAAGGCCAAGGCATCTATATCTATGTAACACTTAATGATGGTATTGATCCCACGGATGAACTCAAGAAAGAGCTGACCCAATGGGTACGTAAAGATATTGGCCCGATTGCATCGCCAGATGTAATTCAGTGGGCTCCTGGGCTGCCAAAAACACGTTCTGGTAAAATTATGCGGCGCATTTTACGTAAAATTGCGGCCAATGAGTGTGATGGCCTGGGGGACACCAGCACGCTGGCTGATCCGTCGGTGGTGGACGAACTCATTGAGCATCGTGCCAACCAGTAATGTTTTTTGCCCCCAGTTATCCTTCTAATGGGGGCACTTTTAAATGACGGATGTCATTCATTTGCTATGTTAAATAAGGCAAACTGGATAGATCCGTTGCAGTGCCGGCCATGGAGCCGGCACTGTTATTTCTGTTTGGATGACGTATCAATGACAAATAGTGCATGTGATGCTTGGGAATGACGAAGCCCATGGGGTACCATGCTTCAACCGTATGAGCCTAGCGTCGCGGCGGTAGCCAACCCCGCTGCTCGAGGAACCGGAGGAATATCCATGGCAGTAGCCCATAAGTTTATCGTCGCAGACGACCATCCGCTGTTTCGTGCAGCGCTCACCCAGGCGTTGCGCCAGTTAGCCCCCCAGGCTGAGATTGTCGAAGCCGACACCATGGAAGCCACCACTGAGGTCGTTAATCGACACCCTGATGCTGATTTGATTTTGCTAGACCTCCATATGCCAGGAGCGCATGGCTTTTCAGGTTTGATTCAATTGCGTGGCCAGATGCCCGATATTCCGGTGGCGGTTGTTTCAGGCAGTGACGAGCCCTATGTAGTACGTCGTGCAATTGACTACGGCGCGTCAGGCTTTATTCCTAAATCATCCTCGCTACAGTTGATTGCTGAAGCGGTGGGGGAAATCCTGCAAGGGGAAGTTTGGCTGCCAGAAGCGTTGGCGAACGTCTTAGATGAAACCAGCGAAGAAGAGTCGCGTTTTGCGGAGGCAATTGCCTCACTGACGCCGCAGCAGTTTCGTGTGCTCAATATGCTGACGGAAGGCTTGTTGAATAAACAGATCGCCTATGAGCTTAGCGTCTCAGAAGCCACTATTAAGGCCCACGTGACGGCTATTCTGCGCAAGCTGGGAGTGCACTCGCGCACCCAGGCTGTTATTGCTGCTCAGAAACTTGAAGTGGAACCGCCGAAAGTTTCTTCTTGAAGGGTAAGCTGGATTCCCGATAACCCCCTTCGGGAATGACGGTATGGTGCATCTGTCTCGTTTCGGGAATGATGGTCTAGTGCATCTGTCTCGCTGCTCTGTC
Organism: Halomonas sp. IOP_6; assembly: GCF_021151565.1. Taxonomy (NCBI): domain Bacteria; kingdom Pseudomonadati; phylum Pseudomonadota; class Gammaproteobacteria; order Oceanospirillales; family Halomonadaceae; genus Halomonas; species Halomonas sp. IOP_6. The sequence continues at coordinate 467,995 of NZ_JAIRBO010000003.1, read as the reverse complement.
ATTCCCACATGCTTTTAGCGGGAATCCATTTTAAAGCAGGCTCCCAGGCATCAGCGGGTAAGGTCAAACTGGATTCCCGATAACCCCATTCGGGAATGACGGTATGACGTATCATTACGTTTTCCCTCCTGCTCGGCTAGCCTGAAGGGTGCGAGTTAAAAGCGCGCGCAGCGCGGCAGGTTTGACCGGCTTAAGCAGCAGTTGATAACCCGCACGCTTAATCTCTTCGGCCACCGCTTCCGTGCGGTCGGCGGTAATCACAATGCCCGGTACGGCTCCTTCGAAGCGCTCACTGAGGGCCTCGAGTGCCATTAGCCCCGTGACTTCATTGTCCAGATGATAGTCTGCCAAGATGGCGTCGGGGTCGCCGTCCATGTTACGCAGAATCGATTTTGCACCGCCGATGCTGGTCGCGGTAAATACTTCACATCCCCAGCCGCTTAGCATGGCCGTCATGCCCTCTAAAATGAGCGTTTCGTTATCGATACACACAATGCGGGTACCCGCTAGCTTATTACCACTCCGGCGGTTTTGAGGTTCTTGGTCTGCTAAGGTTACTTCACGGGCGGCAACAATGGGAACGCTGACGCAGAATGCAGTCCCCACACCTACCCAGGACCGAACCTTAATTGGGTGGTCAAGTACACGGCTCATACGATCGGCAATTGATAAGCCTAAGCCGAGCCCTTTCTCACTCTCTTTATGACGCGAGACTTGATCCAATCGGCGGAACTCTTGGAAAATTTCCGTTAGCTTAGACTCAGGAATACCGGGCCCACTATCCCACACCTCTATGGAAAGTCGTCCTGCTTGGCGGCGACAGCCTAGTAGTACACGACCTTCTTGGGTATAGCGAATCGCGTTGGATAGAAAGTTTTGTACAATCCGGCGAAGCATCTGCGGATCGGAATCTACCCATTGTTGCGTCGGTACGACGACAAGATCCAGTCCACGGTCATCGGCCATTACTTCAAATTCGGCACGCAGTGGACGAATAATATCCGCCAGTGCAAAGTGGCTGCGTCGCGGTGTGAGGGCACCCGCATCAAGCTTTGAAATATCTAGCAGAGTGCCAAGCAGTTCTTCAGCGGCTTGAAGTGAGTTATCAATATGGCTGATGGTACGCTGGGTATCGCTAGCGGTGACGTTCTGCATTAATGCGGAAGTAAACAGCCGGGCTGCGTTCAGCGGCTGTAATAAGTCATGACTGGCGGCAGCCAAAAAGCGCGTTTTGGAAGCGTTAGCATCTTCAGCTAATTGCTTCGCTTGGCGCAGCGCTTGCTCTGCTTCAGCGCGCACACGGTTCTCTTGGCGCAGCGCCGCGTTGGCCTCGGAAAGTGCTTGTGTGCGCTCGCGAACACGTTCTTCCAGAGTTTCGTTGGTCTCTTTCAAGGCGATTTCAGCTTGGCGGCGCTCAGTAATGTCTTGATAAAGCGCGAAGAAACCTAAAATCGACTGGCTATCGCCAAAGTGGGGCGTATAGGTGACCAGCATATAGCGCATGGCATCATTAACGCGCATTGAGACTTCAAAACTGACGCGCTCGCCTGCAAGCGTTCGCTGAACCCATGGCATGCGCTCTTCAGCTTTTTTAACCGGTAATACGTCTTCGTATCGGCGTCCAATCACGGCATTACGATCAATATCGAAAGCTTGTTCGTAGGCGCGGTTGGTGAATAAGTAACGGCACTCTTTATCAAAATAGGCAATCAGCGCGGGTACATTATCGGTGTAGATACGGATGTTGTTTTCAGAGCGGATCAGCGCCTCTTCGATGCGCTTCTGCTGAGTAATATCTTGATAGGTATAGACAAAACCACCGCCAGGCATCGGGTTGCCTTGGACTTCCAATACACTGCCATCTTGGCGGTAACGCACATAACGATGGGGCTGGCCGTCGCGAATGTTGTCGAGCAGCAGTTGGACGTGCTCCTCTGGGTCTCCTGGACCATATTCGCCGTTGTGCGCGTTGTAGCGAAAAATGCGATCCATGGGGGCGCCGACCCGTATCAAGTGATCAGGGAAGCGGAACAGCTCTAAATAGCGTTGGTTCCACACCACCAAGCGCAAATTTTGGTCAACCACGCTAATACCCTGGTTGATGTTTTCAATGGTGGCTTGCAGTAGTGCGCGGTTGAACTCTAAGACTTGAGAGGCTTCATCAACGATTGAAATGACATCTGAAATGCCAATGCCGCGCCCCTGAAGCGCCGAGTTAACGACTATGCGTGCTGACGATGCACCTAGCACTGACGCAAGAAAGCGCTCAGTAAATTGGATGACGTCGATAGACGCCCGTGAACTATCTTCCATGGGTTTGCCCGCGCGTCGTGCGTAATCCTCAAATGCGCGATCCACTTGGCCTGCCCCAAGAAAACGCTCACAAAGTACTTTAAGGTCACCGACAGTGGTGGCGCCTGTCCAAGGGCGGTTTACGGATGTTTGGCGTGTTTCAACGCTATCGACAAACAGCGATGCCTGAATACGCTCGACAACCCGCTGAGAAGTCACCTGTGAAACAAAGATATAGCAGAACAAGTTGATACCCAGCGACAGCATGACCCCGTGGGTAAATGGGTCGCCGAGGTTTAAGCCAAATAGGGTTGTGGGCGATAGCCAATTAAGCCCTAAAGGGCCGCCCGCTAGCCAGGCTTGAGGAAGCACACCGGCGTTGATCATAGCCGGCATTAGCAGGCTGTATGCCCAAATCGCAAAGCCTGCGTTCATGCCAACGATAACGCCGAGGCGGTTACCGCGCTTCCAATACAGCCCGCCGATGAGCGCGGGGGCAAACTGAGCGGCGGCCGCAAAGGACAGCATGCCAATTGAGGCTAGCGAGGTGAATTCGGCAATGAGCTGATAGAAGCCGTAAGCCATTGCCAGAACAGCGACAATGGTGAGGCGGCGCGCGCGGAGTACTAAGCGGCCATAGTCGCGAGCTTTGGTGTCGAACCAACGCAACCTGAAGAGCGCTGGGATCACGATCTCGTTAGAAATCATGATAGAAACTGCCACTGCCGCCACAATAACCATCCCTGTCGCGGCAGAAAATCCGCCAATAAAGGTGAGAAGGGTCAGCCACTGCTGGCCAGACGCCATCGAAAGAGCAAGTACGTAAGTATCAGGCTCAACCCCGCTTTCAGAAAACAGCAGTAAACCAGCTGCCGCCAAAGGCACCACAAAAAAGGCGACTGCGAGTAAGTAAAGAGGAAATAGCCAGCGTGCTTTCGTTGCATCATCTGGGTGGATATTTTCCACCACTGCCACATGAAACTGACGAGGCAGGCAAAGTATGGCGAGCATGGCGAGCAGCGTTTGCGCCCAGAAGCTTTGGCCAAAATCTTGATTGGCTAGCTGGCGCTGCAACTCCAATTGGCTTTCGGCGTGGCCCATTAGTTCACCCAGGCCATCAAACATGCCCCAGGTAACAAACGCGCCGAGGACAACAAACGCCAGCAACTTTACCAGAGATTCAAACGCTACCGCATGAATCAGCCCTTCGTGGTGCTCTGTCGCGTCTGTGTGGCGAGTGCCAAAAAGGATGGCGAAGATTGCCATGACGATAGCGACATAAAACGCTGTGTCGCCAAACAGCGGCGTATGGGTCATATCCGCTGCGTCGGTAAGCACACTAAAGGTGGTAGACACCGCTTTTAACTGCAGAGCAATGTAGGGCAGGGTACCAATGAGGGCAACTAAGCTAGCAAACGCCGCAAGAGATTGGGTTTTGCCGTAACGGGAAGCAATAAAGTCAGCGATTGACGTGACGTTTTGATGTTTGGCAACGCGAATCATTTTTGCCAGAACAGGCCAAAATAGCAGAAACGTTAATATCGGGCCGACAAAGATACTGGCGAATGACCAGCCAGCCGTGGCTGCTTGCCCCACCGCGCCGTAAAACGTCCACGAGGTGCAGTAAATGGCCAATGCCAAACTGTAAATGATTGGCCGTCGGCGGCTGGCGCCGTGAGTCCGTGCACGGCGATCACCGAACCAGGCAATTCCAAACAGCACCGCAATGTAAAGCAGTGATACCGCGACCAGCAGACCGCCATGAAACATGTCGTCTCCCCACGTTGAAGGCTTCGCCTAGCGACGATCTAATATCAAATAACGATCATCTAAATAAAGACCCTATTCTAGGCGAAGGAGGGGCATCACGTCTGCTGGTCGGCGGCAAGTTGGCAAACGGTTGTTAGCAAAGGCGCGGTTTCCCGTAGCGTGCGGCGTTCGCTTAATTCAGCGTCGCCCGTCTCTGTATTCAGGGGGACTATCTCGCGGTGAGCGCAGTTCAAGACATAAGGCTGAGTGGTCAGTATATCGGTATGGCGGCGTTCGAATTGATAGAGAATAAATTCAGCAATTAACTCATCGTCAATGTGACGAGCGCGCACATTGTCGCTATCAACGATGCTGAATTTAGTCGTCATCGGAAACACAAAGGTCCATGGTCGCCACACGGCGCTAGACGTATCGCTGGAAATGACGATGGCAGTTTCAGGTAGTTGAGAGCGCTTGTGTTCAAACCAGCTGTATTCGGTTGAGACCTGATACCCAAGCATACCCAGGCCACCAAAAACGGGCACGATCCATTTAGGCAGCCGTTTACGGCTAAGCGTTCTAAGTAATAGGCCTATCCCTGCGGCGGCAAGCCCTGCAAATACAGCGGCAACAAGATGCCAAATCATAAAATATCCTTTCTAAATGACATCGGGCTCCCCTAAGGAAGCCCGATGAGAAGTATCGATTCCGAATCTAATGGCAGTGTGCCAAAGAGGAGGAGCCGATTATGACTTAGTGGTCGACCGCGACACCAGCACCTTTCGGGTAGCGAACGCTTTCTACCAAGTCTTGAATCTCCTGTGGAGGCTCTTCCGTTGCGCTAGAGACAGCAAACGCAGTTGCAAAGTTAATCATCGCGCCTATTGCACCGAAGGAGAGCGGTGAAATGCCCAGGATCCAATTGTCTGGCGTGTTAGCCAGCATGTTGGTGCCGGGGACGAAGAACCAACCGAGATAGGTGAAGATATAGAGCAGGGTGCAGATCAGACCTGCCAGCATGCCGCAAATCGCGCCTTTGCTGTTCATACGCTTGGAGAAAATGCCCATCATCAGCGCTGGGAACAGTGAGGCACCAGCGATACCAAAGGCAAGTGCAACGGTCTGTGCTGCGAACCCGGGTGGATTAAGCCCGAGATAGGTAGCCAGAAGAATTGCACCGCCCATTGAGATGCGTGCTGCCAGCATTTCACCCTTTTCAGAGATTTTCGGATTGATCATTGTTTTGATCAAGTCATGACTAATGGCTGACGAGATAGCCAATAGTAGGCCAGCCGCTGTTGAAAGAGCTGCAGCGATACCGCCTGCCGCAATCAGGCCGATAACCCAGCCCGGCAAGTTGGCAATTTCAGGGTTCGCCAGTACGAGAATATCATTATTAACGGTCAGCTCGTTACCTTCCCAGCCACGATCAGAATAGTCGGTAGCATCATTGTACATTTGGATGCGGCCGTCATTGTTGAGATCGTTGAAGGCGATAAGCCCGGTTTCTTCCCACGTGCGCACCCACTCAGGACGATCTTCATAGAGAATCGGATTGCGGGCGGCTTCTTCGTAATTCTCTACTTGTCCTGCCATCTCGGGATAGACGGTGGTAGCCAAGTTTAGACGCGCCATGGAACCAACCGCAGGAGCGGTGAGGTACAGCAGTGCAATGAATACAAGTGCCCAACCAGCGGACCAGCGCGCATCAGCAACTTTCGGCACAGTGAAAAAGCGAATAATGACGTGGGGTAAACCAGCAGTACCCACCATTAGCGACAGAGTAAACAGCACCATGTTCAGCTTATTATCGACGTCGGCGGTATAGTCGCGGAAACCAAGTGCATTGACCACTTCATCCAGTTTGGTCAGTAGCGGAATACCAGACTCCGTATGAGTACTGAACATACCGAACATCGGAATCGGGTTGCCGGTTAGTTGCATGGCAATGAACACCGCCGGAATAGTATAGGCGATGATAAGCACTACGTACTGAGCGACCTGCGTGTAGGTAATACCTTTCATGCCGCCAAAAACGGCATACAGGAACACAATCAGCGCTGCGATCCAGATACCCCAGGTGTTGCTCACTTCCAAGAAGCGCGAGAAAGCAACGCCAGCACCGGTCATTTGACCGATAACGTAAGTAACAGAGGCAACGATCAAACACACAATCGCGACGAAGCGCGCAGTGTTGCTGTAGAAACGGTCACCAATAAAGTCGGGCACTGTAAACTTGCCAAACTTACGCAGGTAAGGCGCTAGCAGCATTGCCAGGATAACGTAACCACCTGTCCAGCCCATCAAGAAGGTGGAGTTAGCGTATCCGCCAGACGCTAGCAGACCGGCCATTGAAATAAACGATGCAGCTGACATCCAGTCAGCGGCAGTCGCCATACCGTTGGTGATAGGGTGAACGCCGCCACCGGCAACGTAGAAGTCTTTGGTCGACCCGGCTCGTGCCCATATCGCAATCCCGATATAGAGCGCAAACGACGCGCCGACAAACAATAGGTTAATGGCAAACTGGCTCATACTGGCTTACTCCCCAAGGCCGAATTTTGCATCGAGTTTGTTCATTCTCCAGGCATAGAAGAAGATCAGTACGATGAAGGTGAGGATGGAGCCCTGTTGAGCGAACCAAAAGCCCAAGTCAGTCCCACCAACGGGAATGCCCGCTAGCAGCGGACGAAAGAGAATGGCACATCCATAAGAAACGAACGCCCAAACGGCCAAGCATCCAAAGATTAATCGGACGTTGGCTTTCCAGTATTCAGCAGCGTTGGATTTGTCATCTGCCATTGTGGTGCTCTCCAGTTGTGATTTTTAGGGTTGGAAAGTTAACTCAGGATAGCGTGTGATCCATTAGGGCAATCCTTCATAGAAAACCGCTCTTTTAGTTGTCTGCGATGATTTAGTGCGATTAGACGCATATCACCTTGTTGGTTAAGTTGCTCTGCTGGTTAATGGTTTGGCAAGGTTTTCTTCAGTGCCTTGATAAGTGTTTAACAAGTGCCACGTGAACATCCTGTATAGCCCGTTGTTAATAGTGGGCAATAATTGCAAAAAATAAATCCCAGACTTTGGTATCAATGAGCTTTCAGTACGTATTGTGATGTTTGTTTTTGAAAATAAACACTTGTTTTTGAAGTTTTTTTAGCTTTCATGTCTGAGTGATAGGACGATGGTCTATGGGTCGCTTAAAAGCAATGTTTGCTACTTTTAATAGGTGGTATATTAAGTGGCCAAGTTTGCTAGTTCGTGTCGCTACTTTGGTCGCTAAACAAACGTCTTTGCGACGTTAGCGGTATAGCAAAAGGTATAATAAAGGCGCTGGTTAAAAAGCAATCAAACCTTAAGCCATTGTGTTCTTCATCGCGATTAACTGGGGTCACTCATGATTGACGTTGATCTTTCCCAATTGCCCTTCACATTAATTGATGATGAAGGGCGTGACCACGTTCGTCGTGGTATGGACATCGCCTATTTTGATCGTGATGAAATTATTATCGAGATGGGGCAAGCGGGTGAATCGGTATTTTTGATTCACAAGGGCGAAGTTGCTGAGCTGGATCCTACCCTGCCAGCGTCTAGTGCACGGATTGGGCACTACACAGCTGGTGATCTGTTTGGTGCCATTAGTATTCTGAACGGTAAAAGCCGCTATCGCTTCCAGGCTGAACAAGAGTGCTTGTGCTATGTGATGCCGAAGGCGCTATTTATAAAACTATGCCGTCATCATCCTGACTTCGAAAATTTCTTCAAGCAGTCGCTATCTCACAAAGCGCGATTAATGACTGAAAAGCGTGCCGAAGGTGGCGTGACCATGGCCGGTTTTATGTTGGCTAAAGTCAGCGAATGTATGCGTGAACCTCTTATCATGGATGCATCGACAGATATTGTCAGCGCGGTGCGTCAGCTCAACGATAGCCATGCAGATAGCTTGCTAGTCAAAACCCAGGGCGAGTTTGGCATTGTCACTAAAACCGATTTGCTCAATGGTGTCGTGCTGAATAACTATGAACATACAGCGCCCGTTGAGGATGTGGCCCATTTCTCGTTGGTGACCGTTACCCCCCATCAATACTTATTTGAAGCGCTCGTGCTGATGACGCGGCATAAAGTAACGCGGGTAGTGGTTATGGAACAGGGCGCCCTGAAAGGGGTGGTGGAGCTAACGGATGTCCTTAGCTATTTTTCGAGCCGTAGCTATGTCGTTAGTCTGCAGGTAGAACAGGCGAATAGCTTAGAAGCATTGGCGGCTGCCAGTCAACGCACGCCAGAATTGGTGAATGCGCTTATGGCGCAAGGGGTCAAGCTACGTTTTGCCATGGACCTACTGGCCGCGTTGAATGGCCGAATTATCAATAAAGCGTGGTCATTTGTTATTCCTGAGCAGTATCACTCCCAAAGTTGCCTAATGGTGATGGGGAGCGAAGGGCGCGGTGAACAAATTCTTAAAACAGATCAAGATAATGGCCTGATTTTAGCCGATGACAGCCAATGGCCTTCGCTTGCCGAAGACATGAATGTGCTTACCCAAACGCTGATTCAGCTCGGCTACCCACCATGCCCAGGTAATATCATGGTGTCTAATCCTGAATGGGTTGGCACTGTGTCGCAATGGAAAAACAACATTGCTAAATGGGTGAGTGCAAGAGATGGCGACAGCCTAATGAAGCTGGCGATTTTGCTGGATGCCCATGGTGTGGCTGGTAATCCGCAATTGCTAGACAGCGTGCGTGCAGAGCTGTTTGAACGCTGCTCACGGGATGAGCTATTGCTGTCTTACTTTGCGCGTGCTGCGCTGCGTTTCTCAACACCGCTAACGCTATTTGGCTCCTTAAAAAAGCCTCAGCATGGGATCGATATTAAAAAAGGCGGTATTTTCCCTATTGTTCATGGGGTGCGCACAATGGCCCTCGAGCGACGCATTAATGCCACTTCCACCTTAGATCGCCTGGACGCTTTAGCAGAAGATGGTCGTCTTGATCGCCGTTTTGCTGACGACCTGGGCGAGGCGCTGGCGCTGTTTACCGAACTACGTTTAAAGCAGCAGTTGCAGACAGCAGAAGCGTCGACTCAGCAGCGTAGTAACCGTGTTGTGGTGCAAGAACTCTCGTCCCTTGAGCGTGACCTGTTGCGTGAGGCGCTGCATATCGTAAAAGATTTTAAGCAGCGGCTCTCCCATCGTTATCATTTGGAGTATTCGTGAGCGGAATGCGCTTGTTAGACCGGCATATGTCACTGCTCAGTGGCTCGCTGCGTACATTAATGCAGCGCGAAAGCGACCGTCGACGTTGGGCAGATTCCCCCTACGCATGGCTGTTTCAGCCCTACATGGGGGAAGAAATGGTGGCGCTTGCCTGCCAGGTTAGCCCAGGCCAAGCGCCGGTGGTCAGCGTCGCTGCTGTTGTCTTAAGCCCAGGGAGAGTGCAGACCAGCCGAGCCTGGGTGGCTACCCTGGCAGAAGAGCAAAACAACAACGCCCCTGCATTGCGGCGACATCATCAGCTGTATGCGACGGACACGGTGCTGGCGCCTAACGCTGAGCATCTTGGGGCGCTAGCTGAATTCATCGGTAATCGGCCGCTAATTGGTTGGCAGTTAGGCCGCTCGGTGGAACACCTAAATCTTTTGTTTAAAGCCGGGTTGGGATTTGGTTTGCCCAATGCCCAGGTCGATGTTGGAAAGCTACACTATCGTCAGCTGCGTCGCTTACATCCACAGTGTGAGACGAGCGGCCGCCTAACCGAAGCGCTCGCTCGTTGGCAAATACCCGCTCTTCAATGGATGGGAGTGCTGGGGGATGCAACCGCAAGCGCGCTTTTATATCTGCGTTTGCAGCGCGAGATCGCCCAGCAAGGGTAGTCGTTACTACCCTCATGGGATGAATCCACGGGTTTATCTTGGGTGGACGTGGTGAGTCTTGTTAGAATGCCCGCTGCTTCTTCTACCATCGGCAGTGCCTACACCATGCTACAACCTAACTATTTTGACCCCGCAGCGCCTGATACTGTTTCTGTTGACAGCCCTGCTGTTAATAGCGCACAGACACCATCCGAGCATCACGCCGCTAAACAAAAGCGTGAATTTAATAAGCTACAAAAGCGCTTACGGCGAGAGGTTGGCAACGCCATCATTGATTATCAAATGATTGGTGAAGGTGACAAGGTGATGGTGTGCCTGTCTGGCGGCAAAGATAGCTATACGATGCTGGAGATACTGCTTAACCTGCAGCGCAACGCGCCTGTTAACTTCTCTCTGGTCGCTGTCAATATGGATCAAAAACAGCCAGGCTTCCCGGAGCATGTGCTGCCCCAGTACCTAGATAAAGTGGGTGTTGAATACCACATTCTAGAGCGTGACACCTACTCGGTGGTGAAAGAGAAAACCCCAGAAGGAAAAACGACCTGCGCGCTCTGCTCACGACTAAGACGTGGCTCGCTCTATGGGTTTGCCGAGGAAATTGGGGCAACGAAAATTGCCCTAGGGCATCATCGTGAAGATATTTTAGAAACGTTATTTCTTAACATGTTCTTTGGTGGCACTTTGAAAGCAATGCCTCCCAAACTTTTATCTGACGATGGCAAGAATATTGTCATTCGCCCCCTTGCCTACTGCAAAGAGGCTGATATTGGAGAGTTTTCTCGACTAATGGAATTCCCTATTATTCCCTGCAACTTATGTGGCTCTCAGCCCAATCTCCAGCGTCAAGTTGTCAAAGATATGTTGGCTGAGTGGGATAAAAAACACCCAGGACGTCTAGAAAGCATGTTTAAAGCGGTGACCAATGTAGCGCCTTCCCAGCTAGCAGACCGCCGTTTATTTGACTTTGCTGGCCTTGAAGCCAAACAAGCGGCGTTGATGGAAGGGCGTATTCAGGCGCTTAGCGTGGACTAGCCGACTGTTCTTCCTCTTCAGCTAGCGTGATGAGGCGCCGCATATCTAAAATATTAACCTCGCGACCGGAAACAGCCACCACCTCTTGCTGTTGAAAGCGGCTAAGAATACGGCTGACCGTTTCTACCGCCAAGCCTAAGTAATTGCCGATGTCGGCGCGGGACATGGAGAGTCTGAAGCTATAAGGCGAGTATCCACGTCGACGAAAACGGTCTGAAAGGGTGACTAAAAAGCTGGCTAGTCGCTGATCGGCCGTTTTGCGCGATAGCAAGCGCATCATACGCCGGTCATCTCGCAATTCTTTGCTCATGCTCCGATAAAGCTGGCCACGTAGTTCGGGCAGTTCTTCGGAAAGCAGGTCCAAACGGTCAAATGGGATTTCACACACCGTAGTGGTTTCCAGTGCAATGACGCTACCGGGGTAGTGCTCTTCGTCAATTCCGTCCAATCCCACTAGTTCGCTGGGAAGGTAGAAATTTGTCAACTGATCATTGCCGTTCCCTTCGCTGGTCACCTGTTTCAGGCTGCCTGAGCGGACGGCATACACACTAGTGAAGTGATCACCCTGACGAAATAGGGGCTCGCCTTTTTTGAGTGGTGCGCGGCGGCGAATGATGGCATCAAACTGGCTCATGTCCTCAAGCTCTAAGGCAAGCGGTAGACACAGCGAGCTTAGGCTACAGGTCTGGCAGCGCGCCTCTTGCAGCAGTGAGCGTCGTTGGCTGGCGGGGTGTGGCATATCATTCTCCCTTTCTCGTTAGCCATCATAGGCCCAGAGGCAAGACGTCTCAAGAAGCTTATACAATCTTAGAGTAGCGCTGAGTAGGCTGATCAGCTAGGCGAGCATCAAAGGCCATCGCCAAATGGCGAATCAGTAGCCGTCCAGTGGGGGTGGCGCTAATAACTTGCTGATGGCGAGTGATTAAGCCGTCTTGCTCAGCTGTCTTCAATTGCTCAATTGCGGTGGAGAAATAGTCATTAGCATCGATGTGCCAACGCTTTCCAACTGCCGCTAGATCAATGTGCATGTCGCACATTAGCCGTTCAATCACGTCTCTTCGTATTAGGTCGTCCTTATTTAACCTTAATCCTTTGACGGTTGCCAGCTTACCTTGATCTAAGGCTGCTTCATATTGGTCAAGCTGAGTCGGGTTTTGTGCGTAAACGTCGTCAACCCGTGATATAGCGGATACGCCTAAGCCAACTAAATCGCACTGTGCATGGCTAGAGTAGCCCTGGAAATTGCGTTGTAAGGTGCCGTTGCGCTGTGCAATCGCTAGGCTATCGTCAGGTCGTGCAAAGTGATCCATGCCAATATGCACATAGCCTGCGTTAGTCAGCATTTCTATGGTGGTATGCAAAATAGCCAGCTTTTCATCAGCGCTGGGGAGGTCCGTTTCGTTAATGCGTCGTTGTGGCGCAAAGCGGGTGGGCATGTGCGCATAATTAAATACGGACAGCCGTGCAGGGTTGAGTTCGATGACTTGACTTAGCGTCTCAGCAAAGCTTTTTTCGGTTTGAAATGGCAGCCCATAAATTAAATCAAGATTGAGTGAGCGAAAACCAAGACGGTGTGCTTCTTCCATCAACGTTTCGGTGAGTACCCGGGGTTGTACTCGGTTGATGGCTTTTTGTACCTGCGGATTTAAATCCTGCACGCCAAGGCTTAGTCGATTAAAGCCGAGAGACTGTAGATGGCGCAACGTAAATACATCTGCTTCACGAGGATCTATTTCAATAGCGTAATCGCGATCGGCTGAGCTAGATAAACCAAAACGGGCATCTAGGCGGTCAATTAGGTCCCCCATCTGTGCCAAGGTTAGAAATGTGGGCGTACCACCACCCCAGTGTAACTGTTGCACCGGGCGTGAAATGTCTAAATGGCGGGCAGTGAGCACCATTTCTCGATCTAGCCGAGAAAGGTAAGGTTCTGCAAGGGCGGTATTCTTCGTTGCGATTTTATTGCAAGCGCAGTAGAAGCAAATTCTTCGACAAAAGGGTACATGTACATACAGTGATAGCGGGCGGTGGCTCTCGTTACTGCGCGCTAGCGCCTGAGTAAAGTCATCGGCACTAAACTGCTCATGAAACGCTAGAGCTGTCGGGTAGGACGTGTAACGTGGGCCACTTTTGTCATAGCGACGCAGCAGCGTTTCATTCCAGGCATTAGCCCCAGACACATCAGTGTTGGTAGGTGAGAAGGCAGCAGTGGCATGAACGGGCATGGCGAGCGCTCCGAAGTGAGAAGTAAACAAAAGGAGTGACTGAGCGCCGTCGCTCAGTGTTCTCTCGGCATGCTACGTCGGTGTCACTTGGAATGCGTTGAGCTATATCAAACTATAGGAGGGTCTGACTAATGCGCTGTTAGAGGAATAAGCGTCCATAGCTGCCAAAGGGCGAAACTTATAATCGACAGTGCGGCGACGCTGCGAGTGGCAGGGTGGCGAATTAAATGGCTTAACTGCTGTGCTGCAAGTCCTGTTGCCAGCAGAGCAGGGAGTGTACCCAGGCCAAAAGCCCCCATTAGAAGCGCGCCATCGAGTGGGTCTGCAATCGCTAAGCTCCAGGCTAGCATGGAGTAAACCAGCCCACAGGGTAGCCAGCCCCACAGTGTCCCTAGGGCGAAGGCTTGAGGAAGTCGCACGACAGGCATCAGGCGTCTTCCCACTGGCTCAATATATCGCCAAAGGTGCCTTCCCACCGCTTCTACTTTCAGCAGTCCTTTCCACCAGTTGGCGATATAGAGCGCCATTAAGATGAGCATCAATGCGGCGAAAGCCTGCAATGCAACACGTGCAGACGGAGAAAGTGAGATAAGTGTGCCAAGTGCAGCAACAATGGCACCCGCCACCATATAGCTGAGAATGCGTCCGGCGTTATAGCTAATCAGCAGCCCACCCATGCGGGCAGGGTGTCGCATGCTAGGCGGTACGGCAAAGGTCAGCGCGCTCATAATGCCGCCACACATGCCGATACAGTGGGCGCCGCCCATTAAGCCAAATACAAACGCGGCTAGCAGGGGCGGTAAATCAAGTCCCGTCGGATTCATGCGGGCGGCTCTTGGTTATCTTGAGAAGAAGAGCCGCTTTTTTTACGTGCGGCACGCTGCTCGGGAGTCAGGTCATTCTCATCATCGTCGAATAGAATGCGGTGGGCTGGGCCTTCCAAATCGTCAAACTGGTCGTGTTTCACGGCCCAGAAAAACGCCCACACCGCGAGGCCCAGAAGAGTGAGTGAAAGGGGTATCAGTAAGTATAAAATCGTCATGCCGTCACCGGTGTTGATAGGGCAATCTGAGGGGCGGGCGGCGTACGCCAGCGAGTGAGACGCAGCGCGTTACCTACCACAATCAGGGAACTTAGCGACATGCCAATCGCAGCGAGCCAGGGGGGGATTAACCCCATTGCTGCTAAAGGCAGTGCCGAAAAGTTGTAGCAAACCGACCACATCATATTTTGGCGCATAATTCGGCGTGTGGCGCAGGAAATATCAATCGCCTCAAAAATACGCATTAGGCGTGGACTGAGCAATATCGCGTCGGCGCGGGTACGGGCGAGGTCTGTGGCGCCATTCATAGCAATGGCAACGTCAGCGCCAGCTAATACCGGCACATCATTGATACCGTCACCGATCATCACGACACGCTCACCGCTGGCTTGTAACTCACGTAGTCGTGCCAGCTTGCCCTCAGGCGATTTGCCAGCGTGCCACGTGGTAATATTGAGCTGTTCTGCCAAGCTCTCTACCGCTTCTTGCGTGTCACCAGAAAGTAGTTCTACTTCCAATCCGCGGGCTTGAAGTGCGGCAACGGTTTGAGCCGCATCTTCACGAATGCCATCGTGTAGCTTGAACCAGGCACGTGGTGCGCTGTTTTCACTGAGTAAAAGCCACTGGCCGGTGCCTGGTGGAGGCAGCGCGGTTGTCGTCGCAAAATCAGGTTTGCCTAATCGCCATGTTGCGCCGTTTAAAGTGCCTTCTAGCCCGCTTCCAGTCACACTTTTGATGTTGCGTGCCTGCAGAGTGGCATCTCTAAATGGGCGAAAAGCTCTGGCAATGGGGTGTTCAGAGTGTGCCTCTAGCGCCGCCGCGATGGCTTGGGCATGCTCTTCACTGAGCGTCGTATCGCTGTGGGCGAGATGCTGTTGGTCAATAGGATGCGTTTGGGTCAGCTGCATTTCGCCGCGGGTCAGCGTACCGGTCTTATCAAAGATCACGCGGGTGACGTTGGAGAGTGATTCGATCGCGTCAGCACGTGTAATTAGTACGCCTCGCTGGCGCAATTGGCCATGCCCTGCTGTCAGCGCAGTGGGGGTGGCCAGCGCCAGTGCACAAGGGCAAGTGACTACTAATACCGAGAGTAGTACCCATAGCACGCGAGATGGATCAATAAACCACCATGCTACGGTGACACACGCGGTAACGATCAGCAGTCGTAATACAAACAGGTGCGCCATACGCGCCGCCATCTGGGCAAGTCGTGGGCGACTTGCAAAGGCGCGATCGGTTAAATCGACAATACCGGCCACTCTGGCGCTATTGCCAGCATGGGTTACCTTTATGGTGAGCGGGTTTTCCATGTTTTGGCTGCCACCCACCACGCTTTCGCCTACCCGTCGAGTCACTGGCAAATACTCACCGGTCAGCATCGACTCATCAAGGCTGGATTCGCCGTCTTCGATAATGCCGTCAGCGGGAACGCCATGACCGGGCTTGATGAGCACGCGGTCGCCTTCTTTAAGTTCACTGGCAGGCAGAATGCGTTCACTGCCATCAGCTTCAAGGCGAATAGCGGACACCGGCAAAACGCCGCTCAGCGCATTGCCACTGTGGCCGCTGCGCCGCCTGGCCCTACCTTCTACATAGCGGCCAAATAGCAAGAAGAAGGTAAACATGGCGACCGAGTCGAAATAAACATCGCCAACGTTAAACAGCACTGCATAACTGCTCGCCAAATAGGCGCCGCCAATGGCTAGCGAGACCGGCACATCCATGCCAAGAACGCCGGTTTTCAGATCACGCAATGCGTTACGGAAAAAAGGCTGCGCTGAGAAAAATACCACGGGCGTGGCTAGGGCAAACGATAGCCAGTGAAACAGAGCGTAAAAGTCTTCGCTAAGCTCACCTGGCCCCGATACATAAATGGGAATGGAGAACATCATGACCTGCATCATCCCGACAGCCGCGACAATCAGGCGGCGCACATTCATGCGTTCTTCATGTTGTAAGCGCGTTTGGGCTTGATCAGGTTCATAGGGCTGCGCATCGTAGCCAATGGCCGCTAGTTCAGCGAACAGCTGTGAGAGGTTGATGACGGCGGGGTCCCAGCTCACACGTAGGCGATGATGGGTAAGGTTGACCGCGCTAGAAGTAACGCCATCAAGTGCATTCAAACGGTGTTCAATGAGCCAGGCGCAGGCTGCACAGGTGATGCCGTCTATTGCTAGTGTGGCTCGTACTTGTCCTTCGTCACCCTCTGGGTGAACAAACTGCGCTTGCAGCCCTGGGTCATCAAATACCGACCAGGTTTCTGCTTTGGCAGCTTGGCGCTCGTCAGGGCGCTCTGGCATTTCTGTGCGATAGCGATAATAGCTCTCCAACCCGCCATCAACGATGGCGTGGGCGACGGCCTCGCAACCTGGGCAGCATAGTGGTTTGGATGTGTCGTCAATGTTAATTCGCCACGGTGCCCCTTCGGGCACCGGGTTGCCGCAGTGGTAGCAGCTAAGGGCGGTCGTGGTCATTCGTTCTCCGAGCGCCCGCCAGGTAGTAGTGCAATCGTGTTTTCGTCAGGAAAGCGTGCTTCTCCGATAAGGCGCCATTCTGATTCATCGCCTTGCTCTGGCTGTAGCTGTAGATACCAGCGATAGCGCAGATTGTCAGGTCCTTGAGTGATGTAGCGGCCTTCGCGCACATGCTCTAGTACAAACGACTGGTCACGATCGTCTTCGGTGGGAAAGATAAGATCTAGATAGAGCTTATCTGGGCGAGCATCACCCGCAAGATCAACAACAATATCGCTGGTAAGCGGATCAATGCGTAACTCGGCACTTAAATTTAAAGCGCGCGCTTGCTCTTGCTTGGCGAATACCATGTTAATTGCTTTGCCGTGCTCGTAGTAATCTTCTTGTACCACCATACCGTCGTAGCTTTTGATCGACATAACCGCAAAGGTCGTGCTGACAATAATGGAGGAGAACAGCAAGCCTAACAAAAACCATGGCCAGAACTGTTTGTACCAAGGTGTAATCGTAGGGTCTGACATAACGCATTTATCTCCTGGCGTTACCTAAGAAGCGGGCTTCACGCTCCTGACGGATTTGCTCATCTTGTTGTGCTTGTAGCACAAAAGTAATGGGGTGGCTGGGCTGGCTTAGATCTTGAGGGTTTGCAAGTACGGTGACTACCTGAATGCGAGACTCGCCGGCTGGCACGCTAATCGACGCGCTATCTAGCGTTAAACTGGGTAGGCCTAACACACTGATTTGGTAAGTGTGTGGCTGGTTATCAAGGTTACGCACTGTAAGGCTGTAAACATTGCTGATTTGCCCTTCTCGGGTCATTTGATACAGCTGTGTGCGCTCACGCTCGGCGTCGAAACTAAGTGGTATGCGGTCGTTAACCGCCCAGGCAAACGCAACGACCATAATAATCAGCGCGGCAAAGTAGCCCAGCAGTCGAGGCCGTAAGATGTGGCTTTTCTTGCCTTCTAGCGCATTTTCCGTTGTGTAGCGAATAAGCCCTTTGGGGTAGCCCATTTTGTCCATGACGCTGTCACAGGCATCAATGCAGGCTGCACAGGTAATGCACTCGTACTGGAGCCCATCACGAATATCAATACCTGTTGGGCAAACCTGAACGCATAGCTCGCAGTCTATACAGTCGCCAAAGCCGGCTTCTCTCGCCTGAGTATGGCTAAGCGACTTCTTCCGCCGACCTCTTGGCTCGCCGCGTGCTTCGTCGTACGACACGATCAGCGTGTCGCGATCAAACATGACTGATTGGAAGCGCGCGTAGGGGCACATGTAAATACACACCTGCTCACGCAGCCAGCCTGCATTTAAATAGGTAAATACTAAAAAGAAGCCAACCCAAAAATAGGACCAGCCATGGGCTTCTAGCGTAGGCAGTTCCGTTACTAGCGTGCGGATGGGGGTGAAGTAACCCACAAAAGTAATGCCAGTAGCCAAAGAAATCAGTAACCAAGCGGAATGTTTAGCTCCTTTCCGCCACGCTTTGTCAGCATTCATTGGCTGCTTGTCGAGCTTAATACGGTGGTTTCTAGATCCCTCTATGCGGTGCTCAAGCCAAATAAATAAGAATGTCCAGACGCTTTGTGGGCAGGTATAGCCACACCAAACGCGTCCAGCAAAAACAGTAATAAAAAATAGTCCAAAGGCACAGATAATAAGCAGCCACGAAAGTAATACGAACTCTTGGGGATAAAATGTGGCAGCAAAAATATGAAACTCTCGGCCTGGAAGGTCAAACCAGATGGCAGGGCGGTCGCCCCAGTTCAGCCATGGAAGCAGAAAAAAGCCCAGCATAAGCGCCCAGTTGGCGCTGCGCCTTACTTTCTGGAAGAGCCCTTTAATTTCGCGCACATAAATATGTCGGCGCTTAGCATACATGCTCTGAGTTGTACTTTCCCCAGGGGTATGGTGCCCAACGGGCGGCGGCGTAATATCTTGGCTAGGTATTTTTTCCATGGCGATGATCGCAGCTCACTAAGGCGGGAATGGGCGGCAGCATGGATATCGTGGCGTTAAACCTGCGACGCTAGATAACACAACTGTATGCCGTGTCGCTAAATAATAGTGTAACGGATAGAAAGGGTATCTGGACGGACGGTGGATGAAGAAAGGGTGCGGTATGAAACCGCACCCTCGTGATACTACCTACAAGCGGTTGCTACTAACTAAGCGATTAGTCGTTGAAGCGTAGGCTGTAGACATAAGCGGCTACTAGATGAACACGCTCTTCACCGATATAAGCCGCTTGTGCTGGCATGTGGCCGTTACGACCATTGCGCAGTGTTTGGCGGACAGAATCAGCAACGCTTTGTCCCGGTGCCAAATAGAGCCATACATCATCAGTAAGGTTAGGTGCGCCAAGCGCGGTATTTCCCGTTCCACTGGGTGTATGACATGCCGCGCACGCTGCTAGGAAAGTGCTTTCGCCACTGGCTGCGCGGTCTGCATCATGCTCTTCGCCAGACATTGAGAGAACGTACTGAGTGAGGTTCTCAATGTTGTTCTCGCCAAGCTGCTGCCAGGCAGGCATTAATCCATTACGGCCATTATTCAACGTCGTCATGATGTTTTCCGGCTCACCGCCATACAGCCAGTCGTCATCGGTGAGGTTCGGGAAGCCGTAACCACCTTGGGCGTTAGAACCGTGACATACCGCACAGTTGTTCAGGAAAACACGCTCTGCTACCCGCATTGCTTCAGCGTCTTTTGCCAATTCAGGAATAGGTATTTCCTGATACTGAGCAAAAATCGGTGTGAAGCGCTCTTCGGCATTAGCAACCTCTTCTTCCCACTGGCCTTCTTGGGACCAGCCCAAAATGCCCGCATAGTTACCTAGGCCTGGGTAAAGTACTAAGTAGCCCAAGGCAAAAATAACGGTGAGGATAAACAGCTTGAACCACCACTGGGGTAGTGCGTTGTCGTACTCTTCGATCCCATCAGCCGCGTGGCCAGTGGTTTCGATATTGCCATCAGCATCGGGTGTTTTATCGGTACGACGGTTGGATAATAAGATCCAAACGCTCAGAGCGATAGTGCCCAGTGTGACGACAATGATCCAGGCGCTCCAGAAGCTGGATAGGGAGTCACCCCATAAATTATTCATGTATTTTTATCTCCCCTGTCGTGGCGGGAATCCACTTCGTGCTCAGACGAAGCATGCTTGTCACGGGTCGGTTGCTTATCATCGTCATCGGCGAAAGGCAGGTTAGCTGCTTCGTCGAAGTCTGGTTTGCGTCGCTTGGAATAAGCCCATAAACAGATGCCAATAAAAGCGACAATCAATATCAGCGTGATAAGGCCGCGGAAAGTTCCCGTATCCATAACTTAACGAGTGCCCTCAAGCACGGTGCCTAATTGCTGCAAGTAGGCCACCAGTGCAGTAATTTCCTGGGTGCCGCGAACGTCTTCTGTCGCAGTGGCGATATCTTCATCGGTATATGGCACGCCTAGCTGACGCAGCGTGCGCATTTTTGCCGGTGTCGATTCGCCATCCAAGGTGTTTTCAAACAGCCAAGGATATTCAGGCATGACTGACTCGGGTACCACATCTCGTGGGTTATAGAGGTGGGCGCGGTGCCAATCATCACTATAACGTCCACCTACGCGAGCAAGATCCGGCCCAGTGCGCTTAGAACCCCAAAGGAAGTTGTGTTCGTAAACCTGTTCGCCTGCCACGTTATAGTGGCCATAGCGTTCGGTTTCTGCCCTGAAGGGGCGAACCATCTGGGAGTGGCAGCCTACGCAGCCCTCGCGGCGGTATATGTCGCGCCCTTCCAGTTCCAGTGCGGTGAGAGGCTTGAGGCCCTCAACTGGCTCAGTTGTTTGCTTTTGAAAGAACAGCGGTACGACTTCGGCCAGGCCGCCAAAGCTGATCGCAACCAGGATCAACACGGCGAGCAGGCCAACGTTCTTTTCAACAATCTCGTGTTTCATTGGTCTCAACTTCCCCGTTTTAAGCGGCTTGTGGCGCTGAATGGCTAATCGTTTCGCGACGTTTTACGGTCATGTAAACGTTGAATGCCATAATTAGCATGCCTGTTACCCAGAAGAGGCCGCCAATCATACGCACAAAGTAGCCGGGGCCACTGGCTTCGACAGACTCTACAAAGGTGTACATCAGCGTGCCGTCAGCATTAATCGCGCGCCACATTAGGCCTTGCATGATGCCGTTGACCCACATGGCGGCGATATACAACACAGTACCAATGGTGGCTAACCAGAAATGCACCGCAATTAGATTGACGGAGTACATCTCGGTACGCCCAAAGACCCGCGGAATCAGGTGGTACATAGAGCCAATGGTAATCATCGCTACCCAACCTAGCGCACCAGCATGCACGTGACCAATGGTCCAATCGGTGTAATGCGACAGCGCGTTGACGGTCTTGATGGCCATCATTGGCCCTTCAAACGTCGACATGCCGTAGAACGACAGCGCTACCACCAGGAAGCGAAGTGTTGGATCGGTGCGCAGTTTATGCCAAGCGCCAGACAGGGTCATCATGCCGTTAATCATACCGCCCCAGGAAGGCGCAAGCAGGATGATAGACATAATCATACCCAGCGACTGTGCCCAGTTAGGCAGCGCTGTGTAGTGAAGGTGGTGGGGGCCTGCCCACATATAAATCATAATCAACGCCCAGAAATGGACGATGGAGAGGCGGTAGGAATAGACCGGGCGTTCGGCCTGTTTTGGCACGAAGTAGTACATCATGCCCAGGAAGCCTGCCGTCAGGAAGAAGCCGACCGCATTGTGGCCATACCACCACTGCACCATCGCATCTACCGCACCCGCATAAATCGAGGTGGAGTACATGGGGGTGACCGGAATGGCCGCATTATTAACGATGTGCAGCACCGCGACGGTCAAAATAAACGCTGCAAAGAACCAGTTCGCCACGTAAATATGGGAAGTGGTGCGCTTTTTAATCGTCATTAAGAAAACGATAGCGTAGCTAATCCAAACGACCGCAATCAAAATATTGATAGGCCATTCAAGCTCTGCATACTCTTTTGTAGTGGTATAGCCTAGCGGCAATGACACGACAGCCGAGAGAATAACCGCTTGCCATCCCCAGAAGGTGAACGCTGCGAGCTTGTCAGAGAACAGGCGAGTCTGACAGGTACGCTGTACGACATAGTAAGACGTCGCAAATAGCGCTGAGCCACCGAAGGCGAAGATAACAGCGTTAGTGTGTAACGGACGTAAGCGCCCGAAGCTTGTCCAAGGTAAGCCGAGGTTCAGTTGCGGCCAAACTAGCTGGGAGGCAAGGATAACGCCAAGCGTCATACCTACAATGCCCCACACAACGGTCATGATCGCGAACTGCCGAACTACCTTGTAGTTGTAGGTCGGGTGTTCCAGTGCTGTGCTCATTTCATGTTCCCATCGAACGCGGTTAGGGGGTAACCCGTAGCATTTTGCATTAGCATTTTGCCCGGGTGCGGCCACCCGCTTGATGATGCAGGTCAAGATCCGATAGAGATTCTATCGCAGCCGCGCCCTAAGCTGAACACGCCAATAGAAGTAACACTGAATTATTAGGAGTTAATCGTGTCTTATTACGCGGGTTTTGGTTTCGTCGATATACACCCAGCAGCTTTAAACGACGCGTTAGCTAATCCCAGCGTACAGCGGTTTATAGTGACTGGGCACGGCCCGCTTTCAGTTTTGGGGTCGCCTAAGGTAGGCCGAATACTACTTGCTCATGGCGCAGGGGCGGGTCATTGCTCTGTGTTTATGCGGCAATTTGCCGCGACGTTAGCAGCGCAAGGCATGCAGGTATTGGCAATTGATTTTCCCTACATGCAGCAGATTAACGAGCAGGGTAAACGCCGTCCGCCACCCCCTATCAAGCAAACGGTGGCTAATTTTGCCTCATGGTACTCGCTACTGACGTCTTTAAGCGATCAGCCCTTGTGGGTGGGCGGTAAGTCGATGGGTGGGCGTGTTGCCACTTTATTTGCCAGTGAAATGCTTGCCAATAATGAAGTGCATGGTCCTGGCGTTATTGTCGCGGGCTATCCTTTCCATCCACCTAAAAAACTAGACAAAACCCGTTTGGAACATTTTCCCGCTATTCGTTGCCCCGTGCAGATTCTTCAGGGGGAGCGAGATCCCTTTGGCAATGTAGATGAGGTTTCAGGCTATAACCTTCCTAATAATATTAACGTTGCTTGGCTTGCTGATGGCGATCATGATTTTAAACCTAGACGTGTTTCTGGATTAAATCAGCAAGTTTTGATTGACGAAGCGGCCATACTTGCGGCATCCTTCGTCCGCGCTCACCAAGCAAGGTACGTGTGACGAGTGGCAATACGCTGGTTTGAATCGAAAATTTGAACGCGCCGTGTTGACATATCACCAAGTTCCTGTAGAATGCAGCGCCACGTGACCAGCGGGTGGTTAGCTCAGTTGGGAGAGCACCAGCCTTACAAGCTGGGGGTCACTGGTTCGAACCCAGTACCACCCACCATTTATTTGGTCGGTTGGAAACGTGAAGCAGTAGCAATTGATGCATTAAGTGGACCGGTAGTTCAGTTGGTTAGAATGCCGGCCTGTCACGCCGGAGGTCGCGAGTTCGAGTCTCGTCCGGTCCGCCATCATCAATTATTACCGTATAAAAGTTATCGCTATTCGGACCGGTAGTTCAGTTGGTTAGAATGCCGGCCTGTCACGCCGGAGGTCGCGAGTTCGAGTCTCGTCCGGTCCGCCACGATAACTTATCAAGTTGCACCATTTGAAGCATTATTGCTTTAAATGCCCTGGGTGGTTAGCTCAGTTGGGAGAGCACCAGCCTTACAAGCTGGGGGTCACTGGTTCGAACCCAGTACCACCCACCATTTAGCTGAATGTTTTTAAGCGCCTCTGAACCGCTTTTAAATAGCTAGTTTCATGGTTAGAAATAAGTGACTTAAAGTGGACCGGTAGTTCAGTCGGTTAGAATGCCGGCCTGTCACGCCGGAGGTCGCGAGTTCGAGTCTCGTCCGGTCCGCCATTTAAGCACTCATCGACTAAACGTTTTAGTCGAACGAATTCCAAAAAGCCCAGATCATTGATCTGGGCTTTTTATTGCGTGTCATTTAGTACCTTGAGTCCATTCTCTAGCGCCATAACGTGCAGCCATGCAGCTGCACGGTAATATCAGGCGATAGCGCTTACCCCGGCTTTGGCGATCTGTACGTCCTGGTCAGGCTTCACGCCTGAGATGCCGACAGCACCCACGACGTTGCCATCGACGATGATAGGAACGCCGCCTGACAGCAAACCTTGCAGTGGCGCAGAGACAAATGCCGTGCGCCCACCGTTAATCATTTCTTCAAATACTTGGGTCTCTTTACGGCCTAGTGCTGCACTGCGCGCTTTATGTGTTGCTACATCGGCACTGAAGGGTGCAGCACCGTCTAAGCGGCGCAGAGCGAGTAGATGCCCGCCATCATCCGTTATGGCAATGGTGACCGGCCAGCCGTTGTTATCGGCTTCTTTTTGAGCAGCATCTAGTACCTGAATGACATCGGCTTGGCCGAGAACAGCTTTGCTTTGCATCAAACTTTCCTTTTGATCAAGGGGAGTAAAGTGCCGCGCTATTGTTTGCTTGTAAAAGCTTGTTAGCGCGGCAAAGTGAATTAGTGTTTATACCAGGGCAGCATCCACCACTTCCACCCAGTGCCGTACCGGGGTGCGATTGGCACTAGCAAGATGGGTTTGGCAGCCAATATTGGCAGTGATGATAACCTCTGGGTTGCTAGCTTCCAGCGCATTGAGCTTGTTATCGCGCAGCTGTGTGGCAAGCGCTGGCTGGGTAACCGAGTAGGTGCCAGCTGAGCCACAGCATAGATGCGCATCTTGTACCGGCGTTAGCGAAAACCCCAGCTTGCTGAGCACGCCTTCAACCGCACCATTGAGCTTCTGGGCGTGCTGCAGTGTGCAAGGGCAGTGAAACGCGAGACGTTGGTGCTCTTTCAGCTTGAGCTTCTCTACTGGCTCATCGCGCAGTATTTCGACAATATCTTTCGCCAGTGCGCTGACTTTTTGCGCTTTCTGGGCATAGGCTGGGTCGTCTTTGAGCATGTCGCCATACTCTTTGACAAAAGCGCCGCAGCCGCTGGCCGTTTGAACAATGGCCTCAGCCCCTTGTTCGATCTGTGGCCACCAAGCATCGATATTGGCACGCATGCGAGTGCGACCATCGTCCTGGGCATTCAGGTGGAAATCAATGGCTCCACAGCAGCCTGCTTCGCTGATGGGCGTCACGCTAATCCCAAGACGGTCTAGCAGTCGAGCGGTCGCTGCATTGGTGTTTGGCGATAGGCCTGGTTGAACGCACCCTTCTAATATTAGCACCTTGCGAGAATGGCGTTGGCTATCCGGACGTTGGCCTGCGTCGACTGGCGTCGGTGGCATCTTACTGCGTAGCTTGCCAGGCACCAGGGGTTTGAAGGTTTGCCCTAAGGACAGAAGTGCTTTGAAGCGCTTAGGGTCTACCAGCATCTTACGCAGCGCATAGCGTTGGGCGCGTTCGGCCATGGGGCGAGGAACCCGGCGGTCAATTTCTGCACGACCGATATCCAAAAGTTTGTGATATTCCACGCCTGAAGGGCAGGTGGTTTCACAATTGCGACAGGTCAAACAGCGGTCTAGATGCAGGCGTGTCTCTTCGGTGACCTGATCATTATCATCGCGGCTTTCCAGCAGCTCTTTCATTAAATAGATGCGCCCGCGTGGTCCGTCCCGCTCGTCGCCTAGCAGTTGATAGGTGGGACAGGTAGCATTACAAAAGCCGCAGTGTACGCAGGTGCGCAGAATGCGCTCGGCCTCCTGAATATGCGGTTTTTGGCGATCAGCATCGGTAAAGTGCGTCTGCATGTCTACTCTCCTGATTAAAACGCCGCATAAAGACGGCCTGAGTTGAAAATGCCATAGGCATCCAACTCGGCCTTCAGGTTGCGATGATACTTTTCGACCACGGGGTTGAGCGGGGTGAACGGTGACTCTGCTCCGCCTTGGGCATAGGGGGTAAAGCAAGTGGCATGACCACCTGCCTGCTGGCAAACCGTGCGCAACGTATCAGCCGCCGCGCTGGTTTTTATCCACCGCTGGCTGCCACCCCAGTCATAGAAGATATCGCTTTGGGGGATATCCAAGGCTAGCGGCGGCGTATTGGGGGGTAATGATAAGCGCCACAGTGCTTGCCCTTCATTCAGACTGAAAAAAGGATGCTGATGGTCGCGCAGTTGCTGCCAGAAATCGCTGGAAAGTGATTCGCCGCCCAAGCGTTCCTTGGTCGCATTAACGGAACTTACACCGCCTTCTAAGCGAATAAATAGCTCGCCTGCGTGCCATCCGGCTGCGGTAATGGGCAGCGGCTGTCGTCCTAGTTCGGCGAGCTTACCCAAGGCATCTTCAAGGCTCATGCTCAGGCGTAGGCTGTGAGTGGCAGTAGGAATAGGCAGAACTTTAAACGAGATATCAGCTAGCACGCCTAGCGTCCCTTGAGCACCTGCCATTAAGCGTGAGAGGTCGTATCCGGCGACGTTTTTCATGACTTCACCGCCAAAACGCAACAACTTTCCTTCTTGGGTGATCACGCGTGTGCCCAAGACAAAATCCCTCGCTGCGCCAGCCCATGGGCGGCGTGGACCGGACATGCCGGTGGCAACGGCACCGCCAATGGTGCTGGCATCGCTGAACGCGGGTGGTTCAAAGGCCAGCATTTGATTTTCTTCGGCTAGAGCTGCGTTGAGTGCGCTTAACCGCGTACCGGCACGAACAGTAATCACAAGCTCTACCGGGTCATAGGAGACAATGCCGCTATGGGGCGACATATTTAAGGCGTTGCCTTCTACCGGTCGGCCGTAAAAAGCGCGGGTATCGCCACCTACTATGCGCAGTGGCGTGCGGTTGGCATAGGCGCTGCGCACCTGTTCGCACAGGTCGTCAGCGATATCTTGATCGGCAGCATGTATCGCTAGTTCAGTCATGGTGATTCCTAATCATTATGCTTCCTAGTGGTTAGTCGACTAGGAGTCGCATCAGAAGCGTGGTAGTTCCGGATGCGGTAGTTCGTTGTTGTGCACATGCATCGCGCCAAACTCAGCACAGCGCGCCAGGGTAGGAATATTTTTCCCTGGGTTGAGTAAGCGCTGTGGGTCAAAAGCGGCTTTCAAGGCATGGAATACCGTTAGTTCATCGGGTTGAAACTGACTGCACATCTGATTGATTTTTTCGCGGCCGACACCGTGTTCGCCAGTGATAGAGCCGCCCGCCGCGACGCATAGCTCCAGAATTTTTCCGCCGACGTCCTCTGCAAGAGCCAGCTCTCCCTCTTTATTGGCATCAAATAGAATCAGCGGGTGCATATTGCCGTCACCGGCATGGAAGACGTTGGCAATCGCCAAGCCACTCTCTTCCGACAGGGCGGCAATACCTTTGAGGACGCGAGGGAGTTCGCGGCGAGGGATGGTGCCATCCATACAGTAGTAGTCAGGCGACATGCGCCCCACCGCGGGGAAGGCATTTTTTCGCCCTGCCCAGAATTTGGCCCGCTCAGCCTCATCGCGAGCCTGTTGAATGTCGGTCGCCCCCGCTTTTTCTAAGACTCGGCGAACGGTTTGGCAATCGTCGTCCACATCGGCTTCAACGCCATCTAGCTCACACAGAAGAATGGCTTCTGCTTCAACGGGGTAACCTGCCTTGATGAAATCTTCAGCAGCCTTGATTGCCAGCTTATCCATCATTTCTAACCCGCCAGGAATGATCCCAGCGGCAATAATATCGCCAACAGCACGGCCCGCTTTCTCTACGTCGTCAAAGCTGGCCATGAGTACCTTGGCGGTTTCAGGTTTGGGCAGCAGCTTTACGGTGATTTCAGTGACCACACCCAACATGCCTTCAGAGCCATTCATCAGCGCGAGGAGGTCAAAGCCAGGTGCATCCAGGGCTTCGGATCCCAGCGTCATACGCTCGCCTTCAATCGTCATGACATCAACACGCATCACGTTATGAACGGTGAGACCATACTTGAGGCAGTGCACGCCACCCGCATTTTCCGCCACGTTGCCACCAATCGAGCAAGCAATCTGTGACGATGGGTCGGGTGCATAATAAAGCCCGTAAGGGGCAGCAGCTTCAGAAATAGCTAAGTTGCGCACGCCTGGCTGTACACGTGCAATGCGAGCATCTGGGTCAACATTAATAATCGTGTTGAAGCGCGACATCACTAGCAGGACGCCTCGTTCAAGCGGTAAAGCACCGCCTGAAAGCCCCGTGCCTGCACCACGAGTAACGACCGGAACACCCAGGGCATGGCAGCGTTTTAGAAGGCCTTCTACCTGTTCCAGAGTCTCGGGTAATGCAACCAGCATCGGCATGATGCGATAAGCGGCAAGGCCGTCGCACTCAAAGGGATGTAAGTCCTCTTCACGGTGCAGCAGCGTCAAAGACGGCACTGCGTTTTGCAGATCATCTAAAACATCTGCTTTATCGCGGTGAATGAATTCGCCGTCGAGGCGTTCATCGAAAAGAATGTTCATGTTAGCTCCTGTGGGTGAGGAGAGCAGAAAATTATCTAATCACTTTATGGAAAATCTTTCCATAAATAACTAATTCGGTGCTGGAAAACTTTTGCATACAGTGAAAATTCTAATAACGTGTTAATGATTTACTGTTTCTGCTGAGGTTGCCAGGTAGTGGTCCCTCGTGAAGAGGCTGCTGGGTTGCCCTTAGGCTACCCAGCAGGAATGACTCACTCTTGATTAACGTTTTCCCGTCACATCAGTGGATCGGTAATGCCAATCACATAGAAAGCAATAAGCGCAATGATCCCAGTAAAGATCAGATAGTAGATCGTGGGAATAATTGTTTTACGAATCGTTGTACCTTCGCGACCCAGTAGGCCAACCGTCGCTGATGCGGCGACAACATTGTGAATCGCAATCATGTTACCCGCTGCGGCACCAACGGCTTGCAGCGCGACCATCATCGCCGTAGACAACCCAAGTGTTTCGGCAACGCTAAACTGGAATTCCGCTAGCATCAGATTAGAAACGGTATTGGAACCGGCAATAAAGGCACCCATAGCCCCAACCGCAGGTGCAAAGAAGGGATAAATGCCCCCCACGCTGTTAGCTACCGCCTGGGCCATCATGACGGGCATTGACACAAGGTCAGCACCATTCACGCCAGAGTTAATCAGGATGCGTACCATGGGAACGGTGAAGATCAAGACAAAGCCAGCACCGAAGATGGTTTTAGTGGATTCAGACACGGCAGCGCTAATTTTCTGCGGGTTCATGCGGTGCAAGAAGTAGGTGACGATGACCACCGCGATAATAATGCCGCCTGGCAAATACAGCGGCTGTACACCGCCGCTGACACCGGCTTCGCCTAGAATGTTGTTCCAGCTCAGGTTAACGGAGGTCAAGGCAGCTTTCAGCGGTTCAACGGTGCGTGAAGCAACCAAGAATACCGCGAGTAGGACGTAAGGAATCCAGCCCTTGAAGGTCGACATTGGCGCTTTACCAACAACGTCATCCAATTTGATCTGCAGGTTGCCGATCCATTCATCTGGCCAAGACGTTGATTCAGGAAAGTCCCATGTGTCTTTCGGTAGCAAGAAGCCTTTGCGAGCAGCGGGTACTACAATCGCTAAGCCCACCATAGCACCAATCATTGATGGGAATTCTGGGCCTAAGAAAACGCCGACCAGCATGTAAGGTACGACGAACGAAATACCAGTAAAGATTGCAAAGGGTGCAATGGATAGGCCTTCTTTCCAGGAGCGATTCGCACCGAAGAAGCGCACCATGATCAATACCAAAATCAGAGGCATCAATATGCCTACGATGCCGTGCGTGATGGCCACAGAGCTAGTAATTTGCTGGAAAAAAACGTCCCATGTAGAGCCGCTAGCTTCCAACTGGGCTGTGATGCCAGCGCGATCAAGCCCGCTACCGACACCCACTACAACTGGGGTGCCAACGGCGCCAAAAGAGACCGGAGTGGACTGAATCATCATGCCGACAACAACGGCTGCCAGTGCAGGGAAGCCAAGCGCTACCATGAGCGGTGCAGCGACTGCTGCGGGCGTACCAAAGCCAGAAGCCCCTTCAATGAAGCAGCCGAATAACCAAGCAACAATTAGCGCCTGAACGCGACGGTCAGGGCTAATGCCTGAAAAACCGTTACGAATCGCAGTGATGCCGCCAGAATGCTTAAGCGTATTTAGCAGCAAGATGGCGCCAAAAATTATCCATAAAAGGCCTGCTGTTTGAATCAGCCCTTGAATGGTAGACGCGGCAACGCGGCTAAACGACATATCCCAAGCGGTCAGACCAATGACGGCTGCGGTCAGGAAAACAATCGGCATCGCTATTTTTGCGGGTATTTTAAAACCAATGAGCAAAATACCGGCAAGCAGCAGCGGCAGAAATGCCAGAAGTGCAAGTGTAGTTTCATTCATTTTAGGAATGGCCCCTTGTTATTGATTTGGTGTGCTCGGCAGATGCCAGCGGTCGTGGCAATGCTGGTTGGATCAGTGCGAAAGATACGGTTAGGTAGAAAAAATGGCTATATTGGATAATTGGTCTTACCAATTAAGGGCGATTGTATGTATAGGCTTTGAACCACTCTTTTAAATTTAACGAATTGTTTTTATTTGCTTTTCAATTTCCACAATGCAGTAGGGCTACCTGCAACCCATTAGACTAATAGACAGTACAGTTTCCATCTAAGAGGGCAGTACAGGGCAAGTGAATGGAGAAAAAGTCGCTTGCTTACTTAGCTGATATGAAGACCTTTGGGGTAGGTTCAGAACAAGTAAAACCCGTTACTTGCGTCCTTGGTGGCTTGAGCCCATTGTTGTCAGCGTGTGTTTGGTTTTAACCACGTTTCTAATTACAAGGAGGCCGTCACAGTGGCAATAACTCTTTATGACTTATGCGGGCGCGATGAGCGCTTACGCTTTTCTCCCTATTGCTGGCGCGTTCGTATGGCACTGGCACACAAAGGGTTGGAATATACGACTGTTCCTTGGCGTTTTCTTGATAAAGAGGCACTTGCCTTTGCCGACTACGACAAAGTGCCGGTGTTAACCGATGGTGACACGGTTGTCACTGATAGCTTCGAAATCATGCGCTACTTAGATAAGGCCTATCCTGCCAATCCAGTATTGGGAGAAGGAGTGAGCTATCAGCGAGTCCACTTTTTTAAGCTCTATATTGAGCGTAGCGTGACTCCGGCACTTTTTCGAACGGTCGCGCTGGATTTATTAGCGGCCATACATCCTGACGACCGTGCCTATTTCAGAGAGACCCGCGAAGCCCGTTTTGGTATGCGTTTAGAGGACGTCAATAATCCAGAGCAGGGGCGAGCACAGCTGAAAAAAATGTTGGCTCCTGTGCGTGATCAGCTTCGCAGTAGCCCATTTTTAGATGGCGAAGCACCCAGTGGAGCAGATTACCTCCTATTTGGCAGCATGATGTGGGCATATACAGTGTCACTTGAGCCATTAGTTGACGCTAATGATCCGGTTGATGAGTGGTTTAAGCGTATGCTGGAGGTGCACGAAGCGGTCGCGGGTAAGGCCATTACTATTCGTGATCTATAATGTGTCAGGCGGCAATAATGCCGCCTGTATCCATCGTATGTACGAGGAAAGCCACACAAACGGCTTATGTCGTATGTGTGAGAGGAGATGGCAATGATTGATCTGTATTACTGGACAACTTCCAATGGCCACAAAATCTCCATCATGCTTGAAGAAGCAAAACTTCTTTACCGAGTAAAACCTATCAACATAGGGCTTGGCGAGCAGTTTGACCCTGAATTCTTAACCATTGCGCCGAATAATCGTATTCCCGCTATTGTTGACCATGCACCTCAAGACGGTGGTCAGCCCCTGGCACTGTTTGAGTCAGGGGCTATTTTGGAATACCTAGCTGATAAGTGCGGACAATTTCTGCCCGCTGAAGGGCGAGAGCGTTATGTTGTGCTGCAATGGCTTCATTGGCAAGTGGGCGGGTTGGGGCCGATGGCGGGTCAAAACCACCATTTTTGCCACTATGCACCGCAGAAAATCGAATATGCTATCGGGCGTTACGTTCGCGAGACGTATCGCTTGTACAGCGTGCTAGATCAACGACTATCTCAGCAGCATTATGTGGGTGGTGATCGTTACTCCATTGCTGATATGGCGATTTATCCATGGATTGTGCCATGGGAAAAGCAGTGCCAAACGTTAGAGGAGTTTCCTGACCTAGAGCGTTGGTTTGATGAAGTAGCACAGCGCCCAGCTGTTCGAAAAGCTTATTCTTTGATCGAAGACGTCAATCCACAGGCGGGGGGAGAAATAGATGAGCAGGCACGTAAATACTTGTTTGGCAATCGCTAAGTTGTCACTGATTGGTTGATGAGGTTGCCGCCTTCAGTCGCTAGCAGCAATGTTATTAAAAAATAATGTTGCGCTGCACAAAAGGCACTGCTAGCTTTGTTGTTAGTAAAGGCAACCGCCTGATCATCGACCGCTTATCGATGCGTGTCGAATCGCTAGCTCACTTAAGGAGATTATGTGATGAACAAGGCCGCAGAGAAATCCACCCAGCAGTTTGAGTCTGTCTTTGTATCGCCAATGCGTTCTTATACCCTGGCAGCGCTTGATTATTATCAGCAAGTCGTCAGCGCGCAAATGGATGCAGCACGTGCATACTCTGATATGACGGTTGCTCAGGCACGCACATGGTTAGACGTTAAAGATGCCGACAGCTTTAAAAAAGCTATGGAAAGTCAGCAAAAAACAGCTTCTGACCTAATGGAGCGTATGAAAGGAGACTCTGAAAAAGTCACCTCGATTAGCCAAAACTTTATGCAAGAGAGTCAGAAAATGGCGGAAGAGACCACTAAGAAAGCAGTGGAAACCGCTAAGCAGTAATCTATTTTGCATTAGATAAGTGACTGATAATGAAAGATCAGACGCTATTAATCGATAGATCAAATGCCGCACCGTCAGGTGCGGCATTTTTTTGTCTATATGCATTTTAACGCGTTGTAAGATGTTATTTCTGCAAGCAAAAAAGAGTGGCTGCATGCGGTGGGCTTTGCGTGGTGATATGCCCGTTACAACGGCTGTTCAGCCCGTACGTTCAGCCTGAAGCGGGCGATACGAATGATCTCCTTAATTGCTGTTTCACGCTCTTCAGCTAAACCATTGTGTAAGCGTGCTTCAAACGCCGCCAAAATGGCGTGGCGATCAAGCCCCTTCACCGCAATGACGAAGGGGAAGCCAAATTTTTCTTTGTAAGCAGCGTTAAGTTGTTCGAAGCGGGCAAACTCTTCAGGCGTACATTGATCTAGCCCAGCGCCTGCTTGCTCGCGTGTAGAGTCTTGGGTCAGCTCACCCGACATCGCCGCTTTGCCTGCTAAGTCAGGGTGGGCCTGAATAACAGCGATTTGCTGTTCAGGTGTTGCCCGCTGCAGCATAAGTCCCATCAGGTCAGCTAGCGCGTCAGGTGCGTCATGCGCATTGCTTAACCCTTCCTTCCAGGCCGCTTCCGCCACCCAGGGAGAGTGCTCATATACATCGCCGTAATGTTGGGTAAAGCTTTCTAAGCTGCATGTACTAGGAGCGGGCGAAAGGGTCAGTGATGTTGAGGTAGCCACTAAATTTCTCCAGTATGTTTAATAATGGGAATACTGTATACAATAAATGGTATCAACGGTACTCTTTGACCGATAGGTTAAGTCGGTCAGCTGTTATCAACAACAGTAAACAACAACTGTGATTATTAAGGAGTTGCTATGGGACGGTTAACGACTCACGTACTCGATACCGCTAAAGGACAGCCCGGCCAGGGGATTACCATTGACGTGTTCCGCCTAGCAGGCACCACGCGCGAACACTTGTGCAGTGTGATTACCAACAGCGACGGTCGTTGTGATGCGCCTATCTTAGAGGGTGATGCCCTCACGGTAGGCGAGTACGAGCTGGTTTTCTACGCGGGTGACTACTTGCGCGCCCAAGGCATCGCCTCTCAAGAGCCGCGCTTTTTGGACGTGATTCCTTTACGTTTTGGCGTTGCAGATGCCAGCCAGCACTACCATGTGCCGTTACTGCTATCCCCTTATAGTTACTCTACCTATCGCGGTAGCTAGAGCTTGGCTATTTTTTTGCCGCTTTTTGCCTAGCCTGACATTCGCTCGCTGAGTTACCAGGTAAACCTGCTAGGACTTGTTTATGCAAGCATATATTATTGATTTTGCTAACTTATTGTTACGCTGGTTGCACGTTATAGCAGCCATAGCCTGGATCGGTGAGTCGATCTATTTTGTCATGTTGGATAATGGCTTAAGAACGCCGAAAGCAGCCGAAGATCGTGAAAAAGGCGTTTTTGGAGAGATGTGGGCCGTGCATGGCGGTGGTTTCTACCATAATCAAAAGTATGCTACTGCGCCTGCCAAGCTGCCGAATGACCTTCATTGGTCGTTCTGGAAAGCCTATACGACATGGCTATCGGGTTTTGCCTTGTTCGTTATTCTCTATATGGCAAACCCGGGCTTCTATCTAGTTAACCCCAACAGCAACTGGGCGTGGGCGGCGAGTATGACAGGCTGGCAGGCCAATCTACTGGCGCTGGCCTTCTTGCTCGGCGGTTGGGTGGCTTATAACGAACTCTGTAAACGCATAAGCCCTAACATGGACCGCGACGGTCTTCTCAGCGTTGCCGTTGCGGTGATGATGATAGTGGTCGCCTATTTAAGCACCCAGATGTTCACAGGGCGTGCCGCCTTCCTATTAACCGGGGCTGTGATGGCCACCGCCATGTCAGCTAACGTGTTCTTTTGGATTATTCCCGGCCAGCGCCGCATGGTGAAAGCCATGAAGGCAGGCGAAGCGCCTAATCCATTGGATGGTAAACGGGGCAAGCAGCGTTCGGTACATAACACCTACTTTACGTTGCCGGTAGTACTGTTGATGGTGAGTAACCACTACTCTTTCATCTACTCCCATGAGCTTTCCTGGGTGGTCATGGTACTGTTTATTTTTGCCGGTGCCCTTATCAGGCAATTCTTTGTATTAATGCACGCAGGAAAAACGCAGCCAGCCTATCCTGCGGTTGGGATAGGGCTTATTCTATTAGCGTTTTGGGTAGCCGCACCGAGCCCAGGTGCTGGTAATGTGAGCGCGTCTGGTGCGCCCAGCCAAGCCCAAATTTCAGGGTTAATTGATCAGCATTGTAGTCAATGCCATGCTCGCAACCCTGAGCATGCCGGTTTTTCAGCGCCGCCTGCAGGCTACGCGTTTGATACTTGGGATGAAATCCTGGGACATCAAGCGCAAATTAAGCAAGTTGTCGCGAGTCGATATATGCCACTTGGCAACATCACCAACATGAGTGATGAAGAGCGCGATATTATTGCCGCGTGGGAGGAGTGATTAAAGGAGATCCTATGAGTGATGCGCAGGCGGCGTTAAAGCAAAGACCCGCAGAAAAAGAAGGCGAGGAGCGTCACGAGTCAATCTATCGCGCGGTTAGCGATGCCATTGTAGAGCAGCGGCTAAAACCGGGGGCTCGGCTGCGCGAAGACGCCTTGTCAGACGTCTTTGGTATCAGCCGTACCGGTATTCGTAAAATCTTGCAGCGCTTAGCATTAGAACAGTTGGTAACGCTCACACCACGTCGGGGAGCCAGCGTAACACGGCCTACCGCCGAAGAGGCCAAGGATGTGTTCGACGCACGCCAGATGATTGAGTGTGGGCTGATGCCTGATGTGGCAAGGCGGGTTGGAGAGAAAGAAGCCGCTGAACTACGGGAAATGGCTCGTCAGGAGCGTCAAGCGCTGCGCAATGGCCAACAGAGCATCGCTATCCGCCTGTCTGCTGACTTTCACGTGCGCCTTGCCCAGCTTTCGGGTAACGCAACGCTTGCTGAGTTTGTTGAGCGTCTGTGCTCACGCTCGTCGTTGATTCTGGCGGTTTACGGTCATCGTGGCCACTTAGGCTGCGAATCCCACGATCACGATGATTTGATCGGCTATCTGGAAGCAGGCAATGGCGAGCGTGCGAAAGCGTTTATGAGCCGCCATCTCAAAGCGATTGAAGCCTCACTTTCGATGGTTGAAGAAGAAGAGAATGTGCCAGACCTGCAGCAGATTTTTGGTGGTTAAGCAGGTTAAGTAGTGAAATATAAGCAGTGAAAAGCCCAGGCCTTTAGGCCTGGGCTTTTTTGTGGAGGTAGGAAGTTTAATGCTGTGTGAGTGCTTACACCGCAGGTGCTGGGACGGCCTTAAACTAGCGCATTAAACCATAATAGAACAGCCCACCTAACCCTGCGCCAATCAGCCAACCAAAGCCGCCAAGGCTTTCGAACGCAGGCACGATGACCGTAGAGAGCGAGAATAACGCTGCACCGCCGAAAGCAATCAAGGCGCGGCTATTCCAGCCATTAACGTAGTAGTAGGCGCTGCTGGGCGCTGAGGAGAATAGCTCTTGCATATTGAGGTGTTGGCGTTTGATCAGGTAGTAATCCACCACAATGATGCCGTAAAACGGCGCTACTATGGCACCTAAGGCGTTAACGAAGCCGGGTACGCCAATTTGGCTGATCACTGAAATCCATAGCGCACCGACAAAGAAAGCAATCACTGCGGTAATCAAGCCACCCATCTTAAAACTGATTTTGCTGGGAAACAGGTTGGCCAAGTCGTAAGCCGGTGGAATAAAGTTAGCGACCAAGTTGATGCCTACGGTGGCCGCGAAGAAGGTGAGGGCAGCCACAATGGTCAATGGTAGTGAATCAACACGCTCAACAATGTCGGCGGGATTGGTCAGCGCATCCCCAAACAGTACCAATGTGCCAGCCGTAATGATTAGCGCAATAAACGAGAAAAAGGCGACGTTTAGTGGCAAGCCCAGCAAGTTGCCAAGTTTCATTTGGCGCTCGGTTTTGACAAAGCGAGTGAAATCGCCAAAGTTAATCACTACCGCTGCAAAGTAGGCCACCATGGTGCCAACAATTGCTAGAAACGCCCCAAGACTACTGCCACTTTGCTCACCGCTACCGCTAAAAATAGTGCTCACTGCGGGTAGCAGTTCACTTCCGGCCTGGAACCATACAATGATCATCAGTACGACCATCACCACATAAACCAGCGGCCCAGCCCAGTTTAGAAAGTGTTTGATGCGCTCAATGCCCTGCCAGAAAATGGCGATTTGAAATAACCAAACAATCACGAAAGACAACCAAGCGACCCCAGAAAGGCCCAGGAAAGTGCTGCCATTGCCAGCCCCAAACAGGGCTGTGATGAGCAGCGCCACAGCCGTTGAGGCAAAGTAAGTCTGTACGCCGTACCAAAAAATACCAACGATTGCGCGTAGCAACGCTGGCAGGTTAGCCCCCCGTACTCCCATGCTGGCGCGAACCATAACAGGAAAAGGGATGCCGTATTTGACGCTTGGTTTGCCGGTTAGGTTGACCAGGAACATGACAATGACACCGGCAAGAATGATGGCTGCCATCACTGCCCAACCATTCAGGCCGTAGGACAGAAACAGCGATGCCGCTAAGGTGTAGCCAAACAGGCTTTGAATATCATTCGACCACACGTTGAAGATTTCAAACGCGCCCCAGTTACGGTCTTGGGGCTTTAAGGGCGCAAGGTCTTCATTGTAAAGAGTGGGATCAATTTGCTTTATATCGAGATCACTATTGGACGGCTGCTTATTCATGGTTAACGCTCTCTTGTCGGAAACGTTTGCCTGCCACGCACAGCTAGCAGGCAGACACGCATCATGGTTACTGGGTAAAACGTTGGCAGGCAGGCCAATGCTTCATCAGTAGGTAATAGGTCAACCCGGCAGGAATAAGGCTGGCGTACCATGAGATCGAAGAGAATGTCAGCGCGGCCACAATGCCGACTACCGTGGCAATTAAGGCGGCTTTGTTGACGCCTTGATAGGGGCCAGAAGGGTCGTATAGTTTACTAATGTCCAGTGTGCGACGGCGGATGATGTAGTAATCGACGACTAGAATGGCAAAGATAGGCCCAAGAAACGCAGAGTACGTTTGTACGAATAGCTGCAGACCAGCAGCCGACTCAGGCTGAACAAGTTTCCATGGGAAAGTGGCAAATGCCAGTAGGCCTACAATAACGGTGGCGACCGGAAACTTAAGTTTGAATACGTCCATTAATACGTAGGTGGGGGGCACCACATTATTCAGTACATTCGTGGTTACCTGTGCAAAGGCGATGAATAGCAGTGTGGTCATTAGCAGGGGCGTGTTGTCTACAGCGTTAGCAAATACCTGAATGGGGTCTGCTGTGCCTGTCGCCTCTGACACCATGTAGCCAATCAAGCCCATAAACAGCGTACAGGGCAGAATAGACATGGCATAGATCGTTGTTAATAAGCTTTGGCGGGTGCCTTTCTTGTGCTCTCGTGAATAGTCGCTAACATTCAGCATCATGGTGCTATAAATGCCCAGAAACAGCATGGTAGCGCTCCAGAACGGCAAGCCCCAAGAGCCTTCCATGGTCAAAATGCTGGCCGACAGCTCATCGCCGTAGCGTTGCACCGTGGCGTAGAACATATACATCAGCGAAAGCAAAATAAAGACGCTGCCTATATTCTCAAGCCATTTAATCCCCTGAAAGCCCAGTACTGACAAACCAATCTGCAAAAATTGGAAGGTAATAAAGTAGAAAATCAGATTATCGAAACCGAACAATGTGGCAGACACCATATTGAGCGCGCCTGCGCCTATCCAGCTTTGAAAGCCGTACCACACCACCGCTGGCACAGCCCTTACCAAGCCAGGAATGCGGGTGCCGGTAAAGCCAAAGGCGCTACGCGCCTGCACCATAAAGGGAATGCCATATTTGTAGCCAGCTGCGCCATTAACTGCCAGCGCAATACCGATTACAAAGCAGCCAATCGCTATAGCGAGTGTTGCCTGTAGTAGGTTTAAGGTGCCCACCACGCTTGAACCCATGGCAAAGGTACCAATTGAGACGCATCCACCAAACCAGGCTAAAAAGTAGGACGTTCGCCCCATGATTCGCGTGCTTTGCGGTGCTAGGCTTTCTGCGCCGATGGCTTTGTCAGCTATTGCGGTGTTCGCAACGGGAGGTTCTTCTGACGTAAGAGCAGGGTTGGAGTTGCTCATGTTTCCGTCCTCGCAAGATTGTCGGTGTTATTGGCAGCTTGAGCGCATTACGCGCCCAAGCGATGCTTGCGGCATGGCGTGCTAACGGGAGTACAGTTATTTTTGAAGTTATTGTTTTTAAGATCTGTTTTTAAGATCTGTTTTTAGGATCTGTTTTTAGGATCTGCTTTTAAGGTCATTCTTTTAAGTCATGGCTACTACGTGTTTTTTAGTGATATTTACCTGGGTAAGGGGAGGTGAAGGTCGGAGAGTGCAGAGAACTTGCCGGTAAATGCTTTCGGGCGCGGGTAGTCCAGGTCGCCATGTTTGCTGGTGTGGAGACCTAGGCTAACCAACGATTCTGCAAGCTTTAATGCGGCACTAACGCCCTCTATCACCGGTAAGCCAACCTCGCGGGTGATCTCTTCCGTTAAATTGGCCATTCCGCCACACCCTAAAACGATGGCACCAATGCCGTCTTCATCGCGGGCGCGGCAGCACTCTTCGACAATGCGGGTAAAGGCGGCATCAGGGTGATGTTCAAGATCGAGAACCGGAATTTCTGCAGCGCGTATGCGGCGACAGTGGTGGCGGAACCCATACTGCTCAAGTAAGTGTTCTGCAATAATACCAGTGCGTCCTAACGTCGTTACAATCGAGAAGCGGGTGCTGACCAGCGTGGCTAAATGAAAGGCAGCTTCCGCAATGCCGATGACTGGCGCGCGGGTTAACTCTCGGGCTGCGAGTAAACCAGGATCGCCAAAGCAGGCCACCACGTAAGCATCGATGCCGCCTTCACGCTCTCCTTTAAGAACTTCTTCGGCAACGCCTACCGCGCTAATGGCCTCGTCAAAATGACTCTCGATGGACACCGGTCCCGCATCAGGCTGGGTGGCGGTAACCGTTGTTGATGCCGCTGCCTGCCGCTGGGCGGCTTGATGAATGGCAGCCGTCATTGAGGCTGTTGTGTTTGGATTGATAATGCGTATATGCATGTTGAATCGCTCGCTGGTAGACAAAATTGAGCATCTTGTATACGAAAATAGGGCGGTTTTGCGTGGATCGCAAGCCTTTTTATGCGGTTTAAGTACCAGCATTGCTTGACCAAATGTTCAGTTTTCAACAGGTTAGCGACTTGCCTACTATAAAATGCTAACCATCTCAGCTAATTAAGCGGTTATTGGATTGCGGTTGTTCTATAAAGTCGCTATTTTGTATACAATTATTTTCTGTATTGTAGATCTTTAATTTCAATAAAATGCTCTGCAACCCGCTATCTACAATCGTATAAAAGGAGCCGTTGAATGCCTCATTCATCTAATCGACCATCGAATGCTTACTCTCGCGATCTGGTGGGATATGGTCGTACCCCCCCTCATGCTAATTGGCCAGGCAAGGCGAAAATTGCTGTTCAGTTTGTGCTTAATTATGAAGAGGGCGGGGAGAATTGCGTCCTTCACGGCGACTCAGGCTCCGAACAGTTCCTGTCGGAAATCATCGGTGCACCGGCTTATCCGGATCGCCACTTGAGCATGGAGTCTATCTACGAGTACGGCTCCCGCGCCGGGGTGTGGCGCATTCTGCGTGAATTTGAAAAGCGTGATTTGCCTCTCACGGTGTTTGGCGTTGCCATGGCGCTGGAGCGTAACCCTGATGTCGCCCAGGCATTTCAAGAGTTAGGTCACGAGATTGCCTGTCACGGCTACCGCTGGATTCACTATCAGGAAGTGCCCGAGCACGTTGAGCGAGAGCACATGCAGAAAGCCATGGAGATTTTCCAGCGTCTTTACGGTGAGAAGCCACAAGGCTGGTACACCGGGCGCGATAGCCCCAACACCCGGCGCTTAGTGCTAGACGAAGGCGGTTTCCTTTACGATAGCGACTATTACGGTGACGATCTGCCATTCTGGACCTCTGTGACCGATAGTCAGGGTAGTGAGCATAATCACCTTGTTGTGCCCTATACCTTAGATACTAATGATATGCGCTTTGCTGCCCCGCAAGGCTTTAATACCGCGGATCACTTCTTTACCTATCTGCGTGACGCCTTTGATGTGCTTTACGCGGAGGGCGATGATTCGCCAAAAATGCTCTCTATTGGTATGCACTGCAGGCTATTAGGGCGTCCTGGACGCTTCCGCGCGCTGCAGCGTTTTTTAGACCATATCGAGGCCCATGATCGCGTATGGGTAGCACGCCGTGTGGATATTGCTCGTCACTGGGCAGAACATCATCCCGCTCCAACCCGCTAAAAGGCAAAATAATGAATAAGTCTCCTTACTACGCCCCTACGGGGGGGCATCCGCCACAAACACAGCTAACCGCTGACCGTGCCGTGTTCACAGAAGCGTATGCGTTGATTCCCAAAGGCGTGATGCGCGATATCGTCACCAGCAACTTGCCTTTCTGGGAAGGCACTCGGTTATGGGTGCTGGCGCGTCCGCTTTCGGGCTTTGCTGAAACGTTCTCTCAATACATTATGGAAGTACAGCCTGAGGGCGGCAGTGAAAAGCCGGAGCTAGACCCCCAGGCCGAAGGCGTACTGTTCATTGTGGAAGGTGAGTTAACGCTTACTCTGGCGGGTGAGCGCCACACGATGCGCCCCGGTGGCTATGCGTTTCTTCCCCCAGGTAGCCACTGGCAAGTGCGCAATGAGTCATCTGCTCCCGTACGTTTTCACTGGGTGCGTAAAGCGTATCAGTTTGTGGAGGGGCTAGACGTACCGAAGGCTTTTGTCACCAATGAGCAAGACATTGCTCCCCTCGAAATGCCGGGAACCGAAGGTCGCTGGGCAACCACGCGCTTTGTTGATCCTGCTGATGTGCGCCATGACATGCACGTCAATATCGTGACTTTTCAGCCAGGTGGCGTGATTCCTTTTGATGAAACTCACGTGATGGAGCATGGGCTTTATGTGTTGGAAGGGAAGGCGGTGTATCACCTTAACCAGCAGTGGGTTGAGGTAGAGGCTGGCGACTTTATGTGGCTTCGTGCATTCTGCCCTCAAGCGTGTTACGCCGGCGGCCCAGGGCCATTCCGCTACTTACTGTACAAAGATGTCAACCGCCACGCCGCACTCAAGCTCTAGCATTGAGCTCAGGCGGTTAAGTTCTGGTATATAAGTTCTGGTATATAAGTTCCGGCGTTGGCTGCTTCGCTGTGTTGTTATCCGGAGAAGCAGCCTATTTTAGGATTTTATAATGATTAAATTGATAGCCGAACCGCTAACAGCTGAGGCGTTTGCGCCTTTCGGCGATGTGATAGATGCCCGTACGTCGGCGTCGTTTCCCATTAATGCTGGTCGTACCCAGCGCCATCATGATCTGGCGGGCGTTGAGACATTAGGCGACAACGCCCATGCGCTGATTAATATTTTTGTCAGCCAGCCGATTACGTTACCGTTGGAATTAACCTTTTTAGAGCGCCACCCTCAGGGTAGCCAAGCCTTTATGCCGCTGCATCAAGAGCGCTTTATTGTGGTGGTAGCCCCCCCTGGTGACACCATTAACGCTGCAGATGTACGCGCGTTCGTTACTGATGGCCGTCAGGGCGTCAATTATCGGGCAGGCACTTGGCATGCTATTCAGTCGGTGCTTGAGCGTGAGGGCGAGTTTTTAGTGGTAGATAGGGGAGGTGACGGCAATAACTGCGATGAGTATTCGCTTGA
Source organism: Halomonas sp. IOP_6 (assembly GCF_021151565.1). NCBI lineage: Bacteria > Pseudomonadati > Pseudomonadota > Gammaproteobacteria > Oceanospirillales > Halomonadaceae > Halomonas > Halomonas sp. IOP_6. The sequence continues at coordinate 425,497 of NZ_JAIRBO010000003.1, read as the reverse complement.
TATTACCGTTACTCTAGGCGAATAACTTGCGCTAACAGCATACGGTTGTCATCTTGCTCAGGTTAGCTTTTGACTGAACGAGAAAAATAGAGCGCACATTGCGCGTAGGAGACCAGCATGTCACAAGCCCACCGTTTGCCAAAACTACTCAAAATGCTGCGTCACTACGACGATCCAGTCAGCGGTGCGGATCTGGCTGAAGCGCTAGGTATACCGCTGAGTGTTCTCTACAAAGATATTGCTGTGCTTAGAGCCGTTGGGGTCGAGATTGTTAGTGAACCAGGCCAAGGCTATGTGCTCCCACCTAGCGCTCAATTACCTCCCCCAACGCTCAGTGAACCAGCCGCTGAACGGTCTGATGAACTGGTTTTCTATACGCATCCCCTTTCGCGGGGAGGCATTGTGCACTGGATGCTTGAAGAGCTTGGTGTGCCTTATCGCTTAGTGGTCCTGGAGTACGGGTCCACAATGCATTCGCCAGACTATTTAGCCATCAATCCGATGGGCAAGGTACCAGCTATTCGCCACGGTGAGCGAGTGGTCACAGAGGCTGCCGCTATCTGTGCTTATCTTGCCGATGCCTTCCCCGAGGCGGGTTTGGCACCGCCGCTTTCAGCAAGAGGTGACTATTATCGCTGGCTATTCTTCGCTGCTGGGCCGCTAGAAGCTGCTGCCTCGCTTAATAGCTTGGGCTTCCAACCTAATGCAGAGCAGCGGATGCGGCTAGGTTCTGGCGACTTTGCGACGGTGATTGACGTTCTGGCTGCGGCCGTTAATGGACGCCGCTACATCGCTGGTGATGCTTTTAGCGCCGCCGATGTTTATGTCGGTTCCCACATTGGATGGGGAATGCAGTTTGGAACCCTGCCACGCCGTCCTGAATTCGAACATTACTGGGCGGGGCTGCAAAACCGTCCTGCACGGCAGCATTGCGAGATGTTCATCCAGCAGGCGTTGGCACAGTAGTTGCCCTGTAAATGGTGACGCGCCAGAGGTAGTCGTCCCCACGCTGATGAACGCTTATATAAGTTTTTATTTTCATTCTATTAATAATTAGGAAAATTATGAACGCACTGCACTTCTCTTCGATCCGTCGTACTAAAATTGTCGCCACCCTGGGCCCCGCCAGCGACCGGGAAGGTGTCTTAGAAGCCATGTTAGCGGCGGGTGTTGATGTGGTGCGTTTAAATTTCTCTCATGGCACCGCGGATGATCATCGTCGACGCTTAATGCGCGTGCGCGAAATTGCTGCTCAGCTGGGCCGAAGTGTCGCGGCGCTGGGTGACCTTCAAGGCCCTAAAATTCGCATCGCGCGCTTCAAAGAGGGCGCTGTGGTTCTTCAAGAGGGCCAGCCGTTTATTCTCGATATGGCGCTTGATGGTGATGCGGGCGATGTGCACCAGGTGGGCTGCGACTACAAAACCTTGGCGCAAGATGTGACGGCCGGTGACCGCCTACTGCTAGATGATGGTCGTGTGGTACTGGATGTCACACGAGTAGATGGCCAACAGGTACACACCGACGTGGTGGTGGGCGGTAAGCTCTCCAACCACAAGGGTATTAACAAGCAGGGCGGTGGTCTTTCTGCTCCCGCGTTGACCGAGAAAGATAAAGTTGACCTAAAAACCGCTGTTGAAATTGGTGTCGACTACCTTGCTATCTCATTCCCCCGGCATGCGGAAGATATGTTAGAGGCGCGCCGTCTACTCGGTGAAGCAGGTAAAGATATTGGCTTAGTTGCCAAGGTAGAGCGTGCTGAAGCCGTAGCGGATGAGGCAACCCTTGACGGCATTATTGAAGCATCAGAAGCGGTCATGGTGGCGCGTGGCGATTTAGGGGTTGAGATTGGCGATGCCAAGTTGGTCGGCGTGCAGAAGCGCATGATCAAGCGCGCGCGTTCGCTTAACCGCGCTGTGATTACTGCCACGCAAATGATGGAAAGCATGATTTCTGCGCCGCTGCCTACCCGCGCAGAGGTATTCGACGTTGCCAACGCAGTACTGGATGGCAGTGATGCGGTAATGCTTTCCGCCGAAACGGCTGCAGGTGATTACCCACTGGAAACCGTTGAGGCTATGGCACGAGTATGCTTAGGCGCCGAACGTGAGAAAACTGCCCAAGAGTCAGGACACCGTATTCATGAAGGCTTCTCACGGCCAGACGAAACCATTGCACTTTCGGCAATGTATGCTGCCAATCATATGAAAGGCGTTACTGCGATTGCCTGTATGACCTCCTCGGGTTATACGCCGCTAATTGCCTCGCGTATTCGTTCAGGCTTGCCTATTGTAGGACTTGCCCATACCCCCATTGCTCAACGCCGTATGGCGCTTTATCGTGGTGTGGTATCACTGCCGTTTGATACCTCAGCTATGAGTGCCACAGAGTTGAATGACGAAGCACTGACGCTGCTGGTCAAACAGGGTGTTGTTAAGCTTGGCGATCATGTGATACTGACTCGAGGTGATCATATGAATGCTCATGGCGGCACCAACACCATGAAGATCATGGCAATTACCGAGCAGCATATTGAGCAAGCGCAGCGCTGATTGATGCGAATCCTGCTATTAACGTGTTTACTGTTTGTTACTGCGCCTGTGTTTGCAGGCGCACCTATCATTGCGGCTGCTTCTAATCTGCAGTTTGCGTTGGAAGAGGCTGCGCAACGCTTTACTCAGCAAACGGGTCATGCTCTGCGCCTCAATTTTGGTTCCTCCGGAAATTTTCGCCGCCAAATTGCTCAAGGAGCCCCCTTTGAGTTGTTTCTCTCGGCGAACGAAGCCTTTGTACAAGCGCTTTATCAAGAAGGCCACGTCGATAACGAGGGCGTTATTTATGCCCGTGGTCGGCTGGCGTGGGCGCAGCCTAAAGGAAAGTACCCACCCCCCGATGCACACACGCCGCTTGCTGGTGTTCATGAGGCGATTGCCGCACTTGAGGAGGGGCAGCGTCAGCGTATCGCGATTGCCAGCCCAGAACATGCGCCTTACGGAGTTGCTGCCCAAGAGGTATTGCAAAAGGCTGGGTTGTGGGAAACTACCGAGCCATTGCGTATTCAAGGTGAAAATGTGTCGCAAACGCTGCAGTTTGCCCTGTCGGATGATGCCCGTGGTGGGTTAGTGGCGAACTCTTTGGTGCTGGCTTCAACACTCAGCGAGCGAAGTGAGTTTGTCTTGATTCCCGAAGCGTGGCACACGCCGTTGCGTCAACGTATGGTACTTACACCTCAGGCAGGAGAGGTGGCACAGGCTTTCTATGCATGGCTTCAGCAAGCAGACGCGCAGGCTATTTTGCAACAGTACGGTTTTAATACAGATTGATGGACTGGACGGCGCTCTCGGTATCGCTGCGCTTAGCAGGCTTGACCTGCCTCTTTTTGCTGCCCGTTGGGGTGTGGTTAGGCCGTGCATTGGCTACCGCACATTTTCGCGGCAAAGGGCTGTGCGAAGCGCTAGTGGCGTTGCCGTTAGTGTTGCCACCCACCGTGCTCGGCTTTTATTTGCTACAGCAATTTGGCCGCGACGCACCCTTGGGCAGCGTTTGGGCCTCGTTCACAGGGGGCGGGCTCAACTTCACTTTTAGCGGTATCTTGCTAGCCTCATTAATCGCTAATTTACCTTTTGCAATTCAGCCTATTCAGCGGGCGTTTGAGAATGTGCCCACTAATCTGCGTGAAGCGGCTTGGTGCAGCGGGCTGAGCCCTTGGCAGACCTTTTTGCGCATTGAACTACCGCTGGTATGGCCAGGCATTCTTTCCGCTATCGCATTAACATTTGCCCATACATTGGGAGAGTTTGGGGTGATTTTAATGGTCGGTGGTGCGATTGATGGGGAAACCCGCACGTTAGCGATTGCTATTTATGATCGGGTACAGGCGTTTGATGAGCAGGGGGCCGCACGTATGTCAGCGCTGCTGCTATTGGTGTCGTTAACAACCCTAGGTCTGGTCTACGGGCTTGCAGGCAGGCGCAGGTGGGTTCGTGGCTAAAGTGATCACTGGTAGCGGACTGGAGGTAATGGCCAAGCAGCGTAGTCCGATACCACTGGACGCGGCATTTAGCTGCCCAGCGGGCGAGCTTCTAGCGCTGGTGGGCCCGTCCGGTAGTGGCAAAACCACGTTACTGCGTACTATCGCTGGCCTATATCAACCAGAGCAGGGCCATGTGGCATGTTTGGGCAGCACTTGGTTAGCAACTGAACGGCGCTACTCGCTTACCCCCCAGCAGCGAAAAATCGGCATAGTGTTTCAAGATTATGCACTGTTTCCCCATCTTACTGCACTAGCGAATGTCCAGCTTGCCCTGGGACATCTTCCCCACTCTGAACGTACGCTCCGTGCGAAGCAGTGGCTTGCCAATGTGCGTTTGGAGGGGCTGGAAAAGCGCTTTCCCAGCGAACTTTCTGGCGGCCAGCGCCAACGCGTGGCGCTGGCACGCGCCTTAGCGCGTGAGCCGCAGGTATTATTGCTAGATGAACCCTTCTCAGCTGTTGATCAGGTGACCCGGCGCCGGTTGCAGCGAGAACTGGCGCTGTTGCGTCAGCAAATATCGATTCCCATTATCTTGGTTACCCACGATTTAGAAGAAGCCACTGCACTAGCAGATCAAATCTGCGTGCTGCATAACGGCGTAAGTCTTCAGCAGGGGAGCCCCGAAGCACTATTTCGGCGGCCTGCCTCGCCGCTGGTGGCAAGGCTTTTAGATCGCCACAATATTTTCGAGGGTGAAGTGACCAGTGTTAATGGCCAGAAACGGCTGCAGTGGGGGGATCGCTACTTAGAGGTTGCCGTAGGCCTTTCTGATCTGCCGCAGGGTGAGAGAGTAACCTGGTACTTACCGCCTTCCGATATTGTGCTGCATCGCCGTGATCGACCTTCACAGGGTGAGCGCGAAAACCCTGTGGCCGCTACTGTGCATGAAATGGTCGTTCTTGGCGGTATCACCTCAATCTCGCTGCGTGTTTTGCATGGCGATATGCTACGTTTCGATATTGCCACCCATGCCGCTAGGCGCAACCAGCTAGCACTGGGAGAGCAGGTATATGTGTCACTGCTTGCTGCAGGCATTCATATTATGTCAGGAAAACATGTTGCTATGTCGTCACGCCATATGTCCTCAAATAACCTGTCTTCAAATAGCCAGTCTTCTACTAATATGCCCTCTCATCATAAAAGGAACTTGTCATGACTGTTACTCGCCGTCAGCTACTGAAGACGTCTTTGGGAGTTTCACTAGCGGCGAGCTTACCGTTGCCGCTGTTGAGCGCCTGGGCTGATGAATCTCGCCAAGCCTCGACATTGCCGCTGGCGATTCACAGCCAGGAAGGCCCGCATCGATTAGACGTTGAAGTGGCCGAGACCGCCGCTCAGCGACAGCGCGGCTTAATGGAGCGCGAGCACCTGCCTGAAGCGCGTGGCATGCTATTTCGGTTTGAGAGCGAACAGCCCGCTGGCAACGCCTTTTGGATGTACCGCACGTTAATCCCGTTGGATATTGCTTTTATTAACGGAGAAGGGCGCATTGTGGCGATCAACACCATGCAACCCTGTGCGTCTGATACCCCCCGTGAGTGCCCCGCTTACCCAGCCGGTGCGTCTTACCATGCCGCGCTGGAGGTTAACGCAGGCTACTTCGCTGAGCGCGGTATCCAGGTGGGCGACTGCGTATCAGTCCCTGCTTTGGCAGGGTTTTGCCGCCCTGATGCATAGTGTGCCGATACCGGCGTACTACAGTGGCTTTGCTGGGCGACGCTTACCAACGTTGAGTACGATCAGGGCAATACCGGCTACCACAAGCCCCCCGCCTACCAGCTTATGAATACCTAGGCTGTCGCCCATCAACAGCGCGCCCAAGCCAACAGCAAGTACTGGCACCAGCAAGGTCATTGGCACCACGCGATTCACAGGATGGCGGCGTAGTAAGGCATACCAAATGCCGTAAGCAACAATTGATGACATTACCGCGGTGTAAGTCATCGCTCCCCACCCGCGCCAACTCGCTTGCTGAATGGCCTGCCACTGGCCAGTTTCAAATAGCCAAGACCCTAACGCGACCTGAGGAATCGCAAACAGCGCTACCCAACCCGCCAGTGCTAAGGGAGCGATAGGCGGACCGCGCTTAATCAACAGTTGGGAAACTGCCCAGCCAAAGGCGCTTAACAAAAGAATAGTCAGCGGCAGTGGTGAGGGCAGCGTTGGCCCTCCAGCGAGCACAATAACGCCAGCGAAAGAGAACAGCAGCCCCGCGATGCGTTTTGCCCCCAGTTTTTCTTTAAGAAACACCACCGCCAGTAGCGTGGCAAAAGGCGTGCCCATCTGCACCAGCAGTGCGCCAGTGCCTGCTTCTGCTTGGCCTAAGCCGATAAACAGCAGCGCAAAATGTAGGCTGCCAAATGTGAAGGAGAGTAAGAGCAAAAAAGGCAACTGAGCTCGAGCGACAGGGTAGAAAGGCACTAATAGCGCAGCGACCAGCACAAAGCGCAGGGTCGTCATTAGTAGTGGCGGTAGCTCCGCCACGCCCACCTTTATAACAATGATATTCAGCGCCCAAATGGCGATGACGAATAGGCCTAACAACAGGTCGCGTAGTGGCACGTTGATATCCGTTGGTAACGATTTAACAGTGGCTTTAGCATATCAGTAAGCGCTACTGCAGCGTAATGGCACGGTGTTCATCCACCTGCAGTTAACGGCGAAATGCTAACGACCGGCTTCCTTTAAACTCATGAGTGCCTACAATAGAGCGTTGCCTGCTTTAGCGCTTATTTTGTAGCAAACAGCAGCACACTGTGGGTAGATAATAGATATCACTGGACACCAACTGATAAAAAAGGATCGACAATAATGACGCTGACACGCTCTATGGCTCGTTTAACGGTAGGTTTAGCTGGTGCGGCCTTGCTCTCGGCTTCTTTCTCTGCACAAGCACGTGAACTCTCTGTATCCACTGTTTTATCTGATGCTTTCCCATGGGGGCAGGCGGCGGAAAAGTGGGCGGAGTTGGTGGAAGAGCGCAGTGGTGGAGAACTAACGCTGCGGGTTTACCCGAACTCTCAGTTGGTTTCCGGTGACCAAACTCGTGAGTTTTCGGCCATGCGTTCGGGGCTAATCGATGCTGCGGTAGGCTCGACGATTAACTGGTCGCCTCAGGTTCCTGAACTGAATTTATTCTCTTTACCTTTCTTTATTCCCGATGAAGCTGCTGTGGATGCGGTTACTGGCGGAGAAGCGGGTGAGTTGGTCTTTGAAGCGATTGAGTCTCGCGGTGTTATGCCGCTGGCCTGGGGCGAAAATGGCTTCCGCCAAGTGTCAAACTCCCGTGGGCCGATTAGTCAGCCAGAGGATTTGGATGGTCTGAAAATCCGCGTGGTTGGCTCACCGCTGTTCCAGGATACCTTCTCTGCCCTTAACGCAGATCCGACGCAAATGAGTTGGACAGATGCTCAGCCAGCGTTAACCACTGGCGCGGTTGACGGGCAGGAGAATCCGCTTTCAGTATTTGATGTCGCGCGTATTGATCAGGTGGGCCAGGAGCACTTAACGCTCTGGAACTACATGAATGACCCGCTGATTTTTGCGGTTAACCAGCAGGTATGGCAGTCGCTTGATGAAGAACAGCAAGTGCTGTTGCGTGAAACTGCCATTGAAGCGGGGGAGTGGGAAATTGCCATGACGCGTGAGGAAGAAAGCGAGCGCCTGGCGGCTATTCAAGAGCGCGGTGTCACAGTAACCGAGCTTTCCGATGAGCAGTATCAGGCGTTTGTCGATGCCACGCAGTCCGTTTACGAAAAATGGGCGCCGCGCATTGGGGAAGACGTGGTTAACGCAGCTCGGTCGGCTATCGACGCACGTTAATAACTCCTTAGTGTTTTAACTGCCGGCCTACAGGGCCGGTAGTTTTTTCTATTGTGAGGCTGCCATGAAAGGCTTTCCCGATGCACGCCCTGAACGTTGGCTGGGCGCGCTGTCACTTATTATTATTTCGTTGATTAGTTTGGGAAATGTGGTCACACGTTACCTGACTGGCGGCTCATTCTCGTTTACCGAAGAATTTTCCGTATTTTTGCTGGTGGTGCTTACCTTCGCAGGGGCATCGGTGGCGCTTAGGCGAAACCGTCATATTCGTATTGGTTTTTTGGAGCGGGCGCTACCTGGGCGCTGGCGCAGCGCACTTATTCTATTTCAAGCGCTATGTGGGGTAACCGTTCTGGGCTTGATCACTTGGTATGGTGGAAAGCTAGCCTGGCAAGAGTACCAATGGGAGTCGCTATCGCCGGGGTTAGGGTTGCCTCAGTGGTGGTACTTAGTATGGCTTCCGATATTATCCTTTGCCATGGTATGGCGTCTCGTTCAGCAAACCCGAGATCGACTAAACGGAGGGCTGGATAATGACGCCTGATATTTGGATGATTCTTGCCTTTGCCGGATTTTTGATATCGGGTGTGCCCGTGGCATTTTCGCTCGCGTTAGCTGGCTCGGTAGGTATTGTGGCTGGGCTTTCGCCAGATATGTTGGCGACGCTAGGCACCAATACCTATAACAGCATTGCCAAGTACCCTTTAATCGCGATACCGCTATTCATACTGACAGGACTGATTTTTGAGCGCTCTGGTGTGGCGTTACGCTTGGTACGCTTTGCTCAGGCACTTATTGGGCCTCGTCATGGCGGTCTGGCGCTGGTCGCGGTGCTGGTGTGCATGATTATGGGGGGCATGAGTGGGTCAGGCCCGGCGGATGCGGCGGCAGTGGCTATGGTAATGCTGCCAAGCATGACAAAAGCGGGCTATCCAAAGCCATTTTCCGCAACCCTTATTGCCGCATCGGCATCCACCGCTATTCTAATCCCGCCTTCCGTGGCGCTAATTCTTTACTCGATTGTGGTGCCCGGTGTCGATCTGCGCGCGTTATTTGCCGCAGGACTTTTTCCAGGCATTTTGGCAGGGCTAGCGCTGCTGGTGCCTGCGATGATCGTTGCTAAGCGTTACGGCTGGGAAGGAACACCGGTAGCAGGTGCTGAAACCTTGACCGTGCGTACGACGTTTAGGCAAGCGTTGCCCGCTTTGTTTGCTCCAGTGCTTATTTTAGGGGGGCTGCGCTCAGGCTTATTTACTCCAACAGAAGCCGCCGTTGTAGCGGTTGCCTATGGCACCATCGTGGGGTTGTTTTTGACGAAAGAACTTTCGTTACGTGACCTATGGGAATTGTTAGGAGAGGCCGCGATTATTTCTGGAGTGGTGATGTTGATTATCGCTCTAGCGGGAATTTTTGCTTGGGCTGGTACAATGCTGGGGACTTTTCGTCATTTGGCAGAGTGGATTATTGGCTTAACGGACAACGGTGTTTTGCTGTTGGTGCTGGTCATGCTAGCAGTATTAGTCGCTGGCATGCTGCTTGACGCTATTTCTATCTATCTCATCATGATGCCAGTGCTGATACCCGTCATGCAGCACTTTGAATGGAACCCGGTTTGGTTCGGCATTCTGCTAGCTATGAACATTGCAATTGGTCAATTTACCCCGCCGGTTGCGGTGAATTTAATGGTAACCACAGAGGTTGCCAAAATCCGTTTGGAAGAGACTTTAGGGTGGGCATTGCTATTTGTTGTGGCGATGGGATGTGCGCTTGCTCTTGTGGCCATTTTTCCAAGTATTGCGCTGTGGTTGCCATCTGTACTTGGTTATAACGTCTAACACACCTATGCCTGACGTCATTCGTCATAAGATGTTCAATCCGATATACGCTATGCGAATACGGCATGGCTATTAACGGTAACTAAACGTAATTCATCGGTAATCTAAGTATGTTGTCTGAGCTGCTTGTGGTAGGCAATGCCATCTACCGTGTGCATTGCCTCTAAGCATTAAGTTTATCTGTTGAACAATAGGACTTAATTGCAAGCACTAGGATGTGTATGGGCGTTATATCGGTAATGACTTGCCGTGTATTTCGCCAAGTATGTTTTTTTTCGCTAAAGTAGTAAGTGTCGGCTGTATTAGTCGGCGTTGATAACAGATTGTCTTGAAAACGTTTTGGCAGAAAAACACCTGAGGGAACCGTTCAGCAGGTGGAGTTAAAGCGAATAACGCTCACAACATCAAGATAAAGAGGTGTGTCCATGAAACGCCATGTATTTTCCACTGCCGCCTTCTCCGGCGCGCTGATTGCGGCCGCTACGTTTGCATCTCCTGCGGTTGCACAGGAACGCTTCATCACTATCGGTACCGGTGGCCAAACAGGTGTGTACTACGTAGTCGGTCAGTCGATCTGTCGATTGGTGAACCGTCTGGAAGACGCAGATATCAAATGTAATGCACCTTCCACTGGTGGCTCCGTGGCCAACATCAACGGTATCAAGTCCGGCGAATTGGACATGGGTGTCGCTCAGTCGGATGTTCAGTATCAAGCTTACAATGGTACTGGGAATTTTGAAGGAGAACCTTACGAAGAGCTGCGAGCGGTGTTCCGTGTTCACGGTGAACCCTTAACTCTGCTTGCGCGTGCTGACTCAGGAATCGAGACACTCGACGATCTGGAAGGTAAGCGCGTCAATATTGGTAATCCAGGTTCAGGCCAGCGTAACACCATGGAAGTGGTGATGGACGCGAAAGGTTGGACTGAAGATACCTTCTCCTTAGCATCTCAGCTTGATGCCGCAGAGCAAGCTGCAGCTCTTGCTGATAATAACGTTGATGCCATGGTTTATGTGGTGGGCCACCCCAATGGTTCCATCCAAGAAGCTACTACCACCGTTGATGCTCGTCTGATTTCACTTAATGACGAAGACATTCAGGGCATCGTTGATGAATACCCCTACTATTCAACATCGGTAATTCCGGGTGGTCTGTATCGTGGTAATGACGAAGATGTCGAAACTTTCGGCGTGGCGGCTACCTTTGTAACCACTGCTGAAGCTGACGAAGACGTTATCTACCAGACCGTCAAGGCAGTTTTCGATAACTTTGATCGCTTCAAACGCCTGCATCCGGCCTTCGAGAACCTTGATCCGGAAGATATGGTGACTCAGGGGCTTTCTGCACCCCTGCATGATGGGGCTGCGCGTTACTACCGTGAACAAGGCTGGATCGAGTAACCGTATAGCTTGACGTACTGTTACCTTGGTAAGAAATGCGCGGTTACCCCAGGGTGCCGCGCATTTTAGTTTAGAATGTTTTATAGGGCATTTCGATATGGCAATTATGCGTCAATCGTCTCGGAGAAGGGCAGGCATATGACTGAAGATAAGAATAGACCTTCGGGAGCCGGAGTAGACTTGGAGGATATGGTAGCCTCCAGTGACACGGGAGCCCGTAAACCGTCCGGCATGCCCGGTAAGCTCTTGGTAAGCATTGCAGCGGCATGGTCTCTTTTTCAATTGTGGATCGCTTCTCCAGTGCCCTTCATTTTGGGGTTTGGCGTTTTTAATGCCACAGAGGCCCGCTCTATCCACTTAGCCTTTGCGCTGTTTCTTGCGTATATGGCCTATCCGGCACTCAAGCGTTCACCTCGTGACCGTATTCCGATCCAGGATTGGATACTTGCAGCAACAGCAGCCTTTTGTGGCGCTTATATGTTCATGTTTTATGAGCAGCTATCCCAGCGCCCCGGCGCACCAATAATGCAGGACGTTATTATTGGTATCGCAGGGATACTGCTACTGCTAGAAGCGACTCGTCGTGCGCTTGGCCCGCCGTTGATGATCGTGGCGTCAGTTTTCCTTATGTATAGCTTGGCTGGCCCTTGGATGCCGGGCATTCTTTCACATGGTGGTGTTAGTCTATTTGGCTTGATTAATCACCAGTGGTTGACGACCCAGGGGGTCTTCGGTATCGCTCTAGGGGTCTCAACTAGCTTTGTGTTCCTATTTGTGTTGTTCGGTGCTTTGCTAGATAAGGCTGGTGCTGGCAACTACTTTATTAAAGTTGCATTTTCGCTGCTTGGTCACTATCGCGGTGGTCCAGCGAAAGCTGCTGTAGTCGCCTCTGCAATGACCGGTTTGATTTCCGGTTCTTCGATTGCCAATGTTGTGACCACCGGTACTTTTACGGTGCCAATGATGAAGCGGGTAGGGTTTTCTTCCGAAAAGGCGGGTGCAGTCGAAGTGGCGTCATCGGTCAACGGGCAGATTATGCCTCCGGTGATGGGGGCTGCCGCCTTCCTGATGGTCGAGTATGTAGGTATTTCTTATGTCGAAGTAATTAAGCATGCCTTCTTGCCTGCGCTGATTTCGTATATCGCGCTGGTCTATATCGTTCACCTGGAAGCCCTAAAAGCCAATATGCAAGGGCTTCAAAGCAGCAATCCGCCTAAGCCGCTGGTCAATAAAGTGGTCGGTTTTCTCGGTGGTCTGCTACTGATGATGATCACCGCTCTGGGGGTCTATTATGGCCTCGGTTGGCTCAAACCGGTACTGGGCGACGCTACTCCATGGGTGGTGGCCGTTGGGCTGACAGTGATTTATATCGCACTACTCAAACTGGCGGCAGGTTACCCCGAACTTGAGCTCGATGATCCTAACCAGCCAATCTATTCACTGCCGCAGACGAAGCCTACAGTGCTGGTTGGCTTGCAGTACATTCTACCTGTCATTGTGTTGGTCTGGTGTCTGATGGTCGAGCGCTTGTCGCCAGGACTGTCGGCTTTTTGGGCCACTGTTTTCATGATCTTCATCATTCTTACTCAACGCCCCATCACGTCGATCTTTAGGGGACGCGGCGATATGGCTGCGGATTTGCGTGAAGGCGCTATGGATCTGTGGAGCGGCTTAGTCACCGGCGCTCGCAACATGATTGGTATCGGCATCGCCACTGCCACCGCTGGCATCATTGTCGGTGCTGTATCGCAGACTGGGGTGGGCCTGGTACTGGCCGAGGTAGTGGAAACGCTTGCCATGGGTAACTTGATGCTGATTTTACTGCTTACTGCAGTGCTCAGTTTGATTCTTGGCATGGGGTTGCCTACGACGGCTAACTACATTGTAGTATCTGCGCTACTGGCGCCAGTTATCGTCAGCTTAGGTGCTGAAAATGGCCTGCTAGTGCCATTGATTGCGGTACACCTGTTTGTGTTTTATTTCGGTATCATGGCTGATGTTACGCCGCCGGTGGGGCTGGCGTCCTTTGCGGCGGCGGCAGTATCGGGTGGCGATCCCATTCGGACAGGTTTCCAGGCTTTCTATTACAGCCTTCGTACCGCGGCGCTACCGTTCTTGTTCATCTTTAATACCGACCTGCTGTTAATCGATGTGACCTTCCTTCAGGGAATTTTGATCTTTGTCGTCTCGACTATCGCTATGTTGATCTTCGCCGCAGCGACCCAGGGTTTTATGATTACACGTAACCGCTGGTATGAGTCTATTGTGCTGCTGCTGATCGCGTTCACGCTGTTCCGCCCCGGTTTCTGGATGGATATGATCCATGATCCCTATGAGTCGATACCGCCCGATCAATTCGTTGAAGCGCTGGGCAGTGTCGACGAAGACTCTACCCTGCGCTTGCAGATTGCGGGTCTTGATGACTACGGTGATCCCATGACGACCTACATGACACTTCCGGTGCCAGAGGGTGAAACGGGACAAGAGCGGCTCGACAACCTGGGCATGGAGCTTTTTATTGAGGATGGCAAGGCGACCGTTGATATGGTGGCTTATGGCAGCCAAGCTGCAGACCTCGGTTTCGACTTCGATCAAGAAATCATCGAGGTACTGGCTCCTGTTGACCGTTGGACTAAAGAGCTGATGTGGATTCCTGCATTCCTGGTCTTTGGGCTGATTGTATTGATGCAGCGTCGGCGTCGTAATAACACGTCAGCTACCGCTGCCGCATGAAGGAGAATGCCATGTACAGCAAGATCATGTTGCCGGTGGACCTGAATGAGGAAGCTTCTTGGTCAAAGGCTCTGCCTACAGCCCTGACGTTATGTCGCACTTTTGGTGCTTCGCTACATGTAGTTACGGTACTGCCGGATTACCGTATGCCGATGGTGGGTTCCTATTTTCCCAAGGACTTCGCTAAAAAGGCGCATGCAGCGATAACCGATGCACTTCATGACTTCATTAAGGAGAAAGTGCCTGAGGACATTCAGGTACAAAGTGTCACTGTGGATGGTTCCCCGTGGGAGGGGATTATCAAGGCTGGTAAGAAACTGGATGTGGACCTGATCGTTATGGCATCACATAACAAGCGTAAGTTTGTAGATTATGTCTTGGGGCCTAACGCTGAACATGTGGTTCATCACTCCAAGGTATCGGTAATGATCGTGCGCTGACGTTTCAATACCGAGTTGTTTGTTAAGCGAACTCCAGGCCATTTGGCCTGGAGTTTTTGTTTGTGAGGTTATATTAACGCTGGCTAACGCATCGAATAAATTGGCGTTAATAGCATGAAAGCAGGATTTTTTGTACGCGATGTCGCCAGACAGCCCCACCTTGTCATTGCTCAGCTACATTAAAGATACGTTAAGCCATTAACCCATGGTTAACGAACTCATGCATGTGGCAACTTTTTCAGGGTATTGGGCAAGTTCGATCTCAATCTGAATGGGGGTTTAAAAGCCACCACTGCATTGGGGTAAATCTAAGGAGTCATGCTATGAATGCAGCTACAACAAAAACGCACGGCCGAGCAGATATGCCTAATGTGAAAATCACTATTAATAAGGTGGGAATGGATCGGCCGCGTGCATGGCTTGCCGCGGGGTTTGAGGACTTTCGTCGCGCAACTGCTATCAGTTTAACCTACGGTATGTTTTGGGTGGGATTAAGCATAGCCATTACGGCGGGGGCAATAACACTCGGCTATTGGTACTGGTTATTACCTATGATCGCTGGGTTTATGTTTGTTGGGCCACTGGTGGCGGTAGGCTCCTATGGCATTAGTCTTGCTCTTGAGCGGGGAAGGGTTCCTAACCTTGGCGATGCCTTCGGCAGTTGGCGTCCGCACGCAGGCCAGTTGGCGATGATGGGCGTGATGATGATGATTTTCTTCCTCGCCTGGATTCGCCTTGCAACGCTGCTGTTCGCGTTGTTCTTTGGCTTTGAAGTACCTAGTCCAGCAACCCTTTACACATCACTCCTTACCACGCCTGAAGGCTTAGGCATGATTGCAGTAGGTTCAGTAGCGGGCGGTATTCTCGCTTTCGGTGCGTTTGCGATTAGCTCAGTGGCTATCCCAACGCTAATGGATCAGGATCTTACCTTTATGGAGGGTATCGAAGCTAGCGTGCGCTGTGTTGCCAAAAACTTCCGTCCTATGCTGTTGTGGGCGGCTATTTTGACAGGCTGCGTTTTGATTGGTGTGCTTACGTTTTACATTGGCTTGGCACTCATTTTGCCAGTTTTAGGCCACGCAACATGGCATGCTTATGAAGACTTGGTGCGCTTTGAGCCAATCGAAAAGCTTGAGACCTAGCGGCTAGAAAGTCTTGAAACGTTGAACCTCAAACGCGTTGTTGAGTGAGAACATACTTAACCTGACTATGTAAAAGAGATAGCGTAACCTTTGCGCTATCTCTTTTTTATCCAGAGTCCTGCCTGTCTTGATAGTTGACAGAAGCGGTTCTATTTTCAAGACATTGTGTCGTGAGGTAAGCGTTGTGAAAGTGTTTTTACTGGGGTGGATTATGCTGGCGCTCAGTGTTCCCGTGACGGGCCATGCGCGGACAGATGCCTCCCTTGATATGCCCGAAGGGCCTGTTATTCTCACAATCAGCGGTGACATAACACATTTCAACACAACCCAGGGCGCACGCTTTGACCGTGATATGTTACAAGCTTTGCCACAGCACTCCTTTGAAACGGGCACGCCGTGGACTGAGGGCAGTAGTACTTATAGCGGACCGCTGATGCGCACATTATTAGAGCATGTCGGGTTGCCTGGTTCTGAAAATAGCTCTGGAAATAGCGTTTATGTCTCTGCATTAAACGGGTTCGAAGCAGAAATTCCGATCAGTGACTTTTATGAGTACGATGTGATCCTAGCATTAGAGCGGAACGGGCAAAGCATTCCTATCCGTGAGTACGGCCCTTTGTGGGTGCTTTATCCTTTCAGCCAAGATGAGGCTCTGTTGAGTGAAAAAATGCGTTTTAGAGCTGTTTGGCAAGTTATGCAGATAAATGTCCGTTAGTCGGTCTATTTCTCGGGCTCCCCGCCTACTGCGTTATCCGCGTCGCTTTAAAGTGGTTGCTATGATTACCGTCCTGCTGTTCGCGGCAGCTCTGGTAGTGGCAGCCTTAGCGGCTTGGCGTCAGGATAATTTGACACAAAGTTTGAGAGAAGATACGGCTTGGGTAGTTTATAAGCTTGATCGCGATGCGATTCAGCTATTCAACCACTTACTTGCGGCCACCCGTGGCCCGATTTCACCTTCCGATCAGGACGATCTGAACCTGCACTTCGAACTGCTCTATAGTCGAATGACGCTGTTGCAAGAGGGCGAAGTGAGCCTGCTGTTAGACAATATTAGTATGGCAAAAGCGTTATTAGTTCAAATTCAGCAGCAGCTAGATACGCTAGATCCCATGTTTGAACCTCATGCATCTTTACCTCAGCTGCCGATCGCTGAGCTAGAGGAAGAGCTGTTGGTACTAACTCGACTGACAGAGCGATTTGTTATCGCTATTAATGGTTATCTAGCGAAGTCTGCTACTGAAGAGCGCGTGCTATTAAATATTTTATATAAGCTCTTAATGTCGCTATTGGTGGGAATGAGTTTCGCTGTATTGCTGGTAATTGTGTTTCTCGTGCGTGAAATGCGAGAAAGCGCCTCCGCTCGTCGTGAGCAAGAGCAACTTAGCCATCAACTAGAAATCACTGCCACGCAGGCACAGGCGGCGAATCACGCTAAATCTGACTTTTTAGCGATGGTTAGCCATGAAATTCGCACGCCGCTCAACGGCGTTATTGGTATGAGTGAGTTGCTGCGTGAACCATCTAGCCTTGCGCAAGTAGAAGACTATGCTCGTACGATTCATGACAGCGCTAATCAGTTGCTAGCGATGATCAATGAAATTCTTGATTTTTCAAAGATTGAAGCGGGGCACCTAACGCTTGAAACTTCGCCCACCGCCCTTAAACCATTAGTCGACAGCGTTATATCGCTTTTTGAGCCTCGCGCTAAGGAAAAAGGCCTGCAGTTAGCGTTAGATGTTGATCCTTTAGTACCGGCATGGGTAATGATCGATGCCAGCCGATTGCGCCAGATTTTGCTTAACCTCATCACAAACGCTATTAAATTTACTGACCATGGTAGAGTCAATATACGTATTTATTCCACGGTAAAGAGCCTGTTATTTGAAGTTTGTGATACCGGTTGTGGCTTAAATGAGGAGCAACAGTCGTCACTGTTTGAGCCATTTCAACAAGCGGATGAGTCAGTTGCTCGTCGGTTTGGCGGTACTGGGTTAGGTTTGGCGATTTGTAAACGCTTAAGCGAAGCCATGCAAGGACGATTAGGGGTTCGTAGCACTCCTGGGCAGGGCAGCACATTTTGGTGCGAATTGCCCCTGGTAGAAGCCAGCCCCGTCACCGCTCCATTGCCGCCTGAACCAACGCAGGATTTTACAGGCACCTCCCTACTACTTGTGGAAGACAATGCCGTCAATCGTAAAGTTGCCACTGGGCTGCTGTCGCGCCTTGGATGTGATGTCGTCTGTGCTGAAAATGGCCAAGATGCACTAGACATGGTGCAGGCTCAGCAGGTGCACCTTATCTTTATGGATATCCAGCTACCGGATATTGACGGCATCACCGTGACCAAAAGGCTTCGATCTCAAGGCGGTTGGCTGGCTAACGTGCCGATTGTGGCCATGACGGCTGGCGGCGTGGAAGATGTTCGCCAACGCTGCCTAGCAGCGGGAATGAATGATTACATTACCAAACCGCTATCCTTACTTTCCCTTAGCCATGTGCTGTCACTGCAGCTGTTTACGGCTTCGCGCCCAGATGCGTTGTCGGTGTTGCCTTTAGATCAGGAGCAGCAAGAGTTACAGCCACTACTTAACCGTGCAACACTAGAGTCCCTGGTTATGTCACTGGGAGCTGAAAGTGTCGATCAGCTCATCATGCTTTATTACCAGCAAGTGAGTGATTACTCTGCGCAGTTGGCTGCTTACCTAAGGAACGCGGCATTGCTGACAACGGAGCAGGCCAAGCAAGTGGCGCGCTTAGCACATCAGCTGCGCGGCGAATCGCTCGGTGTTGGGGCTGAGCGTTTGGCCGCTGAGGCTAAACGGCTCGAAATAACCGCCAGTAACAGTGCGTCTTCACCGCAAGACTTTACTGAAACCATGAACCTGTTGAGGCAAACCGCTTCGCGAACTCATGCAGCGTTGGAGAAATGGCGCCGTGACGATAGCACCGAAGAATAGCGGTATTCAGATCGCTGCAAGCAACCAGCTAAATCCCTTCCAAGCCGCCGATGAACTAGCTCAGCAGCTGGGTCATGAGCACTT
This sequence comes from Halomonas sp. IOP_6, assembly GCF_021151565.1. Classification (NCBI taxonomy): domain Bacteria; kingdom Pseudomonadati; phylum Pseudomonadota; class Gammaproteobacteria; order Oceanospirillales; family Halomonadaceae; genus Halomonas; species Halomonas sp. IOP_6. Next base: position 407,054 of record NZ_JAIRBO010000003.1, on the reverse strand, counting down.
AGGGTTTGTGCTGTTTTTTTGCAGTGCAGAGTATCCGTTAGAGGAACTAGCAGCTGCCCTTGGCGGTGCGTTTGATAAGGTGCCGATGAGTGGTTGCACGACGGCGGGCGAGATTACACCGCAAGGCTATGACCGAGGCTCTGTGGTTGCGATAGGTTTTGATAGTCGCGTGTTTGCAATTGAAACCGCACTGGTAGACGACCTTGAACACTTTGACCTTAGCCGCGCACAACCGCTTGTCGATACCTTGCTGGAGCGTTGTCGACAGCAGGCAGTTGCACCCGTGAACGAGCATAGCTTTGCCCTCACGTTACTAGATGGTTTGTCCAGCCGTGAAGAACAGGTATTAGCAACCTTAGATGCGGCTCTTGGCCGTATTCCCAGCTTTGGCGGCTCGGCCGGTGATGATAATCACCTTACCCATACCCATGTTTATGCGAATGGGCATTTTCATACCCGCGCCGCCGTGGTGGTAATGCTTAACACGCGGCTTCCGTTTGAGGTGTTTTCTACCCATCATCTTGAACCGCTTGCCCATAAGTTAGTGGTAACAGAGGCTGACCGGGAGCAGCGCCGAGTGCTAGAGCTCAACGGGTTACCTGCTGCTGACGTGTATGCAGCGTTAGTCGGCTGTTCTGTTGATGCGCTATCGCCATCCATTTTTGCCCAGCACCCGCTGGCAGTTTATATCGGCGGTCAACACTATATTCGTTCAATACAACGCGTGAATGAGGATGCTAGCCTAACGTTTTACTGTGCGGTAGAAACGGGCATTGTGCTCACCGCGATGCGGCCTGCGCCGTTACTCTTAGATCTAGAGGTGATGCTACAGCGCGTGCAACAACGCCTGGGGGCAACACCTTCGATTATAGGCTGTGATTGTTTCTTAAGGCGTATGGCGCTTGAGTCTTTGCAGCAGTTGGATCAAGCGTCAGCGCTGCTTCGTCAGGCACGAGTGGTGGGGTTTAATACCTACGGCGAACATCATCATGGCATGCACGTAAACCAAACCTTTACGGGGGTGGCTTTTGGCGCTCTTCCAACTAGCGGCGGATAGCAATACTGCGGCGGATAATGCCACGCTGCGCGAGGAAAATCGCCGTTTGCGTAAGGTTTGCCAGGCGCTAATGGAGCGTGTGGAGTCCGGAGCAAGCCCCAACAGCGCTCCTTATGCAGCGTTTGAGCGCTCGGTGCTGCTGGCAGAGCAAGTACGCGAACGCACCGACGCACTTCATCGCACATTAGATGAACTTAGCCAAGTAAATGCGCGGCTGTTGGCGGCGAATGCCGAAGCAGAGGCGGCCAATCTTTCCAAAACGAAATTTTTAGCGGCGGTCAGTCATGACCTGCTTCAGCCGTTAAACGCCGCACGGTTATTCGCCAGTGCCTTAGAAACGCATGCGCTCCCTGAGGCCTCCCAAGCTTTAGTAGGCCACATAGGGCGTTCGTTAAAAGATGTCGAAGGGCTTTTAGGTACATTGGTGGATATTTCCCGCCTGGATGCCGGCGTGCTTCATGCGGATAAAGCACCGTTTGCGGTAAGTACGCTGTTAGATGCCTTGGCCGAAGAGTATCGGCAAGTGGCCGCCGTACGTGGGCTGACGCTTCACTATGTGCCGTCGAGTGTGGTGGTCGAATCTGATCTAGCGCTGCTGGCGCGTGTCGTGCGCAACTTCCTAAGCAATGCCGTGCGCTACACTGAACATGGCCACTTACTGCTTGGCTGTCGACGACGCGCCAACGGTCTTGAAATTATGGTGGGCGATACTGGGCCGGGTATACCAGAGCCACAGCGTAAGGCGATTTTTCTAGAATTTCGCCGCGCCAACCAGTCCCAAAGTGGCCACAGCCGAGGGCTTGGATTGGGACTGGCAATCGTAGATCGTATCAGCACTATGTTAGAGCACCCTGTGTCGCTTACTTCACAGCTTGGGCGTGGCTCGCTTTTTTCTGTGCTGGTCCCTTTCTCTGTGCCAGTACCTAATGCAGCCACAAGCGCGGGTGCATCGCCCGTTGCGTGTGCGCCAAAAGCGTTGCCTGGATCTGATCGTTGGCAGCACGATCCGCTACAAGGCTGTGTCATTTGGGTGATTGATGATGATCCCGCAATTATAGAAGGAATGCAGGCGTTGCTGGGCAGTTGGGGGTGTCGGGTGAGGGCAGCCGCAACGGTGAGTGCGCTGGAAGCAGCGAGTGACGGTGAGCGCCCGGCTGTGCTGTTGGTGGATTATCACCTGGGGGATCACCGCGAAAATGGGATCGATCTGGCGGCAAGATTGCGTCGACGCTACCCAGGGTTGGCCACCGTAGTCATCACTGCCAACCATGAGGCAGCCTTGAAGCGGGCCACCCGGGAAGCAGGTATGCACTGTTTGTTAAAGCCGCTTAAGCCTCTTCGTTTAAAGATGCTACTGGGAACGCTCTTAGAGAATTCGACTTAACGGGAAGTCGGCAGTTAGGTGGAAGAGGTTCGTTTGGCAAGATAAGCGCCTAGCTCCTCTTCACCTGCGATGACGATGGCATGCACTCTACTTGTTGCACCTAGCTTGCGTAAAATAGCCGAGACATGCGTTTTAACGGTAGTTTCAGCGATGAACAGTTCTCGTGCGATCTGTTTGTTGGACATCCCCTGAGCCATGCAACCCAATACATCTAACTGCTTGTCGGTTAAGCGTATTAGCCGTTCGCGGGACACCTCCGACGAAGGCGTCAACGCTGATGAGTCCATACGTGGGGGCGGCTGGCGCATAATATCTGCAGGCAGATAAAGTTGCCCCTGAAGAATTTGGTTGAGTGCTGCTAACAGCTGCTCTCGGGGAGTTGATTTCGGAATATAGCCCACGGCACCTTGGGTAATGGCATCTAACACCAACTGGCGCTCCTGATGTGCCGAGACAATGGCGACGGGGAGCCATGGGAATCTTTCTCGAAGTATTGTCAGACCCTCTAGTCCATCGGCATCGGGCAGGCTTAAATCGAGCAACAGCAGATCAAGCTCATCGTGGGTGCCTATCGTGTGAATAGCCGCCGCCAAACTGTCCGACTCCAGCAGTTGAGTATCTGTTAAACCAGCGCTAATCACCGCGTGTAGTGCTTCGCGAAACAGCGGATGGTCATCTGCCACTAGCAACGAGTACATGGCGTCTCCTACCAAGGGATGAGGGTGCGTCCTGCCATCGGGCTATATCGTAAATGGCGTGTGTGGCTAACACTGGGTAGGCACCTTATTTAATAATCATAATACTCAGGAGCTTTACCATGATCTACGCCAACCCGGGTGATGCTGGTTCCGTTGTGTCCTTTGAAAAACGCTTTGGCAACTATATCGGCGGTGAGTTTGTTCCCCCGGTCAACGGCCAGTACTTTGATAATATCAGTCCTGTTAACGGCCAAGTATTCTGCGAAATTCCCCGCTCTAGCGCTGAAGACATTGAGAAAGCGCTGGATGCAGCTCACAAAGCAGCGCCTGCCTGGGGTAAAACCTCCGTTCAAGAGCGCAGTAACATCCTACTTAAGATTGCCGACCGCCTCGAGCAAAACCTTGAGATGCTGGCTGTCGCAGAAACGTGGGATAACGGAAAAGCGGTTCGTGAAACCCTGAATGCGGATATTCCGCTGGCTGTTGACCACTTCCGTTACTTTGCTGGCTGCTTGCGTTCACAAGAAGGTACGGCTGCGGATATCGATGCTAACACTGTTGCCTACCACTTCCATGAGCCGCTGGGCGTTGTTGGTCAAATTATTCCCTGGAACTTCCCGATTCTAATGGCTGCTTGGAAACTTGGCCCTGCCCTTGCCGCGGGTAACTGCGTCATACTGAAGCCAGCTGAGCAAACTCCTGCCTCGATATTGAAAGTTATGGAGGTTATTGGCGACCTGCTGCCTCCCGGCGTGCTAAACGTCGTTAATGGATTTGGCGCAGAAGCAGGCCAAGCACTCGCCACCAGCAAGCGTATTGCCAAAATTGCCTTTACCGGTTCGACGCCGGTTGGCTCGCATATTCTTAAATGTGCCGCAGAAAATATTATCCCCTCGACAGTGGAGCTGGGTGGTAAATCGCCCAATATCTATTTCGCTGACATCATGAACGCCGAGCCGACGTTTATTGATAAAGCCGTCGAAGGCTTAGTGCTGGCCTTCTTCAACCAAGGCGAAGTATGTACCTGCCCTTCTCGTGCGTTGATTCAAGAGAGCATGTACGACGAGTTTATGGCCAAGGTGGTTGAGCGGACTAAAACAATCAAGCGTGGTAACCCGCTGGATACCGACGTGCAAGTAGGTGCTCAGGCGTCACAAGAGCAGTTCGATAAAATCATGTCATACATGGATATCGCGCGTGACGAAGGCGCTGAGTTCCTTGCTGGCGGTGATAAAGAGAGCCTGGATGACAGCATCAATGGCGGCTACTACATCCAGCCGACACTGCTCAAAGGCAACAACAAGATGCGCGTCTTCCAGGAAGAGATTTTTGGTCCTGTGGTTGCTGTTACCACCTTCAAAGATGAAGAAGAAGCGCTCGCCATTGCCAACGATACCGAGTTCGGCCTGGGTGCCGGCGTATGGAGCCGTGACATCAACGTCGCCTTCCGTATGGGGCGTGGCATTCAAGCAGGTCGCGTATGGACCAACTGCTATCACCAGTACCCTGCCCATGCTGCGTTCGGCGGTTATAAGAAATCAGGCGTAGGTCGCGAAACCCATAAAGTGGCGCTTGAGCACTATCAGCAAACTAAGAACCTGCTAGTGAGTTACGATATTAACCCGCTAGGTTTCTTCTAATACACTATTCTGCAGTGATATCGCCCGGCCATTGCCGGGCGTTTTGCTACTCCTCTGACGCTTACTGTAACGATAAGAGCAACCACAAGTTGCCACATCGACAACCATCAGGAGTTGCATCATGGATAACACAATGCGGGCGGCAGTCGTACGTGAGTTCGGCCAGCCACTAGCGATAGAAGAAGTAGACGTGCCTCGTCCCAAGCGGGGAGAGGTGCTGATGAAGGTGTCGGCCTCTGGCGTTTGCCACACCGATTTACATGCAGCACACGGCGATTGGCCGGTAAAACCCTCGCCACCGTTTATTCCAGGGCACGAAGGCGTTGGGCATATCGTGGCGGTGGGTGACGGCGTTACCCATGTCAAAGAGGGCGATCGTATCGGCGTGCCCTGGCTGTACTCAGCCTGTGGTTACTGTGAACACTGTTTAGGCGGCTGGGAAACCCTGTGTGAATCCCAGCAAAATACCGGTTATTCGGTCAACGGCGGGTTTGCCGACTATACCTTGGCGGATGCAGGCTATGTAGGGCGTCTGCCGGACGCCGTTGATTTCATCGAAATAGCTCCGGTTCTGTGTGCAGGAGTAACGGTTTATAAAGGCTTGAAAATGACCGATACCCGCCCTGGGCAGTGGGTGGTTATTTCAGGCGTTGGCGGCCTGGGGCATATGGCGGTGCAGTACGCGAAAGCGATGGGGCTGAACGTCGCGGCTGTTGATATTGACGACGGTAAATTAGCCCTAGCCGAACGGTTAGGTGCCACGGTGACGGTTAACGCGATGAAAACCGACCCTGCGGCGTATCTGAAGAAAACCATTGGCGGTGCCCATGGGGCACTGGTCACAGCGGTATCGCCGAAGGCGTTTGATCAAGCGCAAAACATGCTGCGCCGTGGTGGCACTCTGGTGCTCAATGGCTTGCCTCCGGGTGACTTCCCACTGCCGATCTTCAGCACGGTGCTTAACGGTATTACCATTCGTGGCTCTATCGTGGGGACGCGCAGTGATCTTCAAGAAGCGCTGGATTTCGCCGCTGAAGGCAAAGTCAAAGCGACCGTGGCGACCGACACGCTAGACAATATCAACGATGTCTTCCAACGTATGATCGACGGCAAGATAGAAGGCCGTATTGTGCTGGATATGGCGAGCTGAGCGAGCAAGTGGGGGAGAAAATAGCTCCCCCTTTTATTCCCTGCCGTCTATTCAATATCTACTGAATCTTTCTTTTCCAACCAGCGTTGTGCCATACGCTCGGCATGGGCAAGATTGCTCACGACCGCTAATTTGCCCACTTCACGCTTAATGCCCGCGCGTTTAATTTTGAGTGCCAGGCGCGGCTGCAGCCCAACAAACATAACTCCTACGCCTTGTTCGCTCAGCTCACGGCGCAACGTATCTAACGCCACCATGGCCGTGGTATCCAGACTGGGAACTTCACGCATATCCAGAACTATAATTCGCACGCTGTGATCAATCACTCTTAGCGTGGCAATCGCCTTTTCAGCGGCACCGAAAAATAGTGGACCGTGAATTTTGTAAAGGGCGACTTCCGGTGGGAAGTGCGCGTCTTTATCGGGTGTGTCTAAGCGTTGAGTGTGGGTCAACTGGGCCATGCGGCGAATAAACAACGCGGCGGCCAAGCCAATACCGACAGCCACCGCAATCACCATGTCAAAAAGTACCGTTAGCCCAAAGCAGATCACCAGCACCCACACATCGCTAGCGGGGGCACTTTTCAGTGTATGCACAAAGTGTCGTGCTTCGCTCATATTCCAGGCGATGATAAATAGTAGCGCAGCCAGGGCCGCCATAGGCACATGTCCCAGAACGCCTGCCAGCGCGACTACCGCGAGTAGCACCACCAGCGAATGAACTACTGCGGCGATAGGTGAGAAGGCGCCGCTTTTGATGTTGGTCGCCGTGCGGGCAAGCGCTGCTGTGGCAGTAATGCCGCCAAAGAAGGGCACGATTAAGTTGCCCAGCCCCTGACCAATCAGTTCAGCATTAGGATCATGTCGAGTGCGGGTTAGGCCATCTGCCACGACGGCGCAGAGCAGTGATTCAATTGCCGCCAGTAACGCGATGGCTAGCGCTGGGCCAAGCAGCGCTTGAATTAGCGCGAAGTTAATCTCAAGCGGTGCGCCGTCAGCGCCAGGAAAGTGCCAGGGTGCAGCAACGCTAGGTGCAAAGGGGGGAATGCCGCTACCGCTTTCACCTTGGAACTCCCAGCTAAACCGTGAGGCGATCGTGTCGACTTCAACGCCACTCATTACTAGTAGTGCGGCAGCTAGGGTACCTACCGCCAAGCCAACTAGTGGCGCAGGTATCGGAGTATTCAATCTGGGCCAGATTAACAGCGTTGCCAAGGTAACAACTCCCACGCTGATTTCTGCGGGGGAAAGGCTGGGTAGCGCTTGGCCAATCAGCACTAGGTTATGCAGGGTACTATCGCCTAGCTCTACTCCGGCCAAGCCAAGAAAGTCAGGTAGTTGTAGGAGCGCAATGACTACCCCGATGCCCGCCGTAAAGCCGAGGATAACCGGGTAGGGCACGTACTGAATCAGACTGCCTAACCGAGAAAGCCCCAGTGCGACCAAAATGGCGCCTGCCATCAGTGTGGCAATCAGCAGTCCGCCCAGGCCATGGTTGGCGACAATAGGAAATAGAATTACCACAAAAGCGGCGGTGGGGCCGGAAATGTTAAAACGCGAGCCACCCGTCAAAGCGATCACTGCGCCCGCGACAATCGCAGTATAAAGCCCGTGTTGGGGCGGCACGCCAGTGGCAATCGCCAACGCCATAGAAAGTGGGACGGCTACCACACCAATCGTTAGCCCCGCCATGACATCACGTTTCAATTTGGCAAGCGTGTATCCTTCGCGCCAAGCGCTAAGTAGTGCACTGCCCGGCACTGGAAAGGCGTATCCCGAAGGTCGGTGAGCGCGGGCCATCAGGCAAGTCTCCTAATAAAGTTGAAAAACAAGCAAGTGGGAAAACAAAGTTTTACGTTACGCCTGCCCAGTGATTCTCACAATATGGCGTTAGTTGTGAGGGGCATCATCAGGGCGTTTTTCGGGCATAAAAAATCCCAGCACGTAGGCTGGGATTTCTCTTTTCACTTAAAGACTTACGCCATTACATCTGGGAATCTTCGGGCGGTTCGCCGATGGTGCCGGGCATTGCTTGCACATGGCCCATCTGTTGACCTGCCAGAGTAAGGAAGTGTAGATGGCGTTCGTACTCTGCCACGAGATCACCAATCACTTGACCACGGGTATAGCCGTTCAAGTCTTTATCTTGACCGCCTTCAGCTAAGTACACGTCCAAGCGGACATAGAAGTCATCATCCGCAGGTATAAAGCTGGGTGTACGCATACGGTGCGGACATACTTGATAGACAAAGCTAGTGGCATCGCCCAGGTCAACCTGCAGCGTCAGATTGGGAAGCGACTCGCCATCAAGATGCTCTTCGGTAACGTTGGCGGTTTGGCCACGGCTTTCAAGTTCTTGGGCAAATTGCGTCATCGCTGGGCGAATAGAGTGTTGAATGGTTGCTGCGGCACCCGCACGGTTAGAGGTATCCAGCGCACGATCCAAACGCTCGCGCCAGTCACCGCCGGGTGCGCCACCGGCAATCATGCGACGTGCGTCGGCTTTGCTGCCTTCCAGTTTCAGGGCTTTATACATTCCCACCATGACTGCGAAAATCACCAATGAGAAAGGCAGGGCGGTAATCACCACGGCACTTTGCAGAGCGTTTAAGCCGCCAGCCATTAACAGGGCGATGGTGATCAAGCCAATCACTGCCGACCAGAAAATACGCAGACGGATCGGCGCATCATGGTTAACGTCACTCAAAATAGAAGTGAAGTTGGCCAGTACCAGCGCACCGGAGTCCGCAGAGGTAATAAAGAACACAATGCCTAGCACTGTTACTATGGCTGCAGTAAGACCTGCGTAAGGATAGTACTCAAGCAGTGTATAAAGCGTGGTTTGCGGAGTGTTGAGTGCCTGCTCACCCAGCTCGACCACACCGTGGTTGGCCACCAGCTCAATGCCGCTGTTACCGAACACCGACATCCAGACCATCATAAAGGCCAGCGGAATAAACAACGCTCCAGCAACAAATTCGCGGATAGTACGGCCACGTGAAATACGTGCCAAGAAAAGGCCGACAAACGGTGTCCAGGCAATCCACCAGCCCCAGAAGAAGATCGTCCACCACATTTTCCACTCTTGGGCGCCTTCATCGGCAAACGCGTAGGTGTCAAAGCTGGCACCCACAAACCCAGAAAGGTAGTCACCGGCGTTATTGACCACTTTATCTAGTAGGACCAGGGTATCGCCTGAAAAGAGTACAAATAGCATCAGGGCTAGCGCGAGTAGCATGTTGAACTCAGAAAGACGGCGAATGCCTTTCTCGACGCCAGTCACCACAGAAATGGTTGCCAACACCACGACCAGGACGATCAAAATCACTTGCACGGTGAGGGTTTCAGGCACGCCGAACATATAGGTAAGGCCGTAATTGAGCTGCATCACCCCAATACCCAGGCTAGTGGCGATACCGAATACAGTGGAGACAACAGCGGTAATGTCTACGGCGTTACCGATTGGCCCGTGGATACGCTTGCCTAAAATTGGATAGAGAGCGCTACGGATCGCCAGTGGCAAGCGATGGCGGTAACTAAAGTAGGCCAGCGCCATACCCATCAACACGTACAGCCCCCAGCCGGAAAGCCCCCAGTGCAGATAGGTTTGAACGACGGCCTGACGCATGGCCTCTTGGCTTTCAGGCGCTAGATCAGGTGGTGCCAGATAGTGGGCGACCGGTTCAGCAACGCTGAAAAACAGCAAGTCAATACCGATACCTGCAGCAAACAGCATGGCTGACCACGATAGCAACGAAAACTCAGGCCGAGAGTGATCTGGGCCAAGGCGAATGCTGCCAAAGCGCGACATGCCAATAATCACCACAAATACCAGATAAGCCACAATCGCCAGCATGTAGTACCAGCCGAATGTTTTACTTACCCAGGCAAGCCCAGCATCGAAGAAAGCACCGGCCTGTTCGGTAAACAGCATGGTAAGAATCAAGAAAAGGAGAATTCCCGCCACACTCCCGTGGAAAACCACGGGATTGAGGCGGTCGCGTGAGGGGAGGTTGGGGTTGTCTTTCGCCATGGAGGCGGACTCCTGTTGTTAAGACAAGAATTAAAAACAGCGTTATTTTTGAATGAACGTTCAAATAAAATACGCGGTTTATGTGCTCACTTCAAGTCGACGGGAAGCTTTCAGACCCGCGGATAAAGCGCTTTTCAGGAGTATAGAAACAAAAATGCCCGGCTAGGCCGGGCGTTAGAGCAGGGTTTGACGTTTAATAAACGCTTACTCTGCCGCACTTTCCTCTGCAGGTTCGCTGTGGTGTCCACGACGCTCATGATCGCGCTTGCCATGAGCTCCTTCACCCTGGCGACGCTCGCCATGTCTCTCAGCATGCATCTCGCGCATGGCATCGCGCAGAGTTTGTTGCTCTTCTTCGGTTAGGATCTCGGCCACCTGTGCTTGGTGCTCTTCGCGCAGCGACAGCATGGCATCACGGTGTTCAGCGTGTGCTTCGTTTAAGGCAGTTTGCTGCTCTTCGCTTAAACCGGCGCGTTGATAAGCTTCTTGGCGGTACTCTTCCATGCGTTCCTGCATTGCTTCGCGGTCAATACCTGCACTGTTGTGGTGACCGGCATTGGCACTGACGGCTAAAGGCATAAGTGCAACGGCAAGTAGTGCAGGAGCAAATAATTGACGTAATGTCATGTTCATAATAGACCTCGAAACGTTTTAAAAAGTGGCAGTTTATCGATGTCAGTATCTAGGAGCTTGGTGTAAAACGTTTGCACAAAGTGTGCAACAACCGTGACCTTATTTTAGCTTACACGGTCACAATCACTTGGGTGGGGGCTCACTGGATTTAAGAAGACCTGTGATTAAAAACTGTATTGAGGGGGGAGTATTGAGGAATTTTACATGCTGGATTTACGTATTATGCGTCGATACCTGGGCATAAGCGCGCTGACTCTCTTGATGAGTGGCTGCGGTGCAACGCATCAAGCCAGCCAGGGCCTACCTGCCATTGAGCAGGGGATGCTGAACACTCCGCAGACTTTTACTCGACTACCTTCCCAACGTTATACACCTGATGATTGGGCACAAACATTGAGCGCCCAGGTGCTATTGCCGAATGCATCAGACGCGGAGCGTCGACCAGCTGCACTCATTGTGCATGGCGGTGGCTGGCGCAACCGTGGACCTGACGACATGGAGGCGATTGCTGAGCAGTTAGCAGAGCAGGGATATGTGACAGTGAATATTGAGCACCGCTTTGCTCCCGAGTACCGATTCCCTGAACAGCTACATGATTTGCAACAGGCGATGAGCTGGATTCACAGTAACGCTGAGCGTTGGCAAGTGGATACTGACCGCATCGTGGGCGTTGGCTTTTCTTCTGGCGCACATTTGATAAGCCTGCTTGCCTTGGCTGGCGATGAAGGCCCGCTTGGCTACCCCTATGGTGGCGAGCACACAAAGCTAGCAGCGGTGTTGGTCGGCGGTCTACCCAGTGATCTGCTGAAGTTTGATGACGGCCGCTTGGTGGTCGACTTTATTGGCGGCACCCGCGCCGAAAAACCAGAGGCCTATGTGCTGGCTTCACCTGCGCGGCAAATCACCCCTCAGGCACCACCGTTTTTTCTGTTTCATGGCAGTTGGGATCAGCTAGTGCCCGTTGATCACGCTACTGACTTCTATCAAGCACTCCAGGCTCAGGGCACTGAAAGCGAGCTTTACTTACAGCGTGGCTACGGTCATTTTGCCAGCTTTCTGCTGCGTGGTAGCGCCATTGACGCGGGAATCGCCTTTTTAAATCGCCAAGTTCAGCCACCAATTGTAGAGAGCAAATAGACGGGGTTATCCCTCAGGCTGATATTTATATCCAACCCCGTAAACGGAGCGAATAATCTCTAGCTCGGGGAGTGCTTCATGGATTTTTTTGCGTAGCTTCTTAATGTGGCTGTCCACGGTACGCTCCGAGACAATGCGATTATCCCTGTACATGTGATCCATTAGCTGCTCGCGACTGAAGATACGTCCCGGGGACTGCATCATGACGCGCAATAGTTGGAACTCTACGGCAGTGAGGCCAAGGTCGTGCCCATTGGCAAGCGCCTGCCAGCCCTCTTCATCGAGTGTCACTGGTGCTTGTGGGGTGGTGTCGGAGGCGTCATCGACTTGCGCCGCGGCTTGGCTGCGGCGTAATACGGCTTTTACGCGGGCAACCACTTCGCGGGGGCTAAAGGGTTTGCAAACATAGTCGTCTGCACCTAGCTCCAAGCCCAGTAAACGATCAACTTCCTCGACTTTCGCGGTCACCATAATAATGGGTAAGTTAGGCCAGTGTTGACGGATTTCTCGACACAGCGCTAGTCCATCTTTACCAGGAAGCATGACATCTAGCAGTACTAATGCAGGAACGTGCTGGGTTAGCCAGGGCATAACGTCGTTGCCGTTGGCAATTATTGTCGGAGCAAAATTATTGTTTTCCAGGTAGTCCGCCATTAAGCGGGCAATTTTAGGCTCGTCTTCAACAATGAGCAGTGAGGCGTCTTGGGATGAATTATTCTCAGACATAGTCAGCTCGCTTAGATTAAGAGGCAATAAATAGCGGAAAGCGCAGCGTCCATTTCAGGCCGCCTAGCTCAGAAACGCCAGGTGAGAGTGTTCCGCCATGGGCATTGACTAACGCGCTAGCAATAGAGAGCCCCAGCCCGCTGCCGCCACTTGCGCGGTTACGTGAGCCTTCCACGCGGTATAGGCGTTCAGTTAAGCGTGAAAGCTCGTTTTCAGGCACGCCTGGGGAACTGTCTTCCCAAGTAATCACAGCATGGTTAGTCTCGCAGGTTAATGAAACCCGTAGCTCTCCTGGTGGTTGTGTATAGGCGCAGCTGTTATCCAGCAGGTTATTCCAGAGCTGGCGTAGGCGTTGGGCATCCCCTTGTATCATGATGCCGGGGGTAAGCTGGCTTGACAGTGTCAGGCCGCTCTCTTCTAGCCAGCGGTCGGCATCGGATAAACGGCCTTTCAAGCTTTCGCTAAGGTTCATTGGCGCTAGCTGAATATCTAATGCGCCTGCATCACTTTGCGAAAGCAGCCTCAAGTCAGTGACTAACCGTTCCAGTTGAGACACTTCTTGAGCCAGTGAGCTAAGATTTTCCTGGTTTAGCGGACGAATCCCATCCTGCATCGCTTCGATTTCACCACGCAGGACTGCCAACGGGGTACGTAGTTCGTGCGCTGTGTCTGATACCCATCGTGCTCTGGCGTCACGGCTAGCTTCTAAGGTGGCCGCCAATACGTTGAAATCGCGTGCCAAACTGGAAAGTTCATCTCGGCCGCGTTCTGGTAACCGAGTGTGATAATCACCTTCGGTTAAGCGCAATGTTGCGCCCGCCAATGCTCGGGTGCGTCGGCCTAGCCACCAGGAAAGCCCTCCTGCCAGTAACAGCGATGCTAACCCAAGAGAAACAACAATAAGCACCAAATTGCGCTGCTGGCGCTCTAGGAAGCGACTTTCCATGCGCTCCATCATATCTTGCGGAGGACGAAACCCCAGTTCTCCAATCGCTTCATTGTTGCCGCTTGAGGTCACGTCGCTATACAGGGTGAGCCACCGCCAACCGTTTGAGCCGCGTGCGCTCTCAACAGGCGGGACGACGAAGCGGCCATCGCTATTGCGTAAAGCGAAGTCCTGAGCTTCGCCGAGAGGAGAAGGGCGATCACGGTGTGCCTGGCCAAGCTCAAAGCGCACAATATAGGGCCAGCGCTCTGGCGATTGCTCCAACCACTCCCAACTGCCTTGGGTTTCCCAGCGAGTAATTAGCCCATCCGCCAGCAGCGTAGCGCGTCGCTCTTGGGCTTGATTGAGATATTCTAAAAAGCCGCGATCGATGCTGTAAGTTACTGCTAAAAAAACGCTCGCTGCAATGGCTACGTTGACGCTTAAAATCGCCACAAAAAGCTTTAGACCCAGCCGAGAAGGGCGCCACTGGCGCAGCGAAGCGAACAGTTTCATTAGCTGGCTCCCTCATGGCTTGGTTGGGGTGGTTTGTTGAGTCGTTCGCGCAGGTTTTCTAAACCCAAATAGAGGCAGGGCACTACCAGCAACAAAATAACCGTGGCGAATAGCATGCCAAACCCTAGTGAAATAGCCATGGGTATCATAAAGCGCGCTTGGCGAGAGGTTTCTAGAATCATTGGTGCCAAGCCTAAAAACGTGGTGAGTGTGGTCATCATAATCGGCCGCAGGCGGCGGGTCGCCGCGGCGACAATCGCTTCGCGGGCATCCATGCCCTCGCGACGCTTACGGTTAGCATAATCAATCAGAACCAGGGCATCGTTAATTACCACGCCCGAAAGTGCCAGCATACCAAGTAGGCTGATAATCGATAGTCCGAACCCCATTAGCATATGGCCTGCAACGGCCCCGACAATACCAAACGGAATAGCGGCCAGTACCAGCAGTGGCTGAAAGTAACTCCGGAAAGGAATGGCCAATAATGCATATAGCGCGGCCAGCATTAGCCACATGGCGTTGCGAAGTGTGGCTAAATTGTCAGCGGTATCTTGCTGCCGACCGCCCATGCTCACTTCAAGCCCTGCCCAGGTATTGCTAAGCGTGGGGAAAACATCCTCTTGTAGCGTGGCGAGCACCTGGTTAATTGCTTGGTCGCCTTCCGAGTCTGCGGTCACTGTAATGATTCGCCGGCCATCGATACGTTGAAGACTGCTAGAAGCTTGGCTTAATGTAATATCTGCAACGCGTGACAGCGGAACGCTTAGGCCGTCGGGGGTCCGGATCGGCAGCCGATAAAGCTCATTGAGGCTATCGCGATCTTGTTCTGGCAGGCGTACCTCAACGCTGACTTCTCGACGGCCAATAAACTGCTCTATGGCAGTAGCACCCTGTAGCGGGCCGCGTAGCGCCTGGGCTAGGTCGCTGCCTGTTAGCCCTAACGCGCGCCCTTCAGCAGATAGGCGCATTTCAAGCTGCGGTTTGCCGTCTCCCAGTCCGCTGTCGATATCGGTTAACCCATATTCAGCCAGTTGTTCAGCCAACTGCGCAGCGGCCGCTTCTAACACTTGGGTGTTTGGGTGGGATAAACGCAGGCTCAGCGCTGCACCACTACCGGGGCCGCCGAAGTCTGACTCAAAGCGCACTGATTGCGCGCCGACTAAGTCGCCTGTTAAGTCGCGCCACTCCTGGGCAATTCGAGATGGAGGCCAGGCATCTAAACTTTCTCTGGCGATATCCAGGCGCACTTGCAGGTTCTCACCATCCAGGCTGCTGCGGGTACTGCTAAAGCTGAGGGTTGCCTCGCGTTCGCTAAGTTGCTCGGCGGCATTGAGTAATTGTTGGCTTAGTCCGCGGCTAACGCTAATGTTGCTGCCAATCGGCAGGGTAACGCTGGCTTGAACTTGGTCTGATTCCACTCTGGGCATAAGTGAAAAGCCAAGCCTACCGCTCATTGCCCAGGCAAGCGTGACACATAGCAAGGCGACGCCTAGGGATACGGTCAGCAGGCGTTGAGTAAGCGCGCGCTGTAAAAACGGTTCAAACTGCTGGTAAGTAAAGTGATGCAAGCCCTTTTGCATACGTAGACGAATAGCTTCTATAGGGCGCTGCCATACGGGGGTTTTGCGGGGTTTGCTGGCGTGGGCGAGGTGGGCGGGTAGTATAAACAGAGCTTCCACCAGAGAAATAATAAAGACCGTGGTAACGACCACTGGCACGGTAGCAAAAATAAGCCCTAAAAAGCCGGGTAAAAACAGTAGTGGCAGGAACGCAACAATATTAGACAGAATCGCAAAGGTAAGCGGTGTGGCGATTTCTTGAGCACCTTTCACCGCGGCATCGCGCAGTGAGTAGCCCTGTTCCCGGTAGCTGTAAATATTCTCACCGACCAGAATGGCATCGTCCACGACGATGCCAAGGGCAATAATAAAGGCGAACATCGACATCATATTGAGTGAGACGCCAACCCATGGCAGAAACAGCATTGCACCCAAAAATGCCGTCGGGATGCCTAGCGTTACCCAGAAGGCCAATCGTGCCTCAAGAAACAGTGCCATCAGAATTAGCACCAGTGCCAAGCCCATCCAGGCGTTTTTTAGCAGCAGGTTTAGGCGGTCTTCATAGATTTTTGAGCTGTCTCTGGAAACATCCAGGCGTACCCCAGTGGGCAGGTTAGCGCGCAGTCGCTCCAGCTCTCCATAGACGGCTTGGGAAATACTGGTCGGCGTTTGATCACCAATTTGATAGATATCTACCGATAAGCCCTGCTCGCCGTTGTAGAACTCCTCGCGATCGGTTTCAGCAAACCCTTCGCTTACGCGAGCAATATCGCCCAGTACAACGGGGGAACCTTGGGCAGTGGTGAGAATAGGGAGCGCGGCAAACTCGTCCGCACTGTTGCGGCGTCCCTGATAGCGAATCAACCACTCACCTTCGGCGGTAGTGAGCTGGCCACTGG
Organism: Halomonas sp. IOP_6; assembly: GCF_021151565.1. Classification (NCBI taxonomy): domain Bacteria; kingdom Pseudomonadati; phylum Pseudomonadota; class Gammaproteobacteria; order Oceanospirillales; family Halomonadaceae; genus Halomonas; species Halomonas sp. IOP_6. The sequence continues at coordinate 390,698 of NZ_JAIRBO010000003.1, read as the reverse complement.
CGAGATCGAGCGCTTCTTCGGCAATTCGGCTGGCAAGTTGTTGATGGTCTAACCCAAAGCGCTCAATGGCTTCTTCATCCAAAAGCACCTGGATTTCACGTTCCCGGTTGCCGGAGAGCTCTGCACGGGAGATACCGCTAGTAGCCTGTAATTCTGCGCGCACATCCTCAGCGGCGTCATGCAGTGCGGCTAAGCCCACGGAGCCATACACCTGCAAGCTCACCACGCTGCGAGAGCGGCCAGCCAGGGTAAAGCGCGGTGGATCCGCTGCGTTAGGCAAGGTGGTGATGGCATTCACGGCTTGCTGGATATCCTGATAGGCCCGCATCACATCAACACCGTCGATCAGCGTGGCGCTGACTACGCCGCTACCTTCGCCAGCGCTGGCGGTTAATTCATCGATGCCTTCCACATCGGCAATGGCAGCTTCAACTGGTAGCAGCAAACTTTGCTCAACATCTTCCGGCGTGGCACCAGGATAGCTGATGCTAACTTGGATGATTTCCGTTTCAAATTCCGGGAAAACCTCTTTCTTGATGGCCAAGGATGCCATTAAACCGCCGACGATAAACAGCACCATCATCAGGTTAGGGGCAACGCCATGGTCGACCATCCAGGCGAGTGGGCCACGGCGAATCATGGGCTTTCCTCATCACTGGCTGGCGTGTCGCCTCGCTGACGAATGCGGACTTGCTGGCCTTCACGAGGTTGAGCCAAGCCAGCAATAACCACCCGCTGTCCGGGGACTAAACCGCTGCGTACCAGCGCCGTTTCCTGCCCGCGGTAGGCCAGGGTGACATGGGTACTGCGTAGGCGATCTTCATCATCTACCCACCATACCTGCTCGCCGGGACGCAATGCGGCAGAAGGCAAGGCGATAAGCGGCTCCTGGGTTGTGCTATGAAAGGCAACCCGCAGCACATCGCCAAGGCGCAGTGCGGGACCATCTTGCTCTAGCGACAGCGGGTCATTCACGGCGATCAAAAGCTGCGCCTGTAAGCCGTTCTCTTCCAGATTTGGCAGAATAGAAATTAAGTTACCTTCTCTGCTTGTTCCTTCCGGCCAGCCTTGGCTGGTAAGCGTGACGCGGCTGCCCGGCGTTAGCCAACCCAAAATATCCCCCGGTAACGAAGCGCGAACCCAAAACTGCTCGACACCAACCAAACTGAGTACTTCAGTACCCTGGCTTAACAGGGTTCCTGCGCCAACCAGGCGGTCTTGTACCATCGCTCGCCAAGGGGCAGCTAACGTGGCACGCTCAAGATTAAGCGCTGCTTGGTCTCGCACCACGCGTGCTTGTGTTAGTTGAGCTTGAGCTTGGCGTAGCTGTGGTTCACGTAGCACCAGTGCACGGCGCTCAGCACTGAGTTGGCGGCCAAAAGATTCATACTCACTTCGGGCGCGCTGTTGCTCCGCTTGTTCTAGTGCTAACTGCGCCTGAGCATTGGCTAATTGTGCTTCAGCATCTTCGAGAATCAGACGTAAATCGGCCTGATCGATATAAGCAACCGGCGCTCCTTGTTCGACGACCTGACCTGGTAGAACGCCTTCGCCAAAGCGCTCTAGCTGACCAGCCACTCGACTGGCTAACATAGTGGATTTCTCAGCTTCTACACGACCAAAACCGTTAAGCATGGGCGCTTGCAGGCGCTCTTCAGCCGTCATGATACCCACTAAGGGTGGCGCGGCGGGCGGTGGCGGGCGGCGTTCAACGCGAGGCGGCTGGCTGATAATCCACCAAGCCAAGGTTAAGCCGCCAACGAAAACCAGTAGTGCTGCCAAGGCTCCGAAACCGATACGGCCTTGTTGAGAAGGTGCGTGAAAGTGAGAGGAGGTCATTACCGCGCGGCATCCGTTGGCTGAGGGCGAAAATTCCAGAGAAAATGGCGTATCATGCTAGCATCACCGATACGCAAGCAATGATTAGGTAAAAAATGTGCAAATAGCGTGCAACCCGTTAAGCATCGCTGCAGCGTGCGGTTTAACCGCTGACGGGCATCACAATACCTGTCATTATTATTTTGCAAAGCACTAAATTCACTGGTTAATGTGACGTCATGAAAAACACCGCCACTCGCGATAAGTTAATTGAAACCGGTGCCGAGCTGATTGCCCAGCAGGGCTACAATGCGACGGGTATTAATGCCGTCTTAAAAACCTGTGGTGTGCCTAAAGGATCGTTTTACCACTACTTTTCCAGCAAAGAAGATTTTGGACTGGCGGTGATCGAGCGCTTTGCCAGTCAGTATGATGAACGCTTGGCAACACTGTTTGAAGACGCTTCGTTGCCGCCGTTAGAGCGCATACGGCGTTACTTCGCCACAGGGCGTGAGCATATGTTGGACTGCGACCACACCACTGGCTGCTTGATTGGTAACCTGGGTCAGGAGCTTTCGGGGCAGAGTGACACCTTCCGTGATGCACTTAACTTGGTGTTCCAGCGCTGGGAGAAGCGTTTAGCCGTCTGCCTGAAAGAAGCGCAAAATCAGAATGATATCGATAAGGCAATTGTTCCAGAAGCCCTGGCTAGTTTTATATTGTCGGGCTGGGAAGGCGCTATATTGCGCGCTAAAACGCTTAAGTCAGTCGCTCCTATGGAGCACTTTGAGTCGATTTTATTTGCCCATGTGCTGGCGCCATCAGTGTCCTGCGAAGCAAGCCGCTAGTGACGTGCGCGAAAATGGTGCTCTCCGCTTGCCACATCATTGCACACGGCTGCCAGCAGCGACTCATCGAGTGACGGGTCGTCCAGTGACAGCAGGCCGCACTGAGCCAACGCAGACCGTAAACTTATCTGTTCATCTAAGCGCTGGTAGACCACTCTCACACAACAGGGCATACGCTCACTGTTATCAGCCACCCCCATTTTCAATCCGGTTAAGCGTGTGACTTGGCTTTGGTAGCTGGGAAACAGAATAGTTTGGGTGATTTCATGGCCATTGAGGGTCTCGTGGTCAACCAAAAATAGTCGGTCTGCAAGTTTAACGGCAGTTCCTACGTACCGGTTATGACAGGGCCGCTTTCCTAGAGCGACTTGCATACGCTCGGTGCGCTGGTACACCACACCTCCTTCTCTGGCTTCTAGGCACACCAACGTGCGCATCAAATGCCCAGGGCGCGACATTGAGTGGTAAAGCTCGAAGTAGCGACCTAGATAACGCTCCATACCTTCGCTACCCCGCTGAATCAACGCATTAGGCCAGGGTAGTGTGTTCGGTGAGCTATCTGCGTTGAGCTGGCCGGTTTGCACCAGCGCACGGAAGTCGTGGTGAGGCAGCGCAATATCTTCTGGCGTTACCCCAAAAAAGTGGCAAATACGCTGCAGCGCGGCGTGGCTTGGGTAATAGCGACCGCTGAGGTAGCGGTTGAATTGAGCACGGTTAATGGATAAGCGGCGGCAAACGTCCGCAATAGACGGATAGTAGCTGCATAGCAGGCGTAAGTTGGCCACAAAATCATCATGCATGGGGGCGGTTTCAGCGTTCTCAGTAAGCGTCGGTGCGGCTAATGTGACGCTTCGAGCCTGTCAGTGCAATGCTTCCCAAGACGAAGCGGGTAAAAAACTGGATAATGGCCGCTATCAGCCTATGGCCCCAAGACCTTCAGCACATTTATCTATCCGGATGCCCGCTCATGGAAATCAAAGTTAACTATCTCGACAACCTCCGCTTAGAGGCCAAGTTCGACGATTTTACGGTTATCTCCGACCAGCCGATTCGCTACAAGGGCGATGGCTCGGCACCTGGGCCGTTTGACTACTTCCTGGCGTCGTCTGCCATGTGTGCGGCCTACTTTGTAAAGGTTTACTGCAACGCCCGCGATATTCCTACCGAAAATATTCGCCTGTCACAGAACAACATTGTCGATCCGGAAGACCGCTATAAGCAGATCTTCAAAATCCAGGTCGAGTTGCCGGAAGATATTTCTGAAAAAGATCGCCAGGGCATTCTGCGCTCCATCGATCGCTGCACGGTTAAGAAGGTGGTTCAAACCGGCCCTGATTTCCAGATCGAGACGGTAGAAAACATCGACGAGGACGCCCAGGCACTGCTGATGGGAGCGCCGGAGGGCAGTGCTACTTATATTCCAGGCAAAGACCTGCCATTAGAACAAACCATCGCCAATATGAGCGCGATGCTGGCTGACCTGGGCATGAAGATCGAGATCGCCTCCTGGCGCAATATCGTGCCCCACGTCTGGTCACTGCATATTCGCGATGCGGCTTCACCGATGTGTTTCACCAATGGCAAAGGGGCTACCAAAGAGAGCGCCCTGTGTTCGGCGCTGGGCGAATTTATTGAGCGCTTAAGCTGTAACTTCTTCTATAACGATCAGTACTTTGGTGAAGAGATTGCCAACAGCGATTTTGTTCACTACCCCAATGAAAAGTGGTTCAAGCCGGGGCCTAATGATGAACTTCCCGCAGAAATTCTCGACGACCATTGTCGCGATATTTATAACCCTGAAGGCGAGCTGTGTGGCTCGCATCTGATCGATACCAACTCGGGGCGTGAAGACCGCGGCATTGTCTCACTGCCCTTTGTGCGCCAGTCCGACGGCGAAACGGTCTACTTCCCCTCCAATCTGATCGAAAACCTGTTCCTCAGTAACGGTATGAGCGCGGGCAATACCCTGGTAGAAGCCCAGGTGCAGTGCCTGTCGGAAATTTTCGAGCGGGCGGTGAAGCGCGAAATCCTCGAACAGGAGTTAGCTCTGCCGGATGTACCGCAGGACGTGCTAGCCAAGTATCCAAGTATCGTAGAAGGCATTAACGCCCTGGAAGCCCAAGGGTTCCCGGTGTTGGTCAAAGATGCCTCTATGGGCGGGCAGTTCCCGGTGATGTGCGTCACCTTAATGAACCCGCGTACCGGCGGCGTATTTGCTTCATTTGGCGCGCACCCGAGCTTTGAAGTGGCGCTGGAGCGCAGCCTAACTGAGCTTCTGCAGGGGCGCAGTTTCGAAGGATTAAACGATCTGCCACTGCCGACGTTTAACTCGCAAACCGTTTCTGAACCCAACAATTTTGTTGAGCACTTTATCGACTCGGTGGGCGTCGTTTCCTGGCGCTTCTTTAGTGCCAAGCCCGATTTTGAATTCAGTGAATGGGATTTCTCTGGCAGCAATGAGGAAGAGGCCGAGACGCTGTTTGGCATTTTTGAGGAGCTGGGCGCTGAAGTGTACATGGCGGTCCACGAAGACCTGGGCGCACCAGTCTGTCGCATTCTGGTACCGGGTTACTCAGAGGTGTACCCCATTGAAGATTTAATCTGGGATAACACCAATAAAGCGTTGGACTACCGGGAAGATATTCTCAATTTACACCGCTTGGATGACGACCAGCTCACCGACCTAGTCGAGCGGCTGGAAGAGAGCCAGATGGATGACCACGCCGATATCATCACGCTGATCGGTATCGAGTTTGATGAGAACACTGTGTGGGGGCAGCTAACGATTCTAGAGCTCAAGCTGCTGGTTTACCTCGCGCTGCAACGCCATGAAGAGGCGCTGGACTGCGTGCAGATGTTCCTGCAGTACAACGACAACACCGTCGAGCGCGGCCTGTTCTACCAGGCGGTAAACGCGGTGCTGGAAATTGTGTTGGATGATGAACTGGAGCTTGAAAATTATCTGCATAACTTCCAGCGCATGTTCGGCGAAGCGACCATGGCGGCTGTCGTAGGGTCGGTAAGTGGCGAAGTACGCTTCCACGGCCTAACGCCGACTAACATGCAGTTAGAAGGTCTGGAGCGCCACCAGCGCTTGATCGAAAGCTATAAGAAGCTCCATGCGGCGCGAGCGGCGAAAGCGGGCATTTAAGCATCCTCCAAACGCGCTGCTAGTTAACTGTTTTGCTGGTGTTACGGCGCCAGCAGAGCAGGTCACCATTTTGCCCGAACAGACGGTCTAATCAGCAGAGTGGAACCAAGATTGGCGGCTGAGGAATTCGATTAATTCGTGGCGAAACAGCTTGGCCCTTGCTGAAAGGCTACGCCGATAGGGCCACACCAAGAAGATCTCTCGGTGGCGTCCCTGCCACTCAGGGAGCACTTGTATTAACTCTCCCGCTTGTAAGCTGTTCGCCACCATACTGGCGGGCATCAACGAGACGCCTGCTCCCGACGTTGTGAGGTTCAGCACAATATTCATATCGTTACTGATATGGAAATGGCTCTTGTGACAAGCGTGTTGATTACCGTCTTGATGGAACAGCAGCCAATCGCTAAACATTTTTGCTGCCACGCTGGGGCATGCTTGTAGCTCTTCTATCGTGCTGGGAATAGGGTGTTTCATCGTCGGTGATGCCACCAAAATCGGCTCTATATAGCCCAGGTGTTTTTGGATCAGCGTCGAGTCTTTTTGTGGCCCCGAGCGAAGCGCAATATCCGCTTGGTGATCGCGAATATCGGCCACGTTGTTATCTAGCTCGATAGTTAATGCGATCTCAGGATAACGATGAATAAAGTGGCGCCAAAATGCATCCAGTGGTCCGCTGCCCAAATTGACGGGCGCCATAATCTTCAATGGTCCGCTTAGGCTATGCAGTGTTTGATCCAGGTCTGAAATACGCTGATCCAGTGCGAGTACTAACTCCTCACACTCGCGGAAGTAGGACTCACCCTGAGGCGTCAACGTTAACCCCTTGGTTGAGCGATGGAGCAACTCTACGCCTAGTGTGGCTTCCAGTGCGCTTATGCGCCGCGACACGGTGGCAATGGTCATCTTCAGCGTTGCCGCCGTAGCCGTGAGGCTGCGTTGGTTGGCGGCCACGATAAAGATGTTTAGGTCATCAAGAGAGGGTTTTCGCATTTTGCAATTCTGTAAAATTGATTCTCATATATTGGCATATATTACCGTTATAGGTGTTTGTTAATCTGTCCGCACTCAAACATCACTCTCAGGTACTGCCATGAAACACAGAATTATCTTCGCTATTCTCATGTCGTTTACGCTATCGCTGATTATGTCTGCCTGGGTGACGTACGTGAATATCGGAACTCATGCTGATTTTGTTGGCATCTGGATGCACGCTTGGCTGCTTGCTTGGCCAGCTGCTGGGATCATTGCGTTTATCTGCGGCCCCTTTATTCATAAATTAGCCCACCGCATTGCCGAGAAAGTCTGACGGCTTGCCTGATGCACTCTGGTGCACCCGCTGATGCAGTCAGTGCACACAACTGCATCGCTGCGCCAAATTTAATTCTTCCCCATGCTTGGTAAAACGTTCTCCGCGGCGCGGTTTTAAGAAGCGCGAAATAAAACGACGCGAATTCCAACATAACGCTAATACAAGAACGCGGAGAAAATCACATGCTTGATATGCTCAATGAGCTCCTCTGGGGAAAGGTACTGCTAGTGCTGCTAGTAGGCGTTGGCATCGGTTTTACCGTTGCTTCCCGCTTTGTGCAGTTTCGTTATTTCGGCCAAATGTTTCGTATTTTGGGGTCGGGTCAAGCCTTTAAGCGTAATAAACATGGTCACTTAAGTTCGTTTCAGGCACTTGTCCTGTCAGTGGCAGGGCGCGTGGGTGGCGGTAATATTGCCGGCGTAGCGGTCGCGATTACGCTAGGTGGCCCAGGGGCTATTTTCTGGATGTGGCTGGTGGGGCTGATGGGGATGGCGACTAGCTTTTTAGAATGTACCCTCGCGCAGACCTACAAAGAAGCGGAAGGCGACGGCACTTATCGCGGTGGCCCGGCGTACTACATTGTTAAAGGGTTAGGTAAACAGTGGCGTTGGCTGGCAGCGTTTTACTCGGTGCTATTGCTGTTAACCTTTGGTTTTGCCTTTACCGCACTGCAATCTTATGCGGTAGCGACCTCGTTTGGCGACGCCTTCGGTGTGCCGGTGCTTTACAGTGGCATTGCCCTGGCCATGCTGGTAGGGCTGATTATTTTTGGTGGCATCAAACGTATTGCGCGCATCTCAGAGTTTCTGGTGCCTTTTATGGCGGTCAGCTATATCGCCATTGCGCTGCTGGTCATCGCCATGAACATTGGTGAAATTCCCGGCGTTATCACGCTAATCGTAAAAAGTGCTTTCGGCCTTGAACCGCTGATTGGTGGCGGTATTGGTGCGGCCATTATGATGGGTTTGAAGCGTGGTCTGTTTTCTAACGAAGCGGGTCTGGGCAGTGCGCCTAATGTGGCGGCGGTTGCTTACGTACCGCACCCGGCCAACCAAGGCATTGTGCAGGCGTTTTCGGTGTTTATCGATACCGTGATTATCTGCTCGGCCACGGCGTTTTTGATTCTGCTCAGCGGTGTGTACGACCCGGCCGCAGGTGCTGGCGTTGAAGGTATCGCCCTCACCCAAGCGGCGCTTGCCGACCATGTAGGCGAATGGGGTCGCACCTTTGTTAGCCTCGCGCTGCTGTTGTTTGCGTTCAGTACTATTTTGTACAACTACTACCTAGGCGAGAACAGCCTCAACTTCTTTAGCCGCGATAACCAGAATCTGTTTAACGCTTTCCGGGTCGCCATTGTGTTGCTGGTGTGCTGGGGCGCGACCACAGATCTTGGCACTGTGTTCGGATTTGCCGATGTCACCATGGGCCTTCTGGCGGTGGTTAACCTCGTGGCACTGATTCTGTTGTTCAAGTGCGGCCTTCGCATCCTTAACGATTACGATAGCCAGCGTCGCCAGGGCATCAAGCAGCCAATTTTCGATGCCAATCAACACCCAGATCTTGAGCTAGATCCGAAAGCCTGGGAGCTAGAGCCTGAAGAGGCCGAAGCGTTAAAGCAGCGTCTAGAAAGCGCGCCTGCTAAGTAAGCCCCCGTATGCACTAACGCTATTAGATAAGGAGAGACTATGCCCCGCGTACTCATGCTCTACACCGGCGGTACCATTGGTATGCAGCCATCGCCACACGGGTATGTGCCTTGCGCGGGGCTGGCCGATCGTTTAGCCGCACACTTGGCGCTGGCCGCCGACAGGTTGCCGTCGTTTGATGTGCTAGAAATGCAGCCGCTGATTGATAGCGCTGAGCTAATGCCCGACGCCTGGAACCGTTTAGTGGCACAGTTAGAAAGCCACTGGCAAGCATACGATGGGTTTGTGGTGCTACACGGTACCGACACCATGGCGTATAGCGCCGCTGCGTTGTCGTTTATGCTCGGCGCGCTCAACAAGCCGGTGATCTTCACCGGCGCTCAAATTCCTTTGGGGGAGCCCCGTAGCGATGCACTGAATAATCTCGTCAGTGCACTGCAACTGGTGGCTCACTCCGCGACACCTTGTGAAGTGAGTCTGGTCTTTCACGATCGACTTCTGCGCGGTAATCGCGCGCGTAAGGTACGCACTCAGGGCTTAGATGCCTTTGACTCTCCCAATTTCCCTTGGCTTGCCGAGCTTGGCATTGCCATATCTTACCCGCAGCCCTCTGCGTTGCTGAGTGGACGGCCTGACTTTGCCCCCATTGAGGTAGATGATGAGGCGGTCGCGATATTGCCACTCTATCCTGGTATGTCGCTGCGTCGCGCTAAGGCGCTGCTGGCCGATGAACGCTTAAAAGGCTTGATTCTGCATAGCTACGGCGTCGGTAACCCGCCTAGTTTTGAAGGCGAGCTGTTAACGGCGTTAACGGCTGCAAATGAACGAGGGGTCGCACTGCTTAACGTGACTCAGTGCGCCCAAGGGGAAGTCGTACAGGGTGCCTACGCCACCGGCGCGGCGCTGAACCAAGCCGGTGTGATTGCGGGAGGCGACATCACGTTAGAAGCCGCCGTTGCAAAGCTTACGGTGCTGCTAGGTCGTGGGATGAGCGGCCCTGCACTGCGCAGGGCACTTAGCGGCTCACTACGAGGCGAGTGTAGCTAACATCTTACCCTCTAGTGCTTTTTAACCTTCCAAATTCGCCACGTTAAGATGGCTATAATAAGCGCACTCAGTGGCGCTATGACAGAGGCGGCAAGGTTGGGTTCGATATCGACACCTAGCGCTCTTAAGCTTTCCAGCCCCAGTTTCATTAAGCTGAAAATGTAGTAGCTGATGACGATGATCGAGAGACCTTCAACGGCCTTTTGGATTTTTAGCTGGCTGCTCGCGCGGGCATCTAAGCTCTGCAAAATTTTGTAGTTTTGCCTCTCGATTTCGACCTGGGTGCGGGTACGCAACAAGTCGTTTAAGCGTGTGGCGCTGGTGGCCAGCGTCTCAACGCGACGGTTCATGGCATCGCAGTAGCGCACGGCAGGCTCAAAACGCCGCAAAATAAACATGCCCAGCCGAGGATAATTACCGATACGCTCCTCGCGCAGCTCATTGATGCGTGCCAACACGATGTTGGCATAGGCATCGGTCGCGCTAAAACGTTGGCGTGTTTGTACGCCGCAGCGTTCGAGTTTTGCCGAGAGCAGTGTTAAGGCGTTGAGCAACGGTTCGGCAGGCGAGGTGTGCTGTTCGGCGTGTTGATGAGAGAGCGCAGACAGCTCCGTTTCATAGTGTTGTAGCTCACGGCTGAGTGCTTTGGCTTCCGGTAGTGCCAGCATCGCCATTATGCGGTAAGTCTCAATATCAAATAAGCGTCTTGCCATCCTGCCCAATCGATAGCTATCCAGATTATCGTTAACCATTAGCAATCGGTTTCTTTGCTGATCATCCAGGTTGAAGTCGCTCCAAACCGTGGCATCTCCGCCGCCTACCTTTGAGCCCGCTGGCTGATCTAATCCATAGGCCTCCACGCTACCTGCCCATCGATTAGCCGTTTCCACGCGCAATACGCTGGCACTGATTATTTTATCGGCAACATCCGCGAGTAAACGGGCTAAAAACGTAGGTGGTGTTGGCCATATGCGAGGGTTGCTGTTGTTGTCGTGCTTAATGGTCAGCGTAAAAAACTCGGTGTGCCGCTCCCACTTTACTAAGCAACCCTGGCAACTGACTATTTGCTGAACCTGATCGGGCGTGACAGCGACCTCTGTCAGCTCTGCTAGGCGATTAAGCAACCTAGTAACGTCATCGCCTTCAAGCGTAAAAGCGTAGTGATGAAGACAAGCAGGCCCCTCAAAATAGATGGGAGGCCGCGCGTGAAGCTCGTTATGTAATGCCGTGTGTTGAGCATGCATGAAACAAATTACCTGATCTATTGTTGTTACAAGTGTTGTAAAGAGTGTCGTTAAGAGTGTCGTTAAGAGCGTTGTGACGAATGTTGTTATGAATAACCAGTTTGTTGGCTAACCTAGTTGCCAAGCGGCGTTAGCCAAAGAACCAATAGCAGACAGTGATGGCAGTAATAATGCCCGCAGCGTCAGCGATGAGCGCGCAGCCCAGGCCATGGCGAATACGGGTAACGCCGACCGCGCCAAAATAGACCGCTAGCACGTAGAAGGTCGTCTCGGTGCTGCCTTGCAGGGTGGCGGCCAGCAGGCCAGGAAAGCTATCGACGCCAAAGTTGTTCATTGTCTCAATCATCATGGCTCGCGAGCCGCTACCAGAAAGCGGTTTTACAAAGGCGGTAGGCAGCGCATCTACAAAGCGAGTGTCCCAGCCAATCCCTTCCACTAACCAGCGAATGCCACTGAGCCCTGCGTCCAGAACGCCGCTGGCACGCAGTACGCCAACCGCCACCAGCATGGCAATAAGATACGGCAGCAGGGTGACGGTAAAACTGACACCTTCTTTTGCCCCTTCAATAAAGGCGTCATACACCCTGACACCACGCAGTGCGCCAACCACTAAAAACATCATGACAATAGTGAATAACGTTAGGTTACCCACCAGTGTTGAAGCAGCCGCCAATGCTTGGGCCGACATGCCCGCCAGCGTGGTAATTAATAACCCCAAAGCAAGCGCTGCAGCGACCAAATAAGCCAGCACCACGGGTTGCCAGAGCTTTAAGCGCTGTACGAGTGCAACCGCGAGTAGCCCTGCCAGGCTAGAGGCGCTGGTAGCCAGCAGAATCGGCAGAAAGACCAGGGTGGGCTCTGCCGCGCCTTGCTGAGCACGATAAATGAAGATCGTGACAGGTAGCAGCGTCAGTGATGATGTGTTGAGCACTAAAAACAGAATTTGTGCGTTGCTGGCGGTATCGCGGCTCGGGTTGAGACTTTGCAGCGATTGCATGGCTTTAATGCCAATCGGTGTGGCAGCGTTATCTAAGCCTAAGATGTTAGCCGCAAAGTTCATGCTAATTAGCCCCATGGCAGGGTGATTACGGGGCACTTCTGGCATTAGGCGGGAAAACAGTGGGTCAAGCACGCGGCCTAGTAAGCGAATCATGCCTGCCTTTTCGGCAATCGAAAGAAAGCCCAACCAAAGCGTCATTGTGCCTAGCAGCACTAAAATAATATCCACGCTGACGCTTGCCATATCGAACAGCGATTGCACTAAGCGAGCAAAAACCTCGCTATCACCACCGACTAACCACTGCCATAAAGACGCTGCAAACGCAGCAATGAAAAAGCTTAACCAAATTCCGTTTAGCATGGTGGGCAGTCATCCTGGGCAGTGAAGCAGTTGTGTTTTAACTGCGCGTACACTCCTAACTAAGCGTGCGCAAAAGGGTGCGTAGTTACAAATAACGCTGCTTATCCTACCCAATGATTGCCTGCAATCGCTAACCCGACAGCGAAAGAAAAAACAGAATCAGTGGTGGAGAGAGTAGTGACAGGATAAATCCGCTGACCACTGCAATAGGGACACAGGCCACACCGCCGTGCTGCTGGATTACCGGCAGGGTGAAGTCCATGGAGGTAGCGCCACCATAACCAATGGCTAGCGCGGTGTGGCGGTGGATAACGAGCGGAATCAGAATAAATGCCAGCAGTTCGCGCGTTAGGTCGTTGAAAAACGCCACGCCACCCATTAACGGACCAAGTTGGTCGCCAATCAAAATAGCCGAAAGCGAATACCAGCCAAAGCCAGATGCCATGGCTAAGCCTTCATTCCAACTAAGTGAGAGAAGCGGGGCGGCTAACAAACCAGCCAACAGTGAGCTCAGCGCAAGGGTGACCGCGATGGCAAGCCCTAGGCGATTGAGCAAAATTTGTTTAAGTGGCATGCCAGAATTGCGTAGCTGGCAGCCAATTAGCATCAATAGTGCGTATAGCACCCATTCCGCCAGCCAGTCGGCGGTGGTAAACAGCACTTCCCCAATAAGCGGGCCGAGCAGTAGCCCAACCGCTACACCACCTGCCACCACGCCTACCAACATTAGCGAGCCCTGCATGGCGGCGAGTTTGCTGGTAGGGGCATTTTCCACCACCGGTGAACCACCGGCCTTCAAAGCCACTCGACGTGATAGCCACCATAGGGCGCCTAAGTTGAGCACCGTGGTAATGCTAAACAGCAGTAGCGCGTTACCGCCTAATCTTGAAAGTTGGCTGCCCAGGTTTTCAAGACCCGCAAGGCTGACCCCCATAAATAATAGAATCAAATAAACCGAGCCATTAACGGCTCGATTGATGAGATTCAGTAAGCGGGTAGAACGAACGCGCACTAAGTAGCCTAACAAGAGAGGCAATAAGACAATCAGTAATCCAGAAAGCATTTAAGGTGCGTTACCCCCAGCGGGGTTGAATTGAGTCATGGTGAGATACGTCTGACGACGCCCCTCTTTTCGATATTCTGCCGAGAGGATCAGTCCTGGCCAATCTGGGTGAAAATTAATGTGTAGATATCGGTCGGGCTTTTCTTTATCAATCAGCGTGACGCGCGTGGCTTCGAACTCACCGGCGGGAATGGTAATGGTGTTGGGCTCGTTGATATTCTGTTGATCGACATAGTACTGAAAGTGTTCGTCGCGTCCGCGGTGATCAACAAACTCGATATCACAGGGGGTGCTTACCATGCAGTCTTCATGACCCGCTCGTCGGGAAAGGTCAAATAGAGCGGCCTGGCGATCAAGCGAGCTAATATCACTTTCGTTGAGTTGGTAACTGTCGCCTATACCCAGTAGTGAATAACTGCTGTTATAGAGCAAAGAGCGAGTCGAGGTATCGTCTATCGAAAAGCGACTACGCTCCTCACCTCGGGCAATCGCGACTGCAAAATTCATATCACTTAACCAGTGAAGCCCTTCATTACTGAGCGTATGGGTAATAGTTGCGCCGGGCCAGCCGCGTATTTCTAAACGATATTGAGCCTGGAAGGGGTGTGGGGCCTGCAGAGTTTGCTCATCTTGTGGAGTATCTGCTGTTGCTAAGCCGCACAGGGAAAACAGGCAAGCGCCCAATATTGCGCTCGCAGACTTAGGGTGTCTGATGCCTCTTGTAACATAACGCAAAGGCCCTTCCTCCTTCTCGAGTGTTTTCCTAAGAGCCTTTAGCTAGCGCTTGGTTCCCCGTGCAGTATAGCGTGCGTATGGCTAAGCGTCAGTAGCCTGCTTCTGGGCTAATCGTTGCTAACGATTCACCCGCTTCAAATGCCTCAATATACGCAATGACTTGATCAATGGCGTCATTAAGTGGTGTAGGCGCTGCCATGTGAGGCGTTACTAACACGCTTGGGTGCTGCCAAAGGGGGTGGTTGGTTGGAAGAGGCTCTTCACAGAAAACGTCTAGCAGGGCACCACGCAGATGTCCTGGCTTATTCGTTTCACCGAGCGCATCTAGCAACGCCTGTTCATCGATTAGGCTGCCGCGACCGGGGTTAATAACACTGGCACCTTCGGGTAATTTCGCTAGCCGTTCGGCGTTAAGAATGCCTTCAGTGGCGGCGGTGTCTGGCAAAATAGTGACTAAGCTCTGCACTTGGCCAAGCAGTTCATCAAGCCCTTTATCGCCATGCAGGCAGCGTACGCCGCTAATTTCTTTAGGTGAGCGGCTCCAGCCAAGTACGGGGAATCCTGCTTGCGACAAGTGAGTGGCTACATAACTGCCGATTGCGCCAAGGCCTAATACGCCAACTGGCCACTGTGTTTTTTCAGGCACGGCTTGGGGTTTCCAAGTAGCGCTCTGCTGTTGAGTGGCGTAGCGATCCATGCTGCGGTAGAAGTGCAGTACGCCATATAGCACGTAATCTGCCATGAGTTCGCCCATGCCAGCATCACGTAATTTCACGATAGGAACATCGCTTGGAAGGCCGGGTGTTTTCAGTAAGTAATCAACACCCGCACCCAGATTAATAATGCCTTTGAGCTGGCTTTGCTCCTGCAGTAAATGCTCTGGGGCTTTCCAAACGGCAAGGTAGTCGGCGTTTTTTCGTTCATCTTCAGGTGCGTCACTTGTCAATACAGTGGCCTGGGGTAACGCTTTTTCAAGTGCGGCTTGCCATTGGGCTGAATCATCAATATGGATGACTACTTTCATTTTTCCTCCTGACTACATGTTAACTATGGTTACGCTATCACGGCTTGCCACAATTTTTGTCATAAAGGCTTTGACCGGCAACCAAGGGTCGGTGCTAGTATCGCCCTAAGACGACATTGGCAGGCCTACTGCGGGGGTGGCCAGGTCGATCCTGTGGCCCAGCGTACCTAACTTACAATAGATGGCGCTGGTTCTTAGTGATCTTTGATGGCGAGTTGCCCGATGACTGAGGTTTCCCTGCCTTTCACGCGTGAAGAGTATGCTAATCGCTTGTGGAAGGTGCGTGCAGAAATGGCTGGCCGTGGCATTGACGTGCTGATTGTCAGTGACCCCTCCAACATGGCGTGGTTGACCGGCTACGACGGTTGGTCATTTTATGTTCATCAATGTGTATTGGTGGGCCTTGAAGGCGAACCTGTATGGTTTGGCCGCCGTATGGATGCCAACGGCGCGCTGCGCACCTGCTGGATAGACCCCGATAATATTACCTACTATCCGGATTACTATGTTCAAAATCCGGATATGCATCCAATGGAGTATCTTGCCCAATCGATCATGCCCGACCGCGGTTGGCATACCGGTGTGGTGGGTATGGAGATGGATAACTACTACTTCTCTGCTAAAGCCTATCAAAGCCTTTTACGTGAGCTTCCCCATGCGCGTTTCATGGATGCCAACGCACTCGTGAATTGGTGCCGGGCGATTAAGTCGCCGCAAGAAATAGCTTATATGCGTGTGGCAGCAAAAATTGTTGAAGGTATGCACACGCGTATTTTGGAAGTTATTGAACCCGGGCTGCCAAAAAGTAAGCTGGTGTCGGAAATTTACCGCGTCGGCATCGAGGGATTTGTCGACGAGAATGGCAAGGTGTTTGGCGGCGATTATCCTGCCATTGTACCGATGTTGCCAACCGGTAAAGACGCTGCTGCGCCGCACCTTACCTGGGACGACACGCCATTTCGCAAAGGCGAAGGCACGTTCTTCGAAATTGCTGGTGTATTCAAGCGCTACCACGCGCCGATGTCGCGCACCGTATTTTTAGGTACGCCGCCAACAGACTTTATTCGTGCTGAATCTGCCTTGTTGGAAGGCATTGAGAGTGGGTTGGCCGTGGCTAAGCCGGGCAATCGTACGGCGGATATTGCCATGGCACTGGGTGCGGCGATGGATAAGTACGGTTTTGACCGTGGTGGCGCACGCTGTGGTTACCCGATTGGTATCTCGTACCCGCCGGATTGGGGCGAGCGCACGATGAGCTTACGCCCCTCAGACGAAACTATTCTTCAGCCCGGAATGACATTTCACTTCATGCCTGGCCTCTGGGTAGAAGACTGGGGGCTGGAAATTACCGAAAGCATTCTGATTACTGAAAATGGCTGTGAAACCCTGGCCAATTTTCCGCGCCAGCTGTTTGTTAAGTAGCTGTCTATACAATACAAGGGACATACAATGACGCTTCAACCGAACCAACTGCGGCCTAGCCCTATTTCCGCCACCGTTGATTTCGACGCCGATGGCGTACAGCACGGTTTTTTAAAACTGCCGATTTCCACCGATGAGTCTGCCTGGGGCGCGGTGATGATACCTATTACCGTGGTTAAAAATGGCGAAGGCCCCACAGCGTTATTAACGGGCGGGAATCATGGCGATGAATACGAAGGCATAACGTCGTTGTTGAAGCTTTCTTCCACGTTGAAAGCGGAAGAGGTGAGTGGGCGAGTAATTATCGTACCGTGTATGAACACGCCAGCAGTCATGGCCGGGAAACGCACGTCGCCGATGGATAAAGGCAACTTGAATCGTAGTTTTCCAGGGGACCCAAACGGCACCGTAACGTCGCAAATCGCTGATTATTTTACCCGTGTATTGGTTCCTATTAGCGATGTAGTACTCGATTTGCACTCTGGTGGCCGCACGCTGGATATTTTGCCGTTCGGCGCTTCTCACGTTTTAGACGATAAGTCTCAACAGCAGGCTGCGTTGGAAGGCGCTAAAGCGTTCGGCGCTCCCTACGCGATGGTGATGTTTGAGCTAGATGCAGAAAAGCTGTTCGATACTGCCTGTGAGCGCCAAGGTAAAGTATTTGTGGCCACTGAACTTGGCGGCGGCGGTACGTCCACGCCGCAAAGCATTGCTATTGCTGAGCGCGGTGTGCGCAATTTTTTGATCCATTACGGTTTGGTGCAAGGCAAAGTGGAAATGCCTGAGGGCGGGCAAATGTACCTCGATATGCCAGATGCCAGCTGCTACGTGCAAAGCCAGCACTCTGGGGTGTTAGAGCTGTTGGTGGCGTTGGGTGATAGCGTGAAAAAAGGCCAAACCATTGCTTATGTTTATGATATGACCCGCAGCGGTACCGCTCCTGTGGCTTACAAAGCGGAACGTGATGGCATCTTAATGGCTCGCCGTGCGCCATCGTTAATCAATATGGGGGACACCCTGGCGGTGATTGCCGATGTTGTTGAACGCCTGGAGGCGTGACAACCAGCATGATGAAATTGGACCGTTATGATTTAAAAATTCTCGATATTCTCTCTCGGGATGGACGAATCACTAAGTCGAAGCTGGCGGAAGCCATCAACCTCTCGGTGAGTCCCTGCTGGGAGCGAGTTAAACGCCTGGAAAAGGCGGGCGTTATCGAAGGATATACCGCGCGCATTAATGCTGATGTATTAGTGCCGCGCAACTCCGTATGGGTGCAGATCGAGCTTAAACAGCACAATGCTGAAAGCTTTACCCGCTTTGAAGCATTAGTCATGCAAACGCCCGATGTCACAGAGTGTGTGGCGGTAGGCGGTGGCGTGGACTATCTAGTGAAGTTTGAGGTGTTTTCCATCGACAGTTATCAACGTTTGATCGATAGTTGGTTGGTCTCGGACGTGGGAATAGAGCGTTACTTCACCTATATCGTGACCAAGTCCGTCAAACGGACTGAGCCAGGTATTGGATCGAACGACTTTTTGTAATGTCGGTCTGTGCAAATTGGATTTAATAAATTCCCTTTGTATTTGATCAACGATATTTCAGCGTTTCATTGGCTTAACATGAAAGTTAATGCCACTCACCACTAGCTTAGTGAAAGACATCCATAGAAGTTAATTTGCTAAGCGGAAACAGTCAGACCGCCTGACGCAGAGAGAAGCTAATGTCATATTTCACCATTGCCGGTGTTCAAATGCATGCCCTGCACCATGGCGACAATACCGAGGCTATGCGCCATCGGATCGATGCGCTAATGAATCGTTTTCCTCAGGTTCAAATGGTGCTGTTCAGCGAATTAATGCCGATGGGAGCTTCACCGCTCCACGCTCAAACGTTGCCCAGCGATACCGAAGCATTTTTTTGCCAACTGGCTGCGCAACATCGCATCTGGTTAATTCCGGGCTCAATGTTCGAGCAAGTAGGCGAGCATACCTACAATACCTTGGTAGTGATTAACCCACTGGGCCAAGTTGTAACGCGTTATCGCAAGATGTTCCCGTTCCGGCCTTACGAAGCCGGCGTCGAGGGCGGCAGTGAATTTGTGGTCTTCGATGTGCCAACGATAGGCCGCTTTGGCGTTTCTATCTGTTATGACATGTGGTTTCCCGAAACGACTCGTACTCTGGCTTCAATGGGGGCCGAAGTCATTCTCCACCCCACTATGACGGATACCATTGACCGAGATATTGAGCTGTCAATTGCCCGCACCAATGCGGCGATCAACCAGTGTTACTTCTTCGATATCAATGGCGCTGGCGCGTTGGGGAACGGCCGCTCTATCGTCGTTGGTCCCTCTGGCGATGTAATCCATCAAGCGGGTATTGGTGAAGAAGTCATACCCATCGAAATTGACCTCAACCGCGTCCGCCGCGAGCGCGAAACAGGGTTACGCGGTTTGGGCCAGCCACTGAAAAGTTTCCGTGATCGTGAAGTCGATTTTTCGCTATACCGTAGCGAAAACGGATCTTCTCCTTTCCTTGACACCTTAGGACCACTTGCTAAACCGGTACGTATCGACCAAGACATTTTTTAGGAGCCTATTTGGCTTGACCCATCATCACGAGAAGAACGGATTTCGCGCCAAGCTGGATGATCAATTTAGGCGAATATCGCGATATTTAGCGAAACTCCTAGGCAGCACTAGTTCAACACGGCCTTCAGTACGTGTCATACAAGGAGCGAAAACAATGAATAAAATAACGTCCATTGCAGATGTTCGTAGATATTTTTTAAACAATAAAGAGCCGGTTTACTTTATTTCTGCGACGAACTTCAATCTTCTGGGTATCGGTGATTGGGTAGGGAGCTTCCGTCATATTAACTATATTGACTGCTTTGAAGGCAAGCAGCGTAATGTCTTCGTGCCTAAACAAAAGTTTCCCCGCGACTTCGAGAGCATTGAAGACATTAATAACTATCTGCTTGAGCACAAAGAAGTCATTGATTTCATTCAATCACGAGCCAATGGCGAAAGCGCAGGGGTGGCATCGTTTTTAATGTTTGATGAGCACACCGAAGAAATTTGTGAGCAGTTGGGCCTGCGGGTTGCCTTCCCTCCCGCCGAACTGCGCAAGCGGATGGATAATAAAATTGAGACGGTGCGTATTGGCAATAAAGCGGGTGTGCCCAGCGTGCCCAACGTGTTGGCCAGGGTAGGCAGTTATCAGGAGCTTCTAGAGGTCAGCGAGTCGCTCGGTAACGATTTAGTGGTACAGACCGCGTTTGGCGATTCTGGCCATACCACCTTCTTTATTGCCAGTGAAGAAGACTATTATAAGCATGCTGAAGAGATCGAAGCCGAACCCGAGGTCAAGATCATGAAGCGCATCAACTGTCGCGGCTCGGCGATAGAAGCTTGTGCCACGCGTTGCGGTACGGTCGTAGGCCCGCTGATGACAGAGCTTGTAGGCTTCAAATCCTTGACTCCTTATAAGGGCGGTTGGTGTGGCAACGAAATGTTTGCCGGCGCCTTTAGTCAGGAAGTGCGTGATTTAGCGCGCGAGTACACCTTTAAGTTTGGTGAGGCACTACGCGAAGAGGGCTATCGAGGATATTTTGAACTCGATTTCCTGATTGATATGGATACCCATGAAGTGTATCTGGGTGAACTTAACCCCCGTGTGACCGGAGCAAGCTCTCTGACGAATGTGGCGGCTTTTGCTCATTCTGATATTCCACTGTTCCTGTTTCACCTGCTTGAATTTTCGGATGTCGATTTTGACCTGGACATCAATGATATCAACGAGCGTTGGGCGCATCCTGAAAGTGTCGACAGCTGGAGCCAGCTGGTTATCAAGCATACCGATGAAAGCGTTGACCTGTTAACGCAGGCGCCTACTACCGGCGTATGGCGCATGAATGCTCAGGGCGAAATTGCTTATGATCATTATAGCTATCACCCCCACGCGGCAGAGAACGAGCATGAAGCCTTTTTTCTGCGCATTAGTGGCGCAGGAGACTTCCGGTATGAGGGGGCCGACCTGGGTATTTTGATCACCCGGGGGCGGTTAATGGATGATGACTTCCAGCTGAATGAGCGTGCCAAGGCTTGGATAGACGGCATTCGTGGTCAGTACACCGGACAGGCGTTGCAAGATCCAGTGGTGGAGGAAGTTGCCGTCAGCCATGCTATCGGCGGTGGCAACTTCAAAATTCTTTAATCATGGACAGCAACTTTGCTGCAGGCCGAGCACCTGGTGTGGAGCTGGACAAAGCCTTGACGTTTCGCACCGTGCATGAAGAGGTGGCGGGGCCAAAATGGCAGTCGTTGTTCCATTACCACTGGCCTGCCTATGAACCCTGGTATCTGGCCGAAGGCGAGCGTGAGCGTCCCTCTTATCTTGAGTGTCATAACGCCTTACGCAAGCACATGCCCGAATTGCTGGCTACTTACCGTACGTTGTGCGAAGTAGCCGGTGGAGGAGATCTTTCGTCACGGCTACTGAGTTTGTATCGTCCGCCGCCGTATATTACCGGCTGCTCACAGGCGGTACTAGCAAGGCCGACATCAACTGTGCTGGCACGCAACTATGATTACCCGCCGGAGCTATGCGAGGGCTCCATTCTTTACACCCGCTGGAATCAGCGCCGTGTTATCGCCATGTCTGATTGCCTGTGGGGCGTGCTAGACGGGATGAACGATTCAGGGCTTGCTGTTTCTCTGGCCTTTGGTGGGCGCAAGGTGGTGGGGGATGGCTTCGGTGCTCCGATTATTCTTCGCTACATTCTCGAATTCTGCGATACCGTGCCCGAAGCTGCTGCGGTACTTGCGAGAGTGCCTACCCATATGGCCTACAACATTACCGTGGCAGATGCTTCGGGACGTTATGTCACGGCGATGATTGCACCAGATCGCCGCGCCAGCATTCGGCGGGTGGCGGTGGCTACTAATCATCAAAAGAAAATCGAATGGTATGCCCATGCGCTGGCTTCTGAAACCCTGATTCGCGAGCGCCAGCTCTCGATTCTGGTGGACGATGACGCCACCACTGAAGAGCGACTAATTTCGGCTTTTTCCGCTCCTCCTTTGTTTCGCCATGACTATCGGCGTGGCCTGGGCACAGTCTATACCGCGGTATATCGCACCAAGGAAAGGCTTACCCAGTTCCGTTGGCCCGGCAGAGTATTAGACTTGAACTTCGACGAGTTTCCAGAGGAGCAGATTACCGTGCGTTATGGCTCCCGCGGACTGTATGGCTGATTAGCACTATTGCTGAGGCAAGTGTCTTTTCCAGATAAATACCTAAAAAGGATGGGTGTCGTCATGCAAGAGAACAATTCAACCGAAACTTCCTACACCGCCCTGGGTTTTTATCACAAAATTTCCCAACTTCGTGCTGATACCTGGAATGAGCTTAAACGTGATTTGGGTATTTTGACGCGCCTTAAAGAAGAGGATCGCGCCAAAAACTTGATTAAAGCTATCGACATCAAGTTGACACGCTTAGAGATTATTGAGGACTACCACGCATTTCCATCCAAAGAGGATTTTCGCCACCTTTGGACGCTATTTAATCGCGGTGAATATGCGCTGTTGGATAAAGTCGTTAAGCGTTTGGTAAGGGCGTTGATCAGTGAGTCCTATCGTCGACGGCATGTAGATCTTTCTGAGACGGATGCGGGTGCTGAAGACATGGAAGCACTGGACGCCCTTAATCAACTTCGCCGCGGGCACCCGGCTTCCAATAGTTCGGCGCAACCTTACTTTGAACTGCTGATCGTAGATAATCTTTCTAACCAGGAAGAAGATGTGGTGCGTGAAGCATTTCATAACATGCGCCGACCTGAAGATCGCTTTGTTTACGATGTTGTAACGGTAAAAAGCTTTGAAGATGCGTTGATTGCCATATTGGTGAATCCTAATATACAAGCATGTCTGATTCGCTACGAGTTTCCGTATAAGTCCAAATATAACCTCAGTGCTTTGCGTAATTATCTGGAAGGTCTCTCTGAAAATGAGCTGGAGCACCATAGCGAAGCTGATCGCAGTATCCTGCTGAGTTCGATGATTCATGAGTTGCGCCCAGAAATTGATCAATTTCTGGTGACGAGCGGTGATGTTGAAGCCACGGCAAGCCGAGATATTAAGCACTTCAACCGTATCTTCTACCGCGAAACGGATTACATCGAGCAGCATCATACGATTCTACGCGCCATTGATAATCGCTATCGCACACCATTTTTTGATGCTCTGCGTGAATACAGTAGAAAGCCCACAGGGGTATTTCATGCCATGCCCATTTCCAGGGGCAAGTCGGTGACTCGGTCCCACTGGGCAGGGCACATGATCGACTTCTACGGCATTAATATTTTTCTGGCAGAAACATCAGCAACATCCGGGGGACTAGACTCTCTGTTGCAACCGTTTGGGCCAATCAAAAAGGCACAAGAGTATGCTGCCCGCGCCTTTGGAGCTCGTCGTAGCTTCTTTGTGACTAATGGTACGTCCACTGCCAATAAGATTGTGGTGCAGGCGCTAATTAAGCCGCGAGACATCGTGTTGATCGATCGTGACTGTCACAAGTCGCATCATTACGGCATGGTTTTAGCCGGTGCACATGTCAGTTATTTAGACTCCTATCCGCTTGATGATTATTCCATGTACGGTGCGGTGCCGCTGCATGAAATCAAGAAAACGCTGCTGTCCTACAAGCGTTCCGGACAATTGCACAAAGTTAAGATGTTGTTGCTGACCAACTGCACCTTCGATGGCATCGTCTATAACGTGCGCCGAGTGATGGAAGAGTGTTTGGCGATTAAACCAGATCTGGTTTTTCTTTGGGATGAAGCATGGTTTGCTTTCGCTGGTTTTAATCCGACGTATCGGCCACGTACGGCTATGAATGCTGCACGTACGTTGCGGGATCGTTACCGAAGCGAGAGTTATCGGGAAGAGTATGCGGCTTGGAAAGCCGAGTTCGATAAGCTTGACCCAGAAGATGACGCTACATGGCTTGACCAGCGACTGATGCCCGACCCAGATGAAGTACGTATTCGCACCTATGCTACTCACTCAACCCACAAAACGCTGACTTCATTACGCCAAGGCTCAATGATTCACGTGTGGGATCAAGATTTTCGTCAGAAAGTGGAGGCTTCTTTCCATGAAGCCTACATGACTCACACTTCTACTTCGCCCAACTATCAGATTGTGGCATCGCTGGACGTGGGAAGAATGCAGGCGGAAATGGAAGGTTTCGAACTGGTACATGCCCAGGTAGAGACGGCGCTTTCGCTCCGCGAACAGCTCTACACCCACCCATTACTGCAGAAATATTTCCGCGTATTGAAGAATAGCGACATGGTGCCTGAAGCCTACCGCGAGTCGGGTGTAGAGTCCTATTACGACCCGGTGACGGGTTGGAATAAGATGGAGGAAGCCTGGGCGCGAGACGAGTTTGTTGTTGACCCTTCCCGTGTCACGATTGCCATCGGCAATACTGGGGTTGATGGCGATACATTCAAAAATGAATACCTGATGAATAAGTACGGTATTCAAATTAACAAAACTTCCCGCAACACCGTACTGTTTATGACCAATATCGGCACGACACGGGGCTCTATTGCCTACCTGCTGGATGTGCTGATCAAGTTGGCGAAAGAGTTCGAATATCGCTTGGAAGACAGTAGTCGTCCTGAGCGCAAAATCATCGAAAATCAGGTGCATTCGCTGAATCATGATTTGCCGCCACTACCTGACTTCAGTCGTTTCCACGATGCCTTCCGGCCGAATCCCGATACGCCCCAGGGCGATATTCGTTGCGCTTACTTTCTAAGTTACGACGAAGAGAATACTGAGTACTTACGCTTCGATAATGGCAAGTTGCAGGCGCAGATGCGTGCCGGTCGCGATGTTGTATCGGCAAGTTTTGTCATCCCTTATCCGCCAGGATTTCCGGTATTAGTACCAGGGCAGGTTATCAGCGAAGAAATTTTAGCGTTTCTTCAGGCGCTGGATGTTACTGAGATCCATGGCTATCGGCCGGAGTTAGGGCTAGTGGTGTTTACCGAGGAAGCCTTGATTAACCCCGCAGCAGGTTAAATGCAGCAGATTAAATAGAGGCGCTGCCAAAAAAAAGCACTGTAAAGGTAGCTTTCACAAAAAAAGCGCCGGAATTATCCGGCGCTTTCAAAAACACTTCGTGCGGTATCTCCCTTACGCTAGACACACTGAAACAGCCCATCGAGATGTTGGGCTGTATAGCGATTTTTTAGCAACATTTTTCTGTGCAACGGTTTGTCGCCAGCGATTGGCTTCACCGTAACTGGCTGCAACCTGGGGAGGTGCCCATGACCACACTATCGACCACGCTCACTAAGCGCTTGGAAGATCCGCGTCTGTTCCGGCAGTACGCCTACGTAGACGGTAAATGGACCCACGGTGACGGCGGCCGCGAAGAAGCGGTGTATGACCCGGCGACCAATGAAGCCATTGGCCACATTCCCTTGCTGGAAGCGGAACAAATTACCGCTGCCGTGGATGCTGCTGAAACTGCCTTTGTACAGTGGCGTGCCCTACGCGCTGACGAGCGCTGCGAGCGCTTGCTGGCTTGGTACGATTTGATTCAAGCCAATCGTGAAGACCTAGCCACCATCATGACGTTGGAGCAGGGCAAGCCGCTGCCGGATGCCCGTGGCGAAGTAGAGTACGGTGCCAGTTTCGTACGTTGGTTCGCTGAAGAGGGTAAACGCACCTACGGTGAAACCATTCCAAGCCATATTCCTAATGCATCACTGGGCACCATTAAAGAGCCGGTAGGCATTGCGGCGATGATTACGCCGTGGAACTTCCCGCTGGCAATGATTACCCGCAAGGCCGCAGCGGCGTTGGCCGCTGGATGTCCGGTGATCATCAAGCCTGCCAATGAAACGCCGTTCTCTGCGCTGGCGCTGGCGGAGCTTGCCGAGCGAGCAGGGATTCCGGAAGGTATTTTTAACGTCGTGCTGGGTGATCCTGCAGAAGTCTCTAAAATTTTGTGCAGCGAGCCGCGTATCCGAGCGCTCTCTTTCACTGGCTCCACCCGTGTTGGCCGCTTGTTGATTGAACAGAGCGCAAATACGGTCAAACGGCTATCGCTGGAATTAGGTGGCAATGCGCCGTTTATCGTTGGTCCGGATATGGATCCCAAAGAGGCAGCCTATGCTGCAGTCTCGGCCAAGTTTCAAACGGCTGGGCAAGATTGCCTAGCCGCTAACCGCATTTTGGTTCACGAATCTATCCATGATGAGTTCGTTGAGCAATTTACCGAGCGTATGGCGGCACTTACCGTGGGTAACGGATTGCACGGTGAAGTTGACCTTGGCCCGCTGATTCATCGCCAGGCAGTCGAAAAAGCAGCATCGATTGTTGATGATGCGATTTCCAAAGGTGCCACTATGATTGCTGGTGACCAGAGCCAAGCACCGGGCGATAACTTCTTTATGCCAGTGCTGTTGACCAATGTAACACCGCAAATGAAAGTCTGGCGTGAAGAGAACTTTGCCCCGGTGGCCGGTATTACCGCTTATAGTACTGATGACGAAGTTATTGAAATGGCCAATGACACCGAATACGGCTTAGCGGCCTATATCTACACCCATGATATTCGCCGTATCTGGAAGCTAATGCGGGCGTTGGAGTACGGCATGGTTAGCGTCAACTCCGTGAAAATGACAGGCCCACCGGTACCTTTTGGTGGCGTGAAACAGTCCGGCCTTGGTCGTGAAGGCGGCGCTACCGGTATCGATGAGTATTTAGAAACGAAGTACTACTGCCTTGGGGCATTAGGTTCAGTATCGGGAAGTTGATATTTAATCGGTTTTATTAATTTAAGCATCCTCCCCACACGGTGGGGAGGGACTGTATAGAGAGAACGTTATGAGCTTGCATCAGGATCTGATCGAACGCGACCGTAAAGTCACTTTTCACGCCTCTACGCACCTGCGCGACTTCGCCCACGGCGATTTGCCAGGTCGTGTTATCACTGGCGGTAAAGGTATTAATATCGTAGATAAAGATGGCCGTGAGTTTATCGACGGCTTTGCGGGCCTTTACTGCGTCAATATCGGCTATGGGCGCACTGAAGTTGCTGAAGCGATCTATAAGCAAGCGCTAGAGCTTTCTTATTACCACACCTATGTAGGCCACTCGAACGAGCCGCAGATTGAGCTTTCTGAGCGTATTCTGAAAATCGCTGGCATGAACATGTCCAAGGTGTATTACGGCATGTCAGGCTCTGATGCGAATGAAACACAGCTCAAAATAGTACGTTACTACAACAACGTGCTGGGGCGTCCGCAGAAGAAAAAAGTGATCTCGCGTATGCGTGGTTACCACGGTTCCGGCATCGCCTCTGGTTCGCTAACCGGTCTTAAAGCGTTCCACGACCATTTTGACCTGCCAATTGACACCATTCGCCACACTGAAGCGCCGCACTACTATCTGCGCGCGGCAGAACAGCACGGTATGACAGAACTCGAGTTTTCTGCCTACTGTGCCGAGAAATTAGAGGCAATGATTCTGGAAGAAGGCCCCGACACCGTCGCAGCATTTATCGGTGAGCCGGTGCTGGGTACCGGTGGTATCGTACCGCCGCCAGAAGGCTATTGGGATGCGATTCAAGCAGTGCTGAACAAGTATGACGTGCTATTGATAGCCGACGAGGTCGTGTGTGGCTTTGGCCGTACCGGTTCGGACTTCGGTAGCCACCACTACAACATGAAGCCTGATTTGGTCACCATTGCTAAGGGGCTAACCAGCGCGTACCAGCCGCTTTCTGGCGTGATTGTTGGCGACAAAGTATGGAAAGTGCTTGAGCAGGGTACTGGTGAGTTTGGTCCCATCGGCCATGGCTGGACCTATTCAGGTCACGCACTAGGCTGTGCCGCTGGCCTTGCCAATTTGGATATTATCGAACGCGAAAACCTAGTGGGTAACTCTGCTGAAACTGGCGGCTACTTCCAGCAGCAGCTCAAGGCTACCTTTGAAGGTCACCCGTTGCTTGGCGACGTGCGCGGTGTTGGCCTAATGGCCGCTCTAGAGTTCTCGCCAGACGCCAAACAGCGCTTGCATTTCGACCCGGCGTTGAAAGTTGGCCCGCGTGTTGCTGCAGCGGCAATGGAAGAAAACCTGATCGCCCGTGCGATGCCACAAGGTGATATTCTGGGCTTTGCACCGCCACTGACTATTAACCGTGATGAAGTTGACGAAATGATTGGTCGCGCCAAACGCGCCATTGATCGCGTGACTGATGAACTGGTGCGTTCCGGTGATCTTAAAACCGGTGAGCAAGAAGCCGCCTTTACGATTTAATAGCGCTTAACGCTCCCCAAACGCCGCTGCCTATCGCAGCGGCGTTTTTGTTTTTGAAGAGGGCAGCTATGCTAAATGCATGAGATCATCTATCTCCCACCATTATCCGATCCATCAAGCTAGGAGTTATCATGCAACCGGTACTTGCTTTTGATGTATACGGCACGCTCATTGATACCCAAGGGGTAACGGTTGAGCTGGAGCGCCGCCTAAGTGACGCAGCCAAAGCTGGGGATTTTGCTAAGCGCTGGCGGGAAAAACAGCTGGAATACAGCTTTCGCCATGGTTTGATGGGGGCTTATGTGCCGTTTTCGGAGTGCATCCGGGAGGCATTAGTGTTCACTGATCGTGCGATGCAAACCGGTCTTTCTGATAACGATCATGACCACTTAATGGCGGTTTATGCGGAGTTACCTGCATTCCCAGATGTGGTGCCTGCCCTAGACCAACTACGTGATGCTGGAATTCGTTGCGTGGCGTTTTCTAACGGCACTCAAGAAGCTGTAATTAAGCTACTGGCCCGCGCAGGCGTGGAAAACCACATGGATGCGGTGGTAAGTGTTGATGACGTTAAGCGCTTCAAGCCTGATCCTGCAGTATACGCCTACTTACGCGAACGTTTAGAAGCACGCCCAGAACATACTTGGCTGATTTCCAGCAATCCTTTTGATGTGATTGGAGCAACGCATGCAGGTTTACATAGCGCCTGGGTGCGCCGCCACCCTGATGCGCCGTTCGACCCTTGGGGTGGAGAGCCGGATATGACAGTGCCAGATTTGGAAATGCTGGCCGAACGAATGAGCCGTTAGGTTGTTAACCCACACCGACAAGCCGCATAATGGTGCCAACTTAACCGCTTAGGATATGACCATGTCGGAAAAAATTTATTGTATCGCCAGCTTTAAGCCCAAAGCTGGAAAAGAAGAAGCGGTATTTAAAGCGCTGCAATCATTAGAACCAAACACCCATCGCGAAGATGCTTGTATTCACTACACTGTGACTCGGCAAATCGACAATCCTTTTGCCCAGGGCACCAGCTACCCGATCGTGTTTCATGAAATTTGGGCCAGCCGAGAAGAGTTTGAAGCCCACTGTCAGCGCAAAGAGATACAAGATTTTTTCGCTAAGCACGTCGAGTCACCCGACGGCGATATTGAAGATGCCAACGTGTGTGTTTATACCGACGAGCCGTGGAATTTCGACGCTCCCAAGGTGTGAAAAGCGGTAACGGTGTAGAATAAGTAAGCGTTGTACCTAGATGACGGAGCCAACATGACTGAAAAGAAAATGAACGTCGAAAGCTTTAACTTGGACCATACCAAGGTAAAAGCACCTTACGTGCGTTTGGCCGATATTAAAGAAGGCCAAAATGGCGACCGTATCCACAAATATGATTTGCGTATTTGCCAGCCCAACAAAGAGCACATGGAGATGCCCGCGCTGCACTCCCTGGAGCACTTGATGGCTGAAATGTCGCGTAATCACACCGATAAAGTGGTTGATATTAGTCCGATGGGTTGCCAAACCGGTTTTTACATCGCGATGATTAACCACGACGATTATGACGGCGTGCTAAGCATTATCGAGCAAACGCTCAACGATGTGCTGACTGCCACGGAAGTACCTGCCTGTAATGAGATGCAGTGCGGCTGGGCCGCTAGCCACAGCCTGGAAGGTGCCCAAAAGCTAGCCAAAGGCTTGCTGGCTAAGCGCAGTGAGTGGACCGACGTATTTGCTTAAACAGTAAATGTAAGCACGTAATATCAGCAATACGCCTCCTTTCTGGGGGCGTTTTAGTGTTAGGCCATTAACCATTGGAAAACGCCCAATAACGTTAAGCATGGGGAAGGTATGAACATCACTGCTCTATCAATCGAGCAGTGATGTTTAAGCGATTTAAAATACGACGGTTTGATTTAATCAGATTATTGCGTGGCTGAAAAATTCTCAGCAGCTGCTTCTAGTACGGCTAATGCAGACTCGGCGTCTTCAAACCCTAGACCTTCCATGCCACCATCAGGGCCTTTGTAATTTGCAAACCAGATATCAACAATCTGGCTAACACCAGGGAACTCACTATCAAGTTGCTGCATGCTTTCAATATGAGAAAATGGTGAATCTTGGGTAAGCACCGCCACCAGTTTGTCGTCTTGCTCACCGTCGTCTAACATTTTTAAAACGCCAATAACACGTACATCAACGACTTCACCGCGCGGTAATGCTTGGCCTAATACGATGACATCTAGTGGGTCACCGTCACCGCCTAGTTCTTTGGGCAGGGCGGTACCCGGTATGGCGCCATAATTGCCGGGATAACCCAGGTAATTTACAACGCGCGGCTCGCCATCTTTATACTCCCAATAAACCGCGTTCGGGTCTTCTTTGCTAACTTCCCATTTGGCAGATGTGCCAGTTGGTATTTCGATAATGGCGTTGGCATAACCATTGCTATTAATGGCATCCATCGCCATTAAATCGACATCACCGACAATGGTGAAATCATCTTTTAGGGTCATGTCTGAGGTATAGGGCGTTGTTTCAGAAAAGGCTAGATTGCCTAATGACTCCGCATGCGCCGTAGAGGTTAACATCGAGATGCTTATCACACCTGCAAGCAGTAGTTTGTTATGCATGACCATTCCTGTAAGCGATTTAATTCGGTAAACCCTATCAGGTGGGAGTGACGAATTAGTGACAGGGGTAAGTCGGTCAAGCGGGGTCTATCGTTAGCAATAGCCGCTTTTGACCTGCCTCCAAAGAGGGGCTGCGGTGCACTAAGCCATGCTCTTCACAGCCCACCCAACCGCTGCCTTTTAGCAACGCGATGTCACCAGCCAGCAAACGCTGAATGGCAGTTGGGTCGTTGATAATCTCGGGGCGATCAGGCGTTGGCGCACCTAGCCCTGCGCGGTTAATCGCATTTTCAGGCAACCACTCGCTGCCTGGGCCGACATAGGTGGTCACTAAACGTACCGGCAAGTTGTCGCAGTGAAAACGTGGGCACATCGCCGCTGTTAATAAGCGTAGACGAATGCCAACAGTGTCGGTATCAAACAGGAATGCGATGGCTTCAGCAATGGTTGCGATATCGTCAACCAACGCATCTCCTGCTGAGGGCTCTGGGAGCTTTCGACGCAAGTCATTTTTAAAGTCATCTGTAGGACTGCCAAGCCATGCATACTGCCAGTCTCGCGATGTTTGGCTCTGTGCGTTTGCGCTAAGCGCCACATCGGCGGGCAGAGCGCGTTGCAGAATAGCGATGTTAATCTGCTCTTCAAATATACGCGGAAGCACGCTGATGTCGGTATCCAGTGCGGCGTGTTGTGGTAGCGGCCAGGATGCTGCTTGATGAGAGTGTGGGGTGGGCATGTAGGTCTCCTGTTACGTTTAGCAGTGCACTAGCATTGAGAAAGGTTAGGTCGCAGAGCTTTATTTGTTATGTTATAACGTTTTTATCAATAGGAGGCTATACATTGCAACCCGATATCACTCAGTCAGTAACTGCCAGAGCAGACAGTGGCGCTGAATTCCTAGATGCAAAAAAAGCTGAGGAGGCTTTGCTGTTGGCCTCATCAGCAGACGAGTACATGATGAATGCCGTACAGCTTGCGTTTTTCCGTCAGCGGCTTTTGAACGAACGTGCGGAGCTTGAGGCGCATTTAAACGAGGTGAAAACGGCTATCGCCTCCCATGAGAGAGATAGCGACGAGGCTGATCAGGCCTCGTTTGAGGAGGAGCTGCGGTTGTCACTTCGCCAAGCAGATCGTGAAAGTCGGTTGATCACTAATATTGATGCAGCATTACAGCGTATCGAAAATGGTGAGTACGGCTTCTGTGAAGAAACTGGTGAGCCCATTGGTCTCCCACGGCTACTTTTTCGTCCCACGGCAAAGCTTTGCATTGAGGCAAAGGAGCGCCAGGAGCGTAAAGAGCACCATTTCCGCAAGGCACGGGGGGAGTGATGCAGTTCTCCACGCTGACACCGGTTAACGTACTGACCGGTTTTTTAGGGAGCGGTAAGACAACGTTACTCAATCGTTGGGTACGCCAAGCGTCAATGCAAAACACGCTGATCGTAATTAATGAGTTTGGTGATATTGGGCTAGATCATCAGTTGATTACCCAGAGTGATGAGCAAGCGGTGGTGGAGATGAGCAGCGGCTGTTTGTGCTGCACATTGAGGGGGGACTTAAGTCGTACGCTAAAGCAGGCTATTGATTCGCTGTTGGCAGAGGGAAAACCAGCACCTTCCCGTGTTGTGATTGAAACCACAGGACTGGCCGATCCCGCCCCTATTTTACAGCTGTTAATGACCGATCATTGGCTTGCCCACCGTTTCCAGTTGGATAGCGTGGTGTGCTGTGTTGATGCCGCGAACGGTGAGGCAACGTTGCAGGCGCATCGTGAGTCACAGCGCCAGATAGCGATAGCAGACCGGTTACTCATCACCAAAACTGACCTGGTCGACGAAGTCCGCCTAACACCACTGGCTAACCAACTGGCGTCCATCAATCCGGCAGCAGAGCAGTGGCAGGTAGTGAACGGTAACCTTTCGCCTGAGTTGTTGGTAGGTGCAGGGCTTTTTCGTCAGGATTCTCAACGATACCAGGTAGAGCAATGGCTGAAGTCAGCACGTTACAGCGTTATCCACGCTGAAGATGTTAAGCACGAGGGGGAGCAGCAGGGCGACAGTAACGCTGCTTTTGTGCAGCCCACTAGCCAGCCAACGTTGACTCGTCATGGGGAGAATATCAATGCGTTTTGTTTTTGCGTTGAGGGATTAATTACTCCAGAGGCTTTGGAAAACTGGCTGGATCTATTGATGTCGTTGATGGGCGAGAAAATGCTACGCATTAAAGCGATTGTGCACCTTACCGATCGCGATGAACCGCTCGCACTGCACGGCGTCCAGCACATTTTCCACCCGCCGACGCCTCTGCCGATGCAGTGTGTTAATGACCGCATTTCTCGGTTTGTCTTCATTACTCAAAATGTCGCGCCTGCCACTGTGGCGCAGCTTTATCGTTATTTCACACCCTTTAACTCATCAGCTGACTCATCAGCTAACTCATCAACGAACGAGGCAATTTAATGACGGCTTTTACTTTACCCGATATTGCCCAACAACCTGCCCGTTTACCGGGCACGCTTTCCTGGGTTGGGATGGAAGGCATTGCGTTGCCGGTACAGCTGGCGGGGTACCAAGTGAATGCCAATGTGTCAGCTGGTGTTAGCCTTGAGGAGGCCGGTGCTCGTGGTATCCACATGTCACGGCTGTATACCGCATTGGATGCATTAGAGCACCAGCCGCTAACGCTCACATTAATTCATCGTGTTCTTGCGGCTTTTTTAGAGAGTCACCAAGCATTATCAGAAAATGCTTACCTAACGTTCAGTGGGGAGGTATTACTTAAACGTGACGCGCTGATCAGCCCTTTGTCAGGTTGGAAAGGCTATCCGTTTACACTGCACAGCCAGCTCACACCGTCAGGTTTTAAGGTAGAGCTAGACGTATCCGTTGGTTACTCCTCAACTTGCCCTTGCTCAGCGGCATTAGCAAGACAGCTAATCCAGCAAGCGTTTGTGGAAGATTTTGAAGAGATCCCCTTAACCAAGCAGGCTGTACTTGCGTGGCTAGGCAGCGAGGAAGGGGTACTCGCCACTCCACATAGTCAGCGCAGTGTTGCCCACTGTTCCATACGGCTGGCAGGAAACGATGTTATTCCGCTTGCCGACCTTATTGAGCGTATTGAGAACGCCCTGGGGACAGCGTTACAGACAGCTGTTAAACGTATTGATGAGCAGGCATTTGCGCTCGCCAATGGTCAGAATCTGATGTTCTGCGAAGATGCAGCCAAACGTCTAGATCGAGCGCTTAGAAGGATGGCTGATATTTCAGGCTTCCAGCTAAGGGTAGTTCACGCAGAAAGTTTACATGCCCACGATGCAGTGGCGAGAAGTGAATGGCAGTGGTGAGAAATGTTCATGAGAAATGTTCATGAGAAATGATGTTAGCTGGCTGTAAGAAAATAAAGATGTGTTTACGCATTGACACCAAGCAGTCGTGACCTTATATACGATGCATCATCCATCACTATGAGCTCCCATGTTCCTTCTTATCACGATTGCTACCCTTTCAATCGCGTTCTCTTTTCTGTGCTCTATCCTTGAAGCAGCGTTGCTGTCTATTACGCCAAGCTATATCGCCAAGCAAAAAGAAGATAATCCCAAGCTTCATGCGGCGCTGACGAAGCTAAAAACCAATATTGATCGGCCGTTGGCCGCGATCTTAACGCTTAACACCATTGCGCATACTGTCGGTGCAACGGCAGTGGGGGCGCAGGCCGCGGTCGTGTTTGGCGAAGCCTCTATTGCCATTGTGTCGGCCGTCATGACCATGCTGATTTTAATTCTTTCTGAAATCATTCCCAAAACGATTGGTGCTACCTATTGGCGAGGTCTATCACCGGTGTTGCCACGGTTACTGAACCCAATGATCATTGGGTTGCTGCCGTTTATCTGGATGTCCGAACAGATTACGCGCCGTTTAGGGAAGTCAGAGCATGATGTTGACCTGCGCGATGAAATTAAAGTGTTGGCGCGGGTAGGTTTAGAAGAGAAAGTGTTGGATGCGGATGAGTCACGCACCATTATTAACATGTTGAATTTGCATGAAATTGCGGTTAATAAAGCGATGACGCCCCGTACTGTCTGTGAAACGGTATTGCCTAACATGACGGTTAAGGAGTTTGACGAGCAGTATGGCAAAATGCCATTCACCCGTTTTCCTGTGATGGATAACGGTGAGCAGGCATTTGGTTATGTGCACAAGGCCGATATGTATCACGCCGATGATGCCAAAACTATGCGCGAGCTGATGCATCCGATTGGCAGTGTCGACGTATCGAACAATGTCGAGCAGGTGTTTACATCAATGTTAAAGGATCATCTGCACATGCGGGTGGTTTATGATGAACACGGCACCTTTGTGGGCCTTATCACCCTAGAAGACATCATTGAGACGATATTAGGTCAAGATATTGTCGATGAAACCGACAGTGTGGCGAACTTGCGCCACTATGCAAAACAGCGCTGGGTAAAGCGCATCAAGCGGGAAGAGAAAGACACCACGTCGCTGGATTGAGCATAGCAAATGTTTCACTGCTATAGCGCTAAACGTTCTATAGTGAAGGTGTTGAAAGTCATATAAGGTATTAAGGTCACTTGACCCTAATGAGGAGGAACGATGTCATTACGTATCAATGCGGTAGTGCCTGATTTCGAAGCAGAAACTAGCCAAGGCCCGATTCATTTTCACGACTGGATCGGCGATAGCTGGGCGATCCTCTTTTCTCATCCTAAAGATTTCACCCCGGTCTGCACCACAGAATTCGGCGCAGTGGCAACGCTGAGCCCCGAATGGGAAAAGCGCGGCACCAAAGTCATTGGCGTCTCTGTGGATGGCGTTGAAGACCACAAACGCTGGGCAAGCGATATCGAGAAAGTTTGCGGCAATACGGTTGGCTTCCCCATTATTGCCGATGAAGGCCTAAAGGTTTCCAAGCTGTTCGATATGCTGCCAGAAGATGCTTATCTGCCAGATGGCCGCACCCCTGCCGATAGCGCAACGGTACGCTCGGTGTTCATTATCGGGCCGGATAAGCAGTTGAAACTATCGATGACCTACCCGATGACGGTAGGCCGTAATTTCGCAGAAATTCTGCGTGCGCTGGATGCACTGCAAGCTACGGCAAAACATGGTGTTGCAACGCCTGCTGACTGGACAGTTGGTCAGGACGTTATTATTCCGCCGAGCGTTTCTGATGAAGATGCCAAGCAGAAGTTCGGTGAATTTGACGCTGTTCTGCCGTACCTGCGTAAAACGAAATTGCGCTAATAAGTTAACGCTACCTTGTTTTGAGACTAAAAAAACTCGCCATGAACATGGCGAGTTTTCTTCTTAAGAAGGTGCTAAAGAGAGTCGTTCGATAGAGTGAGAAACATTCTGCGCGCCTTGCAAAATTTCGCTCACAATTGACTCTATTTCTTTAACACTCGTTTGACTGCTTTCACCTTGCTTGACCACTTGCTGCATTGCCTGAGTGGTGCGGGCGACAAGTGCATTATTTTCTTTTAGAACTCGAGTGATTTCGCTCACCGCTTCACTTGATCCTTTGGCTAATTGGCGTACTTCATTTGCTACTACAGCAAATCCACGGCCCTGTTCACCTGCTCTTGCGGCTTCCACCGCGGCATTTAATGAAAGCAAGTTTGTTTGGCTGGCAATTTGCGCGATTGATGCAGTAATTTTGTTAATCTGTTCCGCTTGTTGGTTTAGTGCAGTGATTAGTTGCTGTGCTTCGTTGAGCGTATGGGCGGCATGTTGTGAGTCGGAAAGCACCGTTTGCAAGTGGGTTAACCCATTTTGAGCAATTCGCTCGGTCTGGCTAGACGATGCTTGAGCGCTGCTTACTGTGGCTTTAGCCGCTTCAGTTGCCAGCATTGCTTGAGTGATATCGGTAGCAAACTTAACGACCTTTACCACCTTACCCTCGTCATCAAAAATAGGGTTATAAGTAGCTTCCAGCCAAACGGCGCCTCCTTTGGCATTTCGGCGTAAGAACTTACCCTGCTTATATTCCCCTTGACTTAAGCGTTGCCAGAAATCTGAGTGTTCTCGGTAAAAATCATTATCGCAGAACAGTCGATGATGTTCGCCACGAAGTTTGTGCAGAGGATACCCCATTACTTGTTCAAAATTAGTATTGGCATCCAGAATAAAGCCGTCAGTTGTGAATTCAATGACTGCCATTGAGCTATTTAGGGCTTGAAGAATGAAACGTTCGCTAGCGGCGTTTTGGTGCTCTTTGGTCACGTCAGTGGCTACTTTTAAAATCTGTACAACGTTGCCACGACGGTTCTTGATCGGTAAATAGGTAGCCTCAAGCCATACCTCTTCGCCAAGTGCATTCATGCGCCGAAAACGCCCCTGCTGGCTTACACCTGCTGCAAGTGATTTCCAAAAATCGTCATATTGACGGTTAGACGTTTCTTCAGGAAAACAAAAAATACGGTGATGCTGCCCCTTAATGTCAGCTAATAAGTACCCCATAGAGGCTAAAAATGGCTCACTAGCCTCTTGGATAATGCCTTCCGATGAAAAATAGATACACGCAGTATGTTGGGTTAGGGCGCTACGTAAGGCGTCAGAAGCGAAATATGCGAGCATTGGTAGTCCCTTAAATCTAGTCTGTTGTCACCGAGAATAGGGTGATAGTAGATCAGATCTTAATAAAAGGCACTCTGTTTGTAATGGTTTTGTATAAATAAATAGTATGCTAGCCTTGTTTGACTATTGGGGACATGTAGGTGGAGTACTAAGGCTAGAAAAGCCTAGTTGGGTAAACCACGCAGTGGCGTTGCCGCCTGTATTATCACCATCACTCATTAAGGCGATACCGTTGACTTGGCTAGGAGCGCTGCCAAAAAGAGCTTGGTAGTCAGCACGGACATCGCGTACTTCTGCCACCCACTCCCCAACCGCGCTATTGCCACTTTGCAGCGCCATCAGTTGTGCTCGGTCAGTAAAGGCATTTGGCCACGACGCACCCTGAGGTTGGGTAGAGGACCAGACATAGTTAACCGATTCGACCTGCCAGGGAAGAATCCCCGTCTTACGCGCCACATAAACCCGTGCTGGATAGTCATCGCCCGCTTTCGTTGTTTCATCAACGCCCGGATAGATTGAGTCTACTTGCCAGCACCAGTGAAGGTAGGGCGTTGCATTTAAATCAATATCGCGTTCCAGGTAGCGTGCAGAGGCCTGGCCCTGAGCATTGGCTTCAAGCACTCGTTGACCTGATTTCTCAACAATGGAATAGCGTGTTTCGCCTTCGAAGCTACGGGTAGGCCAGGTCATGATTTGATTGGGGGTAAAACGTATCTCTTGCCCGCTAGCGGTTGTGAGCAATAACGGGCTAAAAAACAGGCTCGCTAGTACTGTTGCTTTGATGGGGAAAGTGCTAGCGAGGCTCATAATGACCACCGCTGTCTGTTGAGCTTTTGGGGGCAGCAGGGTGGTGCTCACCAATTTTGTGAAGCAGGTCAAATTGTCGGCTACAGGCGCGGCAGGCGCTGCACATAGAGAGATGTATGCGTAGTGCAGTACGTTCGCGAAAAGTGAGTGCTCTATCTTGCTTAAGTGACATCAAACGTGTTGCTTCACGGCACATTAGCATCTTTATTGGCTCCTACTGAGTCCAGCCGTTATCCAAGCACGCTCTTAACCTTAACCGTGCTCGGTGTAAGATAACCCAGCAGTTAGTTTCTGTTATGTCGAGTTCCTTACAAATATCCTGTGTCGATAATCCCATCAGCTCTCGTAAGGTAAATACGCGCGCGATACTGTCGGGTAGCGCTATTAAACAGGCATCGAACACTTGCCAGAAGCGCTGGTTCTCTAAAATATGCTCAGGTTCTCCCCAGTCGTGCGGGCGGGCGCTGGGCTGCCAATGCCCATTTGATTTGAATAGCCGGTCTAACGTGTCCTCGTCGATTGAGTCATTTAGCGGCTGCCAGCGCCCCTGTTTTTTCTGCTGGCGCAGATGGTCAAGTATCTTAAATTTCAAGATGCCAAATACCCAGGTTTCAAATTCTGAGCGCCCTTCAAATGAACTGGTTTTTTCAAACGCGGTGAGCAACGTTTCCTGAACGGCATCTTCAGCGGTAGCATTCTCCCTAAGCTGCAAGCGTGCAAATGCAAGCAGGCGAGGGCGGATATGACTGAAGTGTTCGGCAGCTTGCTGTGAGGAGATAGGCAATGTGAGCTTCCCTAAGCTAAGAAATGTCAGGCTTAAAGCTCAAGGATCCCATCACCGCGTAAGATGCGGTGCGGTGACGGGAGAAGCACCTAAACAGTTAAGCGGTTAAGTGCTCTACGAGCGCTTGGGCAAATGTATCGGTTGTGCCGGTGCCGCCCATGTCGGGTGTCACCATATCGCGGCGTGTCTCCAACACCGCGCGAATTCCGTGACGAATCGCGTCGCCTTTTTCGTTCATGCCTAAGTGATCAAGCATTTGGGCGGCTGCTAACAGCAGGGCGCAAGGGTTGGCGATTTTTTGTCCGGCAATATCCGGTGCAGAACCGTGAACCGCTTCAAAAATAGCAGCCTTTTCACCGATGTTAGCACCGGGTGCCAAGCCTAACCCGCCAACTAGTCCAGCACATAGGTCAGAAAGAATATCGCCAAACAGGTTGGTGGTGACAACGACATCGAACTGGTGCGGATTCATCACTAGCTGCATGCAGGCGTTATCTACAATCATTTCCTGGAATTCGATCTCGGGATACTCTTTGGCGACTTCCCGAGCGACATCCAAAAACAGGCCAGAGCTGGTTTTAATGATGTTAGCTTTATGTACAGCGGTGACTTTCTTACGGCCGTTATTTTTGGCTAGCTCAAACGCATAGCGCACAATGCGTTCGGAACCCTGGCGGGTTACCTTGATGACTGAGATGCCGGTATTGCCATCGTCAATCATCTCTTGGCCATCAGAGAGGTAGGCACCTTCGGTGTTTTCCCGCACGGTAATCA
The DNA here is from genome assembly GCF_021151565.1 of Halomonas sp. IOP_6. Taxonomy (NCBI): domain Bacteria; kingdom Pseudomonadati; phylum Pseudomonadota; class Gammaproteobacteria; order Oceanospirillales; family Halomonadaceae; genus Halomonas; species Halomonas sp. IOP_6. Next base: position 351,087 of record NZ_JAIRBO010000003.1, on the reverse strand, counting down.
TATCGATATCGTTGTAACGCGAACGCGTACCTGGGAAGCTAATCGCCGGGCGTACGTTGGCGTATAAGTCAAAATGACGACGCAGCTGCACGTTGATGGAGGAGAAACCTTTGCCAATAGGGGTGGTCAGCGGGCCTTTCAGGGCAATACCGTACTTCTCGATGGCATCAAGCGATTCTTGAGGAATCAGCGTGCCGTGTTTTTCAAGCGCCGCCAGGCCAGCATCGATAAACTCATAATTCAGACCGCACTCCAGCGCATCAAGCACGCGCAGGGTGGCATCCATAATTTCTGGGCCGATACCGTCGCCTTTAATCACCGCAATTGACTGACTCATCATCTACTTCTCCTCTTTGGCGGGCATATTCGGCACGTGGCTATGTGTGCCGCTTCAACATAAAACGTTGGCAATTGTCATCGTTTCTGGTGGCGCAATGGTACGCCACAATCAGTCGCGAGGTCACCCTGCCTAAGTAGAGGTGGGGGCGTGTCAGCGCGTATCACGGTGTGGGCTACCAGAGTGGCGTGAGATGCAATGCGACTGTGATGCTGTTAGAATGCTGCGCTTTGTCGCACCTTGCTTATTGCAACCGTACAGAATATTACTTATGACTGCATTTACTCACATCTTTTCTGGGCTGATGACTCCGCCCTAAGTAATTCCCTCCTTTATATAAGCGCCATGACGCCTATCGCGTTTTGTCGGCGCTTGTGCATCCTATGGCCGTTCATTGGCTATTGATGCTGCCCCGTATCTTCGTGATGCAGCACTGTTTTGACAACCTATTCGCTTAATTGCGCGTTCTCGCTTCACCTCGGTGTGGCGGTAGTGCGTAGTGTTTCACCTTCAACTATGGACTCCCTGAATGGCACTTTTCAGTAAGCAAGAGTGGTTCTCTAACGTCAAAGGCGACACGCTCTCAGGCATCGTTGTTGCCCTAGCGCTAATTCCTGAAGCGATTGCATTTTCGATTATTGCGGGCGTTGACCCCAAAGTGGGCCTATACGCCTCATTTTGTATCGCAGTAGTGATCGCCTTTACCGGTGGTCGCCCAGGTATGATTTCAGCAGCTACCGGTGCGATGGCGCTACTGATGGTTACTTTAGTTCGTGAACATGGCCTGGAGTACTTACTGGCGGCCACGCTATTGACTGGGGTATTACAGATTATCGCAGGCTACTTAAAACTTGCAGAGCTGATGCGTTTTGTATCCCGTTCGGTGGTCACCGGGTTCGTGAATGCCCTAGCGATATTAATCTTCATGGCGCAACTGCCCGAGTTAACTAATGTGACGTGGCATGTTTATGCCATGACGCTAGCAGGCTTAGGCATTATCTATCTCTTCCCGTACTTGCCGGCGATTGGAAAGTCGGTTCCTTCTCCTCTGGTATGCATCGTGGTGCTTACCGGGGTGTATATGGTAAGCGGCATGGATATACGCACGGTAGGTGATATGGGCGAACTGCCCGATACACTGCCAATGTTCTTATGGCCTAGCGTGCCACTTAATTTAGAAACGCTAATGATCATCTTTCCCTACGCCATCATGCTGGCGGTGGTGGGCCTTCTTGAATCTATGATGACAGCCACTATTGTTGATGACTTAACGGATACACCCAGCGATAAAAACCGTGAGTGTAAAGGTCAGGGTATCGCTAATATCGGATCGGGTTTACTGGGCGGTATGGCAGGCTGTGCAATGATTGGTCAGTCAGTCATCAACATAAAATCCGGTGGCCGGACTCGGCTCTCAACGCTTATCGCTGGTGTTGTTCTGTTGTTGATGGTGGTCTTCCTCGCGGATTGGGTCTCGCAGATTCCTATGGCAGCGCTGGTAGCGGTGATGATTATGGTATCGATTGGCACCTTTAGCTGGGAGTCGATTCGCGACCTTAAAAAACATCCGGTGAGTACCAATATCGTTATGCTAGCCACAGTGGCGGTGACTGTGGGGACGCACAATTTAGCGATTGGTGTCTTTGTAGGTGTACTGCTGGCGGCGATGTTCTTTGCTAATAAAGTCGGCAACATCATGTATATCGGCTCGAAAGAAGTAGAGCCCGGTAAAGAGCGTGAATACCAAGTGGTTGGCCAAGTGTTCTTTGCCTCTTCTGAGCGTTTTATTGCGGCCTTCGATTTTAAAGAGAGCATCGATAAGGTCACTATCAACCTTTCCCGCGCCCACTTCTGGGATATTACCGCCGTTCAAGCTCTGGACCGCGTGGTGATTAAGTTCCGTCGTGAAGGTACTGAGGTGGAGCTGGTTGGCTTGAGCGAAGCCAGTGCAACTGTCGTCGACCGCTACGCGGTACACAACGACCCTGAAGCGGTTGAAAAGCTAATGGGCGGCCACTAACCACCGCAAGGAGAGCGATATGACTGAACACGTACTCGCCGCGATTGACGGCTCCCAGTATGCAGAAAGCGTCTGTGACTACGCCGCTTGGGCAAGCTTGGCATTAAATGCGCCGCTTAGCTTTGTGCATGTGGTGGATAATCATTCTGACGTGCCAGCAGAGCAAAATTTGTCGGGTAACCTAAGATTTGGTGCCCGCGAGCGCTTGATGAAAGAGCTTTCTGAGCTTGATGAACAGCGCGCTAAGGTAAACCGTGAACAAGGCAAGCTTATGCTGGAAGCTGCCAAGGCACGAGCAGTAGAAGATGGGGTCGTTGATCCCATTATTCGCCAGCTTAACGGCACGCTGGTCGAAACCTTGGTAGAGCTAGAGAAAGACATACGTTTGTTGGTGGTAGGCAAGCGTGGTGAAACCGCTCACCACGCCAGCGGCCACTTAGGTTCAAACCTTGAGCGTGTGGTGCGTGAAATGCATCGCCCAATGCTCATGGTGCCCAAAGCCTTTAAGCAGCCTGAAAGGGTGCTGATTGCGTTTGACGGTAGCAAAACTGCCCGTAAAGGGGTGGAGATGCTGGCGCGTTCTCCGTTATTTACCGGTACCGAATGCCATGTGCTGATTGTGGGTGCTGAAACCGCTGAGCATCGCAGCGAGCTTGATTGGGCGTTGACTACGCTACGCGATGCTGGCCACCAAGCCGAAGGCGCCATCCGTTCCGGTGAGGTAGACGACACCTTGCAAGCGTACGAGAAGGAGCATGCGATCGACCTTCTAGTGATGGGCGCTTATGGCCACTCGCGTATTCGCCACTTGCTGGTCGGCAGTACCACCACGGCGATGTTACGCGGTAGCCGAATTCCGGTACTAATATTGCGTTAATCAATACGTACGCTTTAACGCCGGTCACCACGCTAAGGGGCCGGCGTTTTTTATAGCTGGCTCGGAATTAGCTTGCCGGGCACCCAGCGTATCAACGCTATCATGCCAAATAACTCCACTAGCGATTGAAAAACAATAACAACTACCGCGGCTTGCCAGCCATTGGGCAGGGTAAGCGCAATGGGCAACATGACAAACGAATTGCGCGTGCCAAAACTAAAGGCAAGTGTTCGGGCGCTGGCAGGCGGTAGTTTGAATAGACTGCCTAACGTTTTACCCAACAACCCAGCGATGACTAAAAAGCCGATAAAGATAAATACAACCTGCCACAGAACATAGCTAAGCCCTAGCACGCTATTTACTTGCGACGCGGCAATGATGAACACCGCCAGTGCTAGCAGCGGCACTGGTAAATAAATGAGGCAGCCCACAGAGCGTTTGATAGCTGAAGATCGCTTGGCGGCAAGTTCTGTCAGCCATGCCAAACTCAAGGGCAGCAGGATCAGTCCAGCAAATGCGCTGAGAAGGTCTGCAGAAAAGGTTAACTGAAACCACTCGTCGCCTAAAAATAGCCACAGATAAACGGGCAATGCGACCATTTGGATGAGCAGCAGCAGTGGCGTTGCCGCAACCGCGCGGGCGGCATCGCCTTTGCCTAAGTGCGTGAAGGTAATAAACCAGTCTGTGCAGGGCATCAGTAGCACTAGCAAAACACCCGCCATTACCGGTGGGGGAAGTGGTAGCCCCACTACTAAAAGACCTAGCACCAACACCCCGAGTAGCGCAGGAATGATAATGAAGTTGCCAATCAGCAGCGCTGCCATAAAGCGTTTATCGGTAACGCTTTGCTTGATATGTAATAGCGGTATTTGAGTAAAAGTGGCGTAGAGCAGTATGCCGAGGAGCGGCCATAGCAGCTGTTCAAGTGATGACGCTAGTAAGGGAGCTATCAGACCCAACGTAAGCCCTAAGCAGATAAATCCCAGGTAAAGCCAAGACTGTTGTCGCTCTAACTGCTCGCGCATGAAATACCTACGGTTATAGACGAGAAAGCGCTATGCGTTCTCCTAGCCAGGCCGCCAGTAACCAAAGCGGTAGGCTGATAAGTACATAAAGCAGCGCTAGCCCAGAAAGCCCCTGTTGAATAAGGTGCAATGTTTCCAGGCTAAAGAGTGAAAACGTGGTAAAGCCGCCGCAAAAACCGGCCACTAACAGCGGCTGCCAGTGCGCAAGCTTGCCGTTAGGAAAACGTGAGGCGGTAGCGGCAATCCAACCGATGATTCCAGAACCCAGCACGTTAACCAGCAGCGTGCCCCAGGGGAAATAGCCACCAAGTGCTGCCAAAGACATGAGAGATACCCCGTAGCGAAGTGCACTGCCAAGCCCGCTACCAATCCCGACGGCTAGGTAAGCTCGCCAGTTCATAGCAACAACCCCTTAGCTAACAGCCAACCGAGCATGGCCATCACCATGCCGAGCACTAGGGTAGCGGCAATATTTAAGGCGGCACGCAGCGCTTGGCCGCTTTGCCACAGCTCAATAGTTTGTAAGCTAAATGAAGAAACGGTGGTGTAGCCACCTAGCAAGCCTGCAACAGTAAATAGCCACAGCGGCTGTGCGCTTGGCACGCCGTAGTAACCAAGAAGCCCGCCCGCTATAAACGCACCGCTGGCATTCACCAGTAAGGTACCCCAGGGGAAGGTTTTGCCCAGCAGGTGGGCCATAAGGTTAGAAACGGCATAGCGACCCATGCCGCCCAATGCGCCGCCAAGTGCTACCAGTAGCATGCTCACGATACCATGCCCCATCGTAACTCCTTTAACTGGCCGCGTTGATAGGCTGCTAAGTGTACCACCTACCCCATAACGATAGGGATGAACACAAAGAACGCGTTAAGGTGTCGCTGGTCAATAAGTTCGTGTAAAAAAGAATGAGAATAATAAAAATCTTAACGCACCCGCTCAAGGAGTCGCTTTTATGTCTGATCGCGTGTTCGCCGCTATTGATGGATCTCAGTATTCAGAAAGTATCTGTGATTATGCTGTCTGGGCCGCCAAGGCACTTGGTGCGCCATTAAGCTTTATTCATACCCTCGATAACCACGCCCAGGTGGCAGAACCTGATCTAACCGGTAATTTAGGTTTAGGGACCCGAGAGCATCTGCTTGAAAAGCTTTCTGATATTGAAGAACAGCGCGCGAAAGTTGCCCGTGAGCAGGGGCGCTATATGCTCGATGCGGCAAAAGCTCGCGCAATCGAAGCTGGTATTACTGATCCACTCTGCCTTCAGCGTAACGGAACGTTGGTAGAGACCTTGGTTGAGAACGAAAAGGAGATGCGCTTACTGGTACTAGGCAAGCGTGGCGAAACTGCGCATCAAGCCAGTGGCCATCTCGGCTCTAACCTTGAACGCGTTGTGCGTGAGATGCATCGCCCACTATTGATGGTGCCTAAGCAGTTTACGCAGCCGAAAAACGTGATGATGGCGTTTGATGGCAGCAAAACGGCTCGCAAAGGCATTGAGATGCTGGCCAAAAGCCCGCTCTTTGAAGGTGCTGCCTGCCATGCTGTGATCGTGGGCGCTGAGACGGCAGAAAATCGATCACAGCTTGAGTGGGCAATTGATGTTCTTGAGTCTGCTGGCCACCACGCTGAAGGCGCAATTCGCGCTGGCGAAGTGGAAGAAACCTTGCGCGCTTATAAGCAGAAGCACGGTATTGACCTGTTGGTCATGGGTGCCTATGGGCATTCGCGTATTCGTCACTTGCTGATTGGCAGCACGACGACCGCCATGCTACGCAATGCCCATTTGCCGGTGCTGATTCTGCGCTGACTTGTGAAAGATTATGCTTCTACTTCGACATCCGCACCTTCCTGCTGATGCTGCTTGGTGGCCTGCGCCATATTAATGCCTGACAGCAGCGCCTTCAGCGATGCGCTAACGGTGTCACTATCTTCGGCCACAGCGCAAAGTCGTTGTCCATCAATATTCAGCTGCACAAAGGCAATCGCATTGGCTTCGCTGTCGCCACCCAAGGAGTGCTCACTGTAGTCAATAATGGCTACATTGCTGCCTGAATGCTTCTTCCAGGCATCAGTGAAGGATGACATGGCGCCATTGCCGGTACCTGACAAGCGCAGTGTTTCAGAGCCTTGCCAAAGGGTTATTTCTATTCCCTCGTGCTGGCCTTTTGATAGCCGGTAATCGGCCAATGCCAGTGGCGCATCCTGAGTGAAATTATCAAACATCACTTGGCGAATGATTTCACTAGAAAGCTCGCCGTTGCGGCGCTCGCTCTCTTGTTGCACGTAAGGGGCAAGGGCCAGCATCATCCAACGCGGTAAATTAATGCCGTAGTCTCGCTCCAACAAAAAGGCCATGCCGCCTTTCCCAGACTGGCTATTCACCCGGATAACGGCTTGGTAGTCGCGGCCAATATCATGCGGGTCAATGGGTAGGTAAGCCACTTGCCACGGCTCGTCGGGCTTTTGATGCTTGAGGGATTTACGAATAGCATCCTGGTGGCTGCCAGAAAACGCGGTATACACCATCTCGCCAACCCAGGGATGGCGCGGATGCATAGTAATACCAGTACACTCATGCACCACCTGAACGATCTCGTCCGGGTTAGAAAGATCCAGCTGCGGGTCGATGCCTTGGCTGTACAGGTTCATCGCCAAGGTGACAATATCCATATTGCCGGTGCGCTCGCCGTTACCCAGTAACGTGCCTTCGACGCGGTCAGCTCCCGCCAACAGTGCTAATTCTGCTGAGGCGACTGCGCCGCCGCGGTCGTTGTGGGTATGTACCGAAATAATCACGCTGTCGCGACGGCTAATGTGCTGGCAAAAGTATTCAATCTGGTCAGCATGATGATGTGGCCCCGCAACTTCTACCGTGGTGGGCAAGTTGAGGATGCATTTGTTGTCAGGCGTTGGCTGCCAGACATCCATCACGGCTTCGCAGATGGCCAGTGAAAAATCGATTTCAGTGCTAGAGAAGCTTTCCGGCGAATATTGGAAACGCCAGTCAGCATCTGGGTGTTGGGCAGCATAGGTCTTCACCCAGGTAGCGCCTTGCACGGCAATATCGGTAATGCCAGCTCGATCCATCTCAAACACCCGCTCGCGCTGGATGGTCGAAGTAGAGTTATACAGGTGAATAATGGCGCGCTTGACGCCCGCTAGCGATGCAAAGGTTTTCTCGATTAAGTGTTCACGGCACTGCACGAGTACCGCAATAGTGACATCGTCTGGAATTTGGTCTTCTTCAATTAGCCAGCGGACAAAGTCGTAGTCTGGTTGGCTAGCCGAGGGAAAGCCCACCATCACTTCTTTAATACCCACTTTAATAATCTGCTGCCAAAAGCGCTGCTTTTGCTCAACCGTCATCGGCTCTAATAGCGCCTGATTGCCATCGCGTAGGTCTTCACTTAGCCAAATGGGCGCTTGAGTTAGGTCGCGGTCAGGCCATTGGCGGTTGAAGGCGGGAACATGCGGAGCAGGGCGGTATTTGCGATGATCAAAAGCAGACATGGTGAGTTTCCTGAAGGCAGTGAGTTAGTTGGGCGGCCGCTTGTGGCGTAAGCCGCGTTAACAGGTGTCTGGGTAAGGCACCGTGTAGGGGCTGCTTGTGACAGTCAATACAGTTTACTTGAAGTAAGGCGAAAGGTTATTGCGAAAATGTGGTTTTATCGCCAATAATTGGCAATAAATGTCGTATTTTTATTTTTTATTGGTAGGAGCTGCTTGTTATGCCTGTCGTGCCGCTTGAACTTGATCGTTTTGATCGCCACATTCTGAATGTGTTACAGCAGGAAGGGCGGATTAGTAACCAGGAGTTAGCCGAGCGCATCGGGCTTTCCCCTTCACCTTGCTTGCGCCGGGTGCGTGCGCTAGAGGAGCACGGCTTAATTACCCAATATCGGGCCGATGTTGATGCGCGGCAGCTAGGCTATCAACTGATGGTGTTGCTGCACATTTCAATGGATCAACATACTCCCGAACGGTTTGATAACTTCGAACGTCATATTCGTAAAATCCCCAACGTGATTGAGTGTTTGATTATCACCGGCCAAGCGGCAGATTTTCAGCTCAAGATTCTAGTGCGGGATATGGACGACTATCAGCACCTTTTACTGCACGTGATCAACCGTATTGAAGGCGTCACCGGAGCCCACACCAGCTTTGTTTTGCGACGAGTCTTTGAGCATCGCCCCGTGCCTACGGAGCGCGTTTGATTAAGAAGGCATAGGCAACGAAGCGGTGGCGGTTTACACTGCTTTTTTTGTCTTACCTAGGAGATTGAACCATGACAATTCAGCGCCATGATACAAAAGCCCGTATGAGCCGTGCCGTTATTCATCAAGGTGTGGCCTATTTGTGTGGCCAGGTAAGCGGTCCTGAAGCGCGCCACGAAGGAATTAAGGAGCAAACCGAGAGTATGCTGGCACGGGTTGATGCCTTGCTAAAAGAAATTGGCTCCAGCCGCGAGCAGCTACTGAGTGCGACAATCTACCTTAAAGACGGCAATGATTTTGCTGCAATGAACGAGGTGTGGGATGCCTGGGTACCCGAAGGCTATGCACCGGCACGCACCTGTGTATGCGCGCCGTTGCCTGCGGATGAGTTAAAAGTAGAAATTACCGTTACCACTGCCGTCAGCAGTTAAGGTATCCGTATCAGCGATAGCTGTCTTACTGATTACTTACCTGCCTTTTCCACAGGAAAGCGGGTATCGCGCAGGCTATCTTTGATTTTCTTCAGGTGCGGTAGGAAATCTTCGCCGCGCCTGAGTGTAACCCCAGTGGCTAAGGCATCAATCAGCGTTAGTTGAATCATCCGCGAGGTCATGGGCATATAGTGGTCGGTGTCCTCGGGGGTGGCGACTTCGAGAGTCGAGGTACATTCCAAAGAAAGCGGGGAGTTAGGGGCGGTGATCCCCAGCACCACGGCGCCTGCTTCGCGAGCAACGCGTGCAATATCGACCAGTTCTCTGGTGCGGCCTGTGTACGAGATAATCACCACTACGTCACCGGTATGACAAGCGGCAGCCACCATGCGCTGCATCAGCACATCTACATAGGCCATGACGGGCAAGTTAAAGCGAAAGAATTTGTGCTGGGCATCCTGAGCGACGGCACCTGAGGCACCTAAGCCAAAGAAATGGATCTGTTTTGCTTGAGTAAGATAATCAACCATGCGCTCAACGGCGGCCATATCGACCTCACGCTGGGCTTCGTCCAGGGCGGCAATCGTCGCGCCAAAAATCTTATGGGTATACTGCGTTGCCGTATCGCCGGGCTCGACAGCTCGCGTCACATAGGGCGTTCCGCCTGCGAGGCTCTGCGCAAGTTTGATTTTAAAATCGGGGTAGCCTTTGGCGCCGAAGTTGCGGCAGAACCGGTTGACCGTAGGCTCGCTGACGCTGGCCGCTTGGGCAAGGCTTGCAATGCTCAAGCTGGTGGCTACTGCTGGGTCCTCCAGGATGACATTGGCAACTTTGCGTTCTGAGCGGTTTAATTCTTCTAAGCGTTCGCGTAAGCGGTCAAGCAGGTCATGCGCCATCAACAGCCTCCATGGCAATATTTTTTTGGGCGTTGGGTGCCCATTCGAGGCACCACGTAAAAAATGCGTCGGCGGTTAGCGGACGCGCATAGTAATACCCTTGCGCCGCTTCACAGCCAATAGAACGTAAGTAGTCCGCCTGGGCAGATGTTTCAATACCTTCTGCCACTACGTCGCACCCAACGGCATGGGCAAGCTGAGTAATGGTAAGGGCTAAATGACGGTCTACTGCGTCGTGCTCTAAATCCATGACGAAGGCACGATCTATTTTCAGGGTAGAGAAGGGCAGTGTTTTAACATAGGCGAGAGAAGAGTGACCAGTGCCAAAATCGTCGATCGCAACGGCAATATTCATCTCAGCAAGCTGAGCCAACTGCGTGCGTGCGTTGTGCATATCGCTTAATAAGCCTGACTCAGTAACTTCCAGTGCAAAAAAACGTTCAGGGATCTCTTGCTCAGCCAGCTTGGAAAGCAATGCCTGAGCAAAGTCTTTGCGCGCCAACTGGCGGGCTGCAACGTTCACCGCAATATGGAAGTCATCATCCAGCAGGCCTTTTATTCGCCATTCGACGATATGCTGCATTGCTTTCTCAAGCACCCACTCACCAATAGAGAGGATATCACCACTTGCTTCCGCAAGGGGAATAAAGTCCCCTGGGGAAATATGGCCTAGCTCGGGGTGGTGCCAGCGTAGGAGAGCTTCAGCTCCGATAACACGCTGTGTTGCCAGAGAAACTTTTGGTTGAAATGCCAGGGACATCTCGCCCCGTTCGGTCGCACCACGAATAGCTTGCTGAAGATTCAGGCGCTGGCGTTGTTGCGCTTCCAGCGTTTCGTTATAGCATTGAACGCGCAGCGTACCGTTCTGCGGCAACGCTAAGGCGGCCATATGCACAAGGCGTTCAATATCGAAATGGGCATCCGCCCAGCTAATGCCAATGCGCGCATTTAGAGGCAGTAGTAGGTCGCCCAGCGCTTGGTCTTGATCGAAGCAGCTCAATAGCTGCGCCGCGGAGTGGCGTAACGCCTCGAGTTCGGCGCGAGCAGTAATCACCAGTATCTCACTGCCTCCCCACAAACCTATTTGGCATTGCTGACTGAGTTTAGCCGAAAGTTGACGGCTGATATGAACCATCAATTTATCAGCGACGCCATAGCCATGTAGCTTAATAACGTCGTCTAGGTGGTCCAGCGCAATGAAGAGAAGCCCTGTTCCCGTGCCTCGCATTGCTGCTTCACGAAGCATTTGAGTCAGTGCGCGGCGATTAGCTAGTTGGGTGATTGGGTCGGTACGAGACTGGCGATCTAGCTCTTTTGTACGCTTTGCCACCATGCGTTCAAGTATGTCTGCCTGTTGATTGCGGATTTGATAACGGTGCTCAACGCTTAATGTATTGCGGATGCGCTGTAGCACCTCATCATGTTTGAACGGTTTCGTGACGAAGTCGCGCACACCCATGCTCAGTGAGCGATGACGAGTTTCATCATCAATCTGTGCGGTGAGTATAATAATTGGGGGGATATGGTGACCAAACTCTGCTTGCAATTGATTGATAACCGCGTACCCATCCAAGTAAGGCATGCGAATATCAAGCAGGATCAGGTCTGGCAACGTTTGCTGACAGTGCGCCAGCACTTTGCGTGGATCGCTTATACCATGCGTGTTTTCAAAGCCATGGTCGTCAAGCAGGTCCAATAGCAGCTCCACGTTAATACTGTTGTCGTCCACCACGAGGAGGTGTTTATGGAGCAGACTCATAGCGCCGTCCTTGGTGCGATGGTAATAAATCGATTTAGCGATACGGTCAATTTGTCAATATCAATAGGCTTGGTAAGGTAGTCCGCAAACCCAGCCGCCAGTCCATAATGTAAGTCTCGCTCCATCGCATTGGCAGATAACGCTATGACATCGATCTGCTTTAGCATGGGGTCGTTTTGCATAATGTCGAGCGCTTGAAAACCACTCATTCCGGGTAGATGGATATCCATTAGGACGAGATCAGGTGGCGAATGACGCATTATCTCCAAGCTGAGTTCAGCGCTTGCCACGACACGTAATTGTATTGATGGGAAGTCGTCAATAATATCTTCCATAAGCCGCTGATTAGCAGGATTATCTTCTACATAAAGCAGGTTGAATGCGCGGGGAGAACCGCTTGAGGTGCCCACGACGCTACTATGAGGCGGTGCTTCATGTTCGGCCGGGTGTTCGGTAATGGGCAGCGTAAACCAGAAGGTGGAGCCTTTGCTTGGTTGGCTATCAACACCGAGACGCCCTTTCATCCGCTCTACCAATTCACGCGTAATGGCTAACCCAATGCCTGTCCCTTCAATCGGTCCGTGCTCTGCATCCAGGCGGTTAAACGGTTCAAAAAGCTCGTGCTGGCGCTCTGGCGCAATACCATGCCCAGAGTCGATAACGCTCACTTTTAGTTCGCTCCCAATCGGCTCAATATTTACATGGATGGTGCCGTTTTCTCTATTGTATTTAATCGCGTTGGAAAGCAAATTAAGCAGTACTTGCTTAACCCGCGTGTAATCCGCCATGACCATGCAGGGTAGCGCTAATGAATCACGCGTTAGCGTAATATTGGCTGCTCCGATGTTGGCTTCCAGCGTTGTGCAGGCATCATCCAATACGTTTTCGATTAGCATAGGCTCTAATGAAAGCGTCATGTGTCCTGCTTCGATCCTCGCTAAATCAAGTACTTCATTAATCAGGCTTAACAGGTGTTGACCGCTCTTCTCGATTTGCCCTACTTGGCGTTGCTGCTTCTCACTCAGTGGATCACGACGGCCTTTTGCTAACAGTTGGGCAAAGCCGATAATCGCATTAAGAGGGGTGCGCAATTCATGGCTCATTGAAGAGAGAAACTCACTTTTTGCCTTGTTAGCTTGCTCTGCCTGATCACGAGCGGTTGCTAAATCGCAGGTAACTTGCTCGCGCTCGGCCATTTGGCGATAGAGGTTAATGAGTAGCGCGCAGGTATCAGTAAAAGGTTGAAGCCAGTCTAAAAGAGTCTGGTTTAATGGCTGTTTACTATTTGCGATGGCAAACATGCCAATAAGGCTATCGCCGCTGAAAATCGGCACGCCTAAGTAGTTGTCTAAGCGAGGGTGACCTGGTGGGAAGCCGCCGCGCTTGGTATGGCGATAAACGTCGTTAGTCATGATGACATCGCCATGGGCAAAGACACGCCCTAAGAGTGAGTTAGGGTTGGTTAGCGTCATATCTCCGCTGCGTAGACGCTCCATCAGAAGTCTGGATTCATCGCTCCAGGAGAGGTCAGTGATAGCATGTATCTTGAGAGCATTGGTGGTATCGGTAGGCAGCACTTCCCCAATCAAGGCGTAGTCGCTATCAGTGAGTTCTCGCAGCGCTTCCATTAAAAACGTCCACAACTGTTCAACCGACATTAGTGCCTGATAGTCCGTAATGCCTTGATGAAGCACTTTAAGCAGGCTTTGCTCTTTATGAATTTGCTGTGTGGCGTTATAAACATCAGTTAAGTTGGTCAGAATACCCAGAAACTCAGCAACATCTCCCTGCTCATTATGGATGGCGTTGACGGCAAGATGGACGGGTATCAAGTGGCCGTCTTTATGGAGTGCTTCTACTTCTCGGCCTCGGCCAATCACCTTGGGTTCGCTGCCCGCCAAAAAGTTGGCAAGAAAGCTGTCGTGATGAGCGTTGATCGATGCAGGTGTAAACATCGACACATTGTTACCGACTACTTCGTGTTGCTGATAGCCCAGCATCGTTAGTGCAAAAGGATTAATACTTAACACGCTACCAGAGCGGTCAATGCGCACGATGCCGGTGGCACTTTCGTTAAACAGCGCCTCGTAGCGGCGCGTCGTTTGAGCCAGGGCTCTACGTATTTGATGCTGGCGAAGCAGCTCTTCCACTTGCCCAGCTAAGCTTTTTAAAATGCCTCGGTCTCGCTGACTAAACGAGCGCGGCTGACGATCAATTAAACATAGCGTACCTACGGGCAGGTCATCGGCCAGTTGTAATGGCTGTCCGGCATAAAAGCGAATGTGCGGGGGGCCGGTGACGAGGGGATTGTCCGCAAAGCGCAGATCATCGAGTGCATTTTCGACGACCAGCATGTCATTAAGCCCCACCGCGTGGGCACAAAACGATAGGTCTCGGCAGGTTTCGCTGGTAGTCAATCCTTGGTGAGACTTAAACCACTGTCGTTCTGCATCGACGAGGGAAACTAGCGCAATAGGTAAGTCAAAGAGGCCGCAAGCAAGCTGAGTGATTCGGTCAAACGCTTCGTCAGCGGGTGTGTCAAGCACCTGGAGAGCGTGCAATGCCGCCAAGCGCTGGTATTCATTCTCAGGAAAATCTGCGGCTTGCATTGTGCGTCCCAAAAAATAGTTCATTCAAAAAGTGCGCTCAACTAAGTCGTTAACTAATCGGCGAATAGTAATAATTATCGGGTATTAATGGCGAAGCTTTAGCCAATCCTGAGTAATTTTAATAGCCAGCGTTTATAAGGCGGCCTTATCAGTGCGCTAGAGGCCCGTTTTGATTGATAAAAAACACCTCGTAAATGGCTGAATCGTTCAAAACCATGGCGACCGTGATAAGCCCCCATACCGCTTTCACCAACGCCACCAAAGGGCAGCGAGGGAACGGCGTGATGAAGCAGCGTTTCGTTAAATACCAGCGCACCAGAGCGAGTGGTGTGACGCAAGGTTGTTTGCAGCAACTTATTGTCGGTGAAGGCATAAAGTGCCAGTGGGTGAGGCCGGGTATTCACAAAGGTAATCGCGTCGTCGATGTTTTTAACGCTGATAAGCGGTAGTGCACGGCCAAAAATTTCCTCTTGCATCAGCTCAAGATTTTGAGTTGGATCAATAACGAGCGCTGGTGCGTGTTGCCCGATATCGATGATGCGGCAGCCGTGATCTCTCGCTTGTGCTATCAGCCGTTCACTGCGTTTCTGATGATGGGGGCTGACAAAGCCTGTGGCCTCTTTATCGCTGGGGCGCTGCTGTTCGATAGCTCGACTTAGTGCCTGAATAAGTGCTTCCAGGTGGCGGCTTTCTACAAGCACATAATCCGGCGCAATGCAGGTCTGGCCGGCATTCATTCCCTTGCCAAATATAATTGAGGCGGCCGCACGATCCAGATCAGCGTCACTCGCCACGATAGCGGGTGATTTACCACCTAGTTCAAGCGTCACCGGGGTTAACTGCTCGGCAGCGGCAAGTGCAACTTGGCGGCCCACCGCCGTCGAGCCGGTGAAAACCAGATGATCAAAAGGTAGTGCGCTAAATGCTTTTGCTATCTCTGGGCCGCCTTCAACAACGCATACTTCTTCATCGGTAAAGTACTGCGGTACTAGCTTAGCCAGCAGGGCGCTGGTATTGGGGGCGTGCTCGCTGGGCTTGATCATGACGCTATTACCCGCTGCGACAGCATCAATAGCGGGCATCAGTGCTAAGCTCCATGGGTAGTTCCAGGGCGACATAATACCCACCACGCCAAGTGGCTGAGGAGCGATGCGGGCGCGGGCGGGCCATAAGCGCCATGGCATGTTGGCAGCGTATGGGCGCATCCAATGCCATAGGTTTCGCCGTGTATGACGAATGGCATGCAGCACCGCGTTAATCTCCGCTAAGCGTATCTCTGTCTCACTACGCTTGCCGAAGTCAGTTTGAATGGCCTGGATAATCTCCCGCTGGTGATGCTTAGTCATTCGTGCAAGGCGAGCTAAGCGCTCTCGTCGCAATCTTAATGAGGGGAAGGGCGCTTGGCCAAACGCATGAAGCTGAGTGTGCAACAGGCGCATTAAATCGCGTTTCATGGCAGCTCCTTGGGTTAATTCTTAATAACAATAGTCGTTTGTCCTGCTACTTGAATACCTCACTCCAAATAGAAATGACAGCATCAACAAAAGTACTGATAGCCTAGTTGGTGGTAAGGTCACACTTTCACCATTTAAACGATATGCCTCGGGAGGCATCATGCTTTCGCGCTCACTGTCATGCATTATGCTACCTGCTATCGACGCAGTGGATGCCGCCCAATGGGACGCACTGGTGAGTAGCGACCAGCCTTTCCTACGACACGCGTTTTTGCATGCATTAGAAAGCAGCGGCTCTGTCTGCGAGGCGACCGGCTGGGAGCCTTGCCATCTGTGCGTATGGCAAGATAGCCGCTTAGTGGGCGCGTTGCCCATGTATCGCAAACACCACTCTTACGGTGAGTATGTGTTTGATTGGGGATGGGCCGATGCACTGGAGCGAGCAGGTGGCCATTATTACCCCAAGGCATTAAGTGCCATTCCTTTTACCCCGGTGCCTGGTACGCGTACTTTAATTGCCGATGATGCCAACGCGGAGGATGTTCGCGGGTTATTAGCAGCGACGTGGCAAACCCATTGTGAAGAACAAGCGTTATCGAGTTGGCACCTCCTGTTTGCACAAGATGACGAAGTGGATGCCTGGCAGCGCCAGTTTCCAGCGTTAATTGCGCGAGAAGGCGTTCAGTTCCAGTGGCGAGATCGCACCTTTGGTGATTTTGAAGGCTTCCTGGCGAGCCTTACGTCGAAGCGTCGCAAAATGATTAAACGTGAGCGTCGCTTGGTCGCCGAGCAAGGCTTTACGCTACGGCGTTTAGAGGGCGAGGCGATTACTCAAGAAGCGATGGCACACTTCTTTCGCTGCTACACGATCACATACCACGAGCGGGGACGGCCTCCCTACTTAAATGACGTTTTTTTCGAGCGATTACGTCATGCGATGCCTGAGGCGCTTGTATTGGTTCAGGCGCTGCTGGATGGCCAGCCTGTTGCAGCGGCTCTCTATTTTCGTGGCAATAGCACTTTATACGGCCGCTATTGGGGAAGTGAGGTGGTTGCCGACTGTCTTCATTTCGAAGCCTGCTACTACCAAGGCATTGAATTTTGTCTGGAAAAGGGGCTCTCTTTGTTCGACCCCGGTACTCAAGGAGAGCACAAACTGGTGCGTGGTTTTGCGCCCCAGCGGGTACGTTCGCTGCACTATCTTGTACACCCAGGCCTAGCGGCTGGAGTCGCCCAATTTTGCCAAGAAGAGGGGGCCCATATCAGCGCCTATCGAGAGGCAGCGGCCGACGCATTACCGTTCAAATGAAAATCGCTTTATAAAGCCAGCTATATAAAGCGTGACTCGCTGGAAATAGCCCATGATGGCATAATGCGCCTCGTTCAGGCCTAAACAAAGGGATGCGGTGATGCATAAATGGCTAACGGTTGCGCTGCTTGCTGTATTGGGGCTTCTCCAATACCAACTTTGGCTAGGTAATGGTGGCTGGGAGGATTTGCAACTGGTAGAGGAGCGCGTTGCCGTTCAAGAGGCTGCCAATGTGCCGATGAGAGAGCGCAATGCTCGGTTAGCGGCTGAAGTTACCGACCTAAAAACCGGCCTGGATGCGATTGAAGAGCGTGCTCGTAGCGACATGGGCATGGTGCGTAGCGATGAGCAGTTTTTTTGGGTGCCGGGTGTTGCCATTGAAGCAGAGCTAGTGGGCATCAATGCGGGGCTAGTGACTCAGCCAAACTTGCCTAGCGAGGACACAAACGAATGAGTCATTCGTTGTGGCTAATCGTGCCCGCCGCTGGGCAAGGTAAGCGAATGGGCGCTGATAAGCCTAAGCAGTACCTGCCACTGGGCGAAAAGCCCATTCTTGCCCATACACTTAGTCGACTATACCGAGCCTTCCCCACTGCGCATCTTGTGCTGTGCCTGGATAGTGATGATCATTGGTTCAAGCCTGAATGGGTGCCATTTCCCCAGTGGCAACGGGTGGCGGGTGGCGCGGAGCGAATGGATAGTGTTTTAAATGCGCTGCACGCTATAAAAGCGCAAGAAAACGATATGGTGATGGTGCATGACGTCGCGCGCCCCTGCATTACATCATCTGATTTGCTGGCGCTTTATGACGCTGCTCAGCAGCACTCAAGTGGCGCACTCTTGGCGATGCCTGTTGCTGACACCATGAAACGGGCCAATGCCGAACAATTAAGCGCCGTGACAGAGCCTCGGGATCGGCTGTGGCACGCGTTAACACCTCAAGCTTTTCGTTATGCGCTTTTGCGGCGCGCCCTTGAATATGCTGTCGCTAATCACTGTGTGGTCACGGATGAAGCCTCGGCTGTTGAAGCGCTTGGTCAGGCACCCAGGCTGATTAGTGGGCGTCGTGATAATCTCAAGATCACCCATCCTGATGACCTTGCCCTTGCTGCCGCTATCATGGCGTCGCAAGTAGCCCAATCCTCTGAATCTGAAAGGAGTTGTTAATGCGAATTGGCCACGGATTTGACGTGCACCGATTTGGCGTTGGCGACCATTTGATGATTGGTGGCGTTAAGCTGCCTTTCGAACATGGTTTTGTTGCCCACTCGGATGGCGATGTGTTGCTGCATGCTATCAGTGACGCACTGCTAGGTGCCTGTGCGCTCGGTGATATCGGGCGGCATTTCCCCGACACCGACCCAGCATGGGCTGGCGCAGATAGTCGCCATTTATTGCGCCACGTGGTTCAACTGGTTCACGCAGAGGGCTTCTGTGTGGTTAACCTGGATGCTACGTTAATGGCGCAGGCGCCTAAAATGGCGCCGCATATTGATACGATGCGCGCTGTCATCGCTGAAGATTTAGGTATTAGCCTTGGGCAGGTCAATGTTAAAGCCACGACGACTGAACGGCTTGGGTTTACCGGGCGAGGCGAGGGTATCGCCGCTGAGGCAGTGGTGTTGATTGAACACCAAGAGGCGTTAAATGCTTAACTTACCCGCTTGGCAGCGCTGCTTAGATGCCGAGTTCGGTGCCCCTAGTCCAGGTTGCTATCGCGTTCAGCCAGAAGATTTTGTCGTCGACGAGCAGCTGGACTTTACGCCTGAAAATCATGGTGAGCACCTGTGGTTACGTCTTGAAAAGCGCCATCAAACCACGTTAGATGTGGTAAAAAGCGTCAGCCGCCTTTGTGGTGTCACACTTCGAGATGTGGGCTACTCCGGGATGAAGGATCGTGTCGCAGTGACGCGGCAGTGGTTAAGCGTGCATTTGCCCGGACGCGAGGCGCCAAGTGATTTGAGCGAATCATTAGCGGCAGTGGGTATTACGGTGTTGGCCCAGGCAAGGCATCCCCGAAAACTCAAACGCGGTGTCCATCGCACGAACCACTTTACCTTGCGGCTTAGTGGTGAAGCGCTTCAACATCCGAATTTTTTTGACCGCTGGGAGGCGCTTTGTCGCCACGGTGTGCCTAACTATTTTGGACCCCAGCGTTTTGGTCCTGAAGGGCGGAATT
The DNA here is from genome assembly GCF_021151565.1 of Halomonas sp. IOP_6. Classification (NCBI taxonomy): domain Bacteria; kingdom Pseudomonadati; phylum Pseudomonadota; class Gammaproteobacteria; order Oceanospirillales; family Halomonadaceae; genus Halomonas; species Halomonas sp. IOP_6. Next base: position 331,977 of record NZ_JAIRBO010000003.1, on the reverse strand, counting down.
TACAGCGTGCAGAAGCTCTTCTAGCTAAAGGTTGGCGCAAGCGAGATGATCGCCAGGGAATGATGCTTTCCACTGCGCGTAGCTTCTTGTTTAACGAGTTGCTGAGCGAGCGTTTGACGGATGGAACGTGGTGCCAGCCGCTAGCGGGCGATATGCTCATGCTGGATGGCACACACAGTGTGTTTACCGTTGATGCCGTTGACGACGACTTGATCGGTCGTGCCGCTGCGCTTGATATTCATCCAACCGGTGCCCTGTGGGGCGTCGGGGAACTCGCCGAATATCAAGTAGCAGACTACGAAAAACGGCTGTTAGCGTGCCATCCAATGCTGTGCGAGGGATTGGTGAAAAGCGCTGTGAAACGCTCCCATCGGGCGCTGCGAGCAAGGTTAATTTCGCCTAGTATCGAGATATTACCGAATGCCGTGGTACTCTCATTTGCCTTACCACGGGGAAGTTTTGCCACGGCGGTGGTGAGTGAGTTAATTGCTCATCCGGATTTTGCTTAATGCGCTCAACGTGCGCTTATCTTTGCTAGGCATCCATAAAGGAGACGTTAATGCGGCGACTGCTGCTTTCCAATGACGATGGTGTCCATGCACCGGGCTTGCGGGCACTTCATGATGCGCTAGTCGCCCATGCGAATTTACGTGTGGTTGCTCCCGATCGAGACCGCAGCGGCGCCAGTAACTCGCTGACGCTTTCTCGTCCGCTCTCTTTAACCGCGTTAGATAATGGCTTTTATAGCGTAGACGGTACGCCTGCCGACTGTGTTTATCTGGGCGTGAACGGTGTCTGGGATGAGCGTCCTGACTTGGTGATTTCGGGGATTAATCACGGCAGCAATCTTGGCGATGACGTACTCTATTCAGGCACTGTGGCGGCTGCCATGGAAGGGCGCAATTTGGGTATGACTGCTATTGCCATGTCGCTGTGTGGTGAGCGCTATTTTTCGACGGCAGCGAAAGTGGCGGCCAGCTTAATCGGTGCTGCCGATCAGCTATCACTGCCACCTCGCACACTCTTGAATGTCAACGTGCCAGATGTTCCGTGGGAAGAAATTAAAGGCGTCAGAGTGACCCGCTTAGGCTATCGCGGACCAGCAGAGAAACCTGTTCCCGTAAAAGATCCGCGTGGTCGTACGCGCTTCTGGATAGCACCGGTTGCGGCTAACGCTGATGATGGTGAAGATACCGACTTCTCCGCTATCGAAGCAGGTTATGTATCAATTACGCCACTACAAACTGACTTAACGCGCCATCCCGCGCGCAGCGACGTGCAGGACTGGCTGGATGCTTTTGCCTGAGCTTTCGCCCAACGAACTGCGCGGACGAGGCATGACCTCTCAGCGGACTCGAGATCGCATGGTAGAGCGGCTTGAGCAGCAGGGTATTCAAGACGCGCGGGTGCTCGATATTATGGCAGTTGAGCCAAGGCACTTGTTCGTTGATGAAGCGCTGGCGCATCGTGCCTATGAAGACACTGCGCTGCCTATCGGTTTTGGTCAGACATTATCGCAACCATTGACGGTTGCGCGCATGACCGAGCTGGTGCTACGGGCTAATCCAAAGCGCGTGCTTGAAGTGGGGACCGGTTCGGGTTATCAAACGCTGATACTGTCTCGGCTGGTGCCAATGCTTTACTCGGTCGAACGTATTTATGCATTACATCAACGCGCTGCAGAGCGGCTTTGGCGGCTTGATGCCCCAGCAACGCTGGCAGTGGCTGATGGTGGTGAGGGGTGGCAAGAAGCTGCGCCTTTTGATGTGATTTTGTTAACCGCTTGTGCTCAAACGCTGCCAGAAGCTCTATTGGAGCAGCTTAGCCATGATGGTGTACTCATTGCTCCATTGGAAGAGCCTGACGGTAGCCAATGGCTCACCCAAATAAAGCGCATTGGTAGTGCCTTTGAAAAGCGTCGGCTCGAACCCGTGCGCTTTGTACCTCTATTGCAAGGAGTGGTGGATTGAAGCGTCGATTTGTAGAGCTGTTTTTAAAAGGCGCAGGGATGGGGGCAGCTGATGCGGTGCCCGGTGTTTCAGGTGGAACGATCGCATTTATTACCGGTATTTATGAGGAACTCATTAATACCATCAAACAGTTTGGCCCCGGCGCCTTCATCGCTTGGCGTCGTGGTGGTTGGCTAGCGCTGGCTCAGCATTTGAATTTGGCCTTTCTAGTGCCGCTGCTACTTGGCGTTGCGGTTAGCCTTTTCAGTGTGGCTCATATAGCGCTGTGGCTAATCGAAGCGCAGCCGCTGCTGATTGAGGGATTTTTCTTCGGCTTGGTGGCCGCGTCGGGGTTTGTTGTCGCCAAGGCGGGAAGAGGCTGGAAATTTTGGTATTTATTGCCGATGGTCGGCGGGCTGCTGTTGGCTAAGTCGCTGCCAGGTATGATGCCGCTGGTGTTACTTATTGGTAATGAAGCTTTGGTAGTCATGGTAGCTGGCTGTATTGCTATTAGCGCCATGCTGTTGCCAGGAGTGTCTGGTAGCTTCTTGCTGCTTACGATGGGGCTTTATGGCACCATTTTAGGGGCTATTCGAAGCTTTGATATCGGTATTATCATACTCTTTGGCATGGGGTGCGTTGTTGGTTTGGCGTTATTCTCGCGACTACTGTCGTGGCTTCTACGTCGCCATCATGATTCTACGCTACAGCTTTTGCTCGGGTTTATTGTTGGCTCGTTACCCGTGTTATGGCCGTGGAAAGAGCTGGTACGTTATCAGCTTGGCCCTGATGGACAAATGATCCCGTTGGCTCATCGTTATTTGTTGCCTAGTGACTATGCGGTATTGTCTGGTGCATCTGCACAAACGGTAGGCGTTGTGGCACTAATGGTGGTTGGCGCACTATTGGTGGTGTTATTAAACCGTCGCGCAGTGCACTATGCCGGACATAGATCAATAGGAAACGCGCGCGACGTTGAAAAGGAGTAGGGTTTCCATGCGTAAGGTTTTCATCATGTCAGTATTGGCGTTAGCGGTCAGCGGCTGCGCCAATCAGCAGCAAAACACCCCACAAGTGCGTGATTTAAGTGAAGCGCGCCGCGCGGTAGCAGACTCACCTCAATATACTGTTAAAACAGGCGATACCCTTTATGGCATCGCATGGCAGCATAATCTTGATTATCGTCAGTTGGCGCAAATCAACAATATTGATGCTCCTTATCAAATTTACCCAGGCCAAACCATTGCGCTGCGTGAAGGCGCGGCGGCATCAGGTAACCCGTCAGCAGGCTCCTCTGCCCCAGAGCGCCCTGCGTCGGGCGCTGTTGCAACAGGACTGAACCCTCAAGCGACTTCCGTGGCAAGTAACGATCAGCAGCTAGATTGGTTGCTGCCCGATGAGAGTGCGATTGAGCGTAACCAGCGTTTAACGGCTGAGCGGGCGGAACGTGCTGAGCAAGCTGCTGAGCAAGCGTCGGTGGCCGCCGCTCAGCAAGTGGCTGATAGCGCAAGTGCCGTTAACACCGAGGCGACGTCTACTGTTGAGGCGTCTCAGTCAGAGCCTACGAGTGAGCCGGAACCAACGCCTGAGCCTAAGCCAGCGCCCAAACCTGAACCAACCCCAGAACCTGAGCCAGCAGTGACCACTCCGCCTGCTGAGGCTGAGCAGCCGAGCCAAACCGCTCGCGTTGACCGCTCCTCACGCACGTTTACACCTGTTGATAATGTTAACTGGCAATGGCCAACATCAGGCCAGGTAACTGGAGAGTTTGGCCAGGGTGGCTCTATCACCGCTGGGATTGATATCGACGGTCAAAAGGGGCAACCTGTCAAGGCAGCAGGCCCTGGTATCGTTGTCTATGCGGGTAGCGGCGTACGTGGTTACGGTAACTTAATACTACTCAAACACAACGATCAGTATCTGAGTGCTTATGCGCATAACGATAGCTTAAGCGTTAAAGAAAATGATGTCGTTGAAGCAGGAGAAGTGATTGCCACGATGGGGGATAGCGATGCAGACAGTGTCAAACTGCACTTTGAAGTACGCCGTGATGGGCAGCCTCAAAATCCCTTGGACTATCTGCCGTCCCGTTAATCATTGCCAAGCGAACCTTTCAGTTGGTGTGATTGGGGTACCCGAATAGCTAGAGTTAGGGCGTCATATAACAAAAATGGTGTAAGTGCACAGGGAGTGCGGCCACCTTTACTTTTCTAAATGGCGGTTAGGCGAAATAACGGGGGATACTACCATGAGTATGCTGGAGAAGGATCTACAGGAGGTTGACCTGGACGCTGTTGAAGAGGCGCTGGATAGTGTCGATGATGTCTCCGCGGAGGAAGACGCCTTTGAAAAAGCGTTGAGCCGTGATGAGCGTCAATCGACTCAAAGCTTGGACGCGACACAAATCTATCTCAATGAAATTGGTTTTTCGCCGTTATTAACGCCGGAAGAAGAAGTCTACTATGGCCGTTTAGCGCGTAAAGGTGACCCGCTTGGACGGTCAAGGATGATCGAGTCTAACCTTCGCCTGGTCGTTAAAATTGCCAGGCGTTATCTTAATCGGGGGCTTACACTGCTTGATTTGATTGAGGAGGGTAACCTTGGGCTAATCCGAGCGGTGGAAAAGTTTGACCCTGAGCGAGGGTTCCGCTTTTCTACCTATGCCACGTGGTGGATTCGACAAACCATTGAGCGTGCGCTAATGAATCAAACGCGCACCATTCGTTTGCCGATCCATGTGGTTAAAGAGCTAAATATTTACCTGCGTGCAGCGCGTGAACTGACCCAAAAGCTTGATCATGAAGCAACAGCAGAAGAGATTGCCGATCATCTCGATAAACCAGTAGAAACGGTTAAGAAGATGCTTGGGCTTAATGAGCGCGTCTCCTCGGTAGATTACCCAATGGGTGGCGAAAGCGATAAGCCGTTAATCGACACGTTAACCGACGACGATGTGCTAGGGCCGGAGGCATGCTTAGTGGATGGCGATGTGCGTGAGCACGTAGACCACTGGTTGGATGAGCTAAGTGATAAGCAACGAGAGGTGGTTGTACGCCGCTTTGGTTTGCGAGGCCATGAGTCCGCTACATTGGAAGAAGTTGGTGCAGAAATTGGCTTAACTCGCGAACGTGTTAGGCAAATTCAAGTAGAAGCACTAAAGAAACTGCGCCGCTCATTGGAAAAACAGGGCCTTTCCCTTAACGCTATTTTCGAGAGCTAATCGCGGTAAGCTGTTGTGTCATACCGACCATAACGCACCGAGTTCATTGCTCGGTGCGTTGTTTTTGACGCCCATTGGTTGATCAACCGTTAACTATTGACTGTGTAAGTGAGAAACGTGATGCGCCCCTTGGTGGCCCATATTGATTTAGACGCCTTGCGTCATAACTATCAACTAGCGTGCCGCTGCGCGCCCCAAAGTCGCTCGGTAGCCGTTATTAAAGCGGATGCTTATGGTCACGGTGCGCTTGAGTGCGCGCGTGCTCTAGAAGCTGATGTGCCCGCATTTGCTGTCGCTTGCATAGAAGAAGCGATTAGCCTGCGTGAAGGGGGAATTAAAAAACCTATTGTATTGCTGGAAGGTATTTTTACCGCTGACGAGCTGGCGCTCGTTGATCAGCACAATTTTTGGATCAGCGTTCACAGTGAGTGGCAGGTAGCGGCCTTATTGGCTTTTTCACCCCGTCAACCTATTCCGGTATGGATGAAAGTGGATTCCGGTATGCATCGTTTAGGCTTTTCTCTAGACGAGGCACCTGATGTTTGGCAGCGGTTAGCTAGCGCACCACAGGTGACAGCGCTGCATTTGATGAGCCACTTTGCGACAGCAGATGCACGTGAGGGCAGCTACTTTAATCAGCAAATGGCCGCTTTAACGACATTGGCAGAAGCGCTTGATGCGCCCCTATGCTTAGCAAACTCCCCGGCAACACTGGCATGGCCAATCGCCCATGGCGACTGGAATCGCCCTGGTGTCATGCTGTATGGCAGTGACCCGCTGGAAGACGCCAATGAGATCACCCGGCAACTGCGCCCGGTGATGAGCTTACGTTCCGAAATTATTGCCCTTCGTGAACTAGAGGAAGGCGAGCCTGTTGGCTACGGTGGCCGTTGGCGCGCATCTCGGCGTTCTAAAATTGCCGTCGTTGCGGCAGGTTATGGTGATGGTTATGATCGCCACGCCATAGACGGCACCCCGGTGTTAGTGAATGGCCAGCGCTGTGCGATTGCCGGCAAGGTCTCAATGGACATGCTAACCGTAGATGTCACCGACGTGTCGGGGGCTGCTATCGGTAGTGAGGTGGTGCTGTGGGGAGCCGCTAGCAACGGTGCCGTGTTGTCCATTGATGAGGTAGCACGCTATTGCGATACCATCAGCTATACCCTGTTAACGGGAGTGCTGCCAAGAGCGCCGCGCCGCTACCATGGGGCCTTCGCTTAAACGGTTATCAGTATGTCTAAAAGTACGTATCCGCGCTCTTTCGCGCATCCCCGTTATTGGTCAACGTGGCTGGCTATTGGAGCAATGTATGTCGTTGCTTGGTTGCCCTGGCGGCTTAAGCTGTGGGTTGGGAAAATAATTGGCCTGTTGGCGTGGCGCTTTGCGAAACGTCGTCGTCATATCACTGCGACCAATATTGCACTCTGTTTCCCTGAAAAAAGTGTCGATGAGCAGCGCCGCTTGGTAAAAGAGGTTTTTATTGCGAACGGTATTGGCTTAGTGGAAACAGCCACTGGTTGGTGTCGTGACGCAGAAGGGTTACGGCACCGGGTGGCCTATCATGGCCAAGAGCATCTCGCACGGGCTAAAGCGCAAGGCAAGGGCGTACTGGTGGTGGGAATTCACTTCTCCACACTGGATTTAGGGGGGGCGCTGCATTCGCTATTTTTCCCTGCTGATGTAGTTTATCGCCCGCACAACAACCCGCTTTTTGAGCGTTTCATGACCCGTGCCCGCTCACGTATTTTTGGCCAAGCGATTGATCGGCATGACTTGCGTGGTGTTGTGCGCAGGATTAAAGCAGGTCACATAGTGTGGTATTCACCGGATCAGGATTTTGGTCGCGATGTTAGCGTGTTTGCGCCACTGTTCGGCCAGCAAGCCGCTACGATTAGGCTGACCGCAAAAATCGCCCGAATGACGGGCGCGCCGGTGGTGCCATTGATGTTCCACCGCAATCCTGACAACCAGACATATACCATTACCTGCCTGCCCGCGCTTGATAACTTCCCAAGCGGTGATGAAATGGCCGACGCTACTCGGGTAAATGAATTTATCGAACAAGCTATTCGTAAGTATCCTGAGCAGTACTTATGGCTTCATAGGCGCTTTAAAACGCGTCCGGAAGGTGGGCCAAGCGTTTACTAGCGACATCCGTTAACAAAAAAAAGCCGTTCTGCTTAGTAGCAAAACGGCTTTTCGTTAACGTTGAAAGCAGGCGTTAGTCCAGGTTTCGAGAGTAGAAAATCTCTAGCATTTCTTTGCGCAGACGGCTTTCAATGTCCCGTGCTTCTTCGAATGTAATGTCGCGGCGCGATGTGCCGAACAGATAGTTATCAAGTTCGAAGTCTTTCAGCAGCATTTTGGTGTGGAACATGTTCTCTTGATAAACATTCACATCGATCATCTGATAGGCGTGCTTGGTATCTTCTGCCAAGTAGTCCTGGATCGAGGTAATGTCGTGATCAATAAACAGCTTTTTACCATCGACATCGCGGGTAAAGCCACGAACCCGATAATCCATGGTGACAATGTCAGAGTCGAAACTGTGAATTAGGTAGTTCAGTGCTTTCAATGGACTGATGTGTCCACAAGTAGACACATCAATATCCAATCGAAAGGTGCTAATACCGTTGTCAGGATGCGACTCAGGATAGCTGTGCACTGTCACGTGGCTTTTATCAAGATGTGCCACGACTGTTTCAGGTAGCGGCCCAGGGCCTGGTTCAGTTTGCTCTGGGTTTGCTTCATCCAGCTCGTGTTCAGCAATCAGGATCGTAACGCTGGCCCCATGGGGCTCATAGTCTTGACGAGCAATATTGAGCACATGAGCGCCGATAATATTGGTGACGTCTTTTAGAATCTGCGTCAAACGTTCGGCGTTGTAAAGCTCATCGATATAATCAATGTAAGCCGCACGCTGCTCTTCGGTCTTGGCGTAACAGATGTCGTAAATGTTAAAGCTCAACGAGCTAGTCAGGTTATTAAACCCGTGGAGTCGGAGATTATCTGACACGTCCGAACCTCCCTATGGCAGATGAAGACACCCCGACGAGCCAGCGCCGGAACCGATAGTAACTTGTCACCGTGATGCTGTAGTCGCTTTCTGCAAAGCGGCTGTTTGCTACGCAGTAGGGGTAAAAACAAGCGAGCGTATTATGCCCGCCAAGCGCATGGTATGCATCCAGCCGCGCTATTTTTTTTAATACATATGTCGTTGATACATGAGAAAGATGGCGCTCCGAGTAGTTCAAGCGTCGACAATCTCAAAAGAGTGGGTAATCTCAACGCCGCCTTGTGTCAGCATAATAGATGCGCTGCAGTACTTCTCTGCGGAGAGCTCAACCGCACGCTGTACTTGCTTTTCTTTTAAGTTTCGGCCAGTCACAACAAAGTGTACGTGGATTTTGGTAAACACGGAGGGCACTTCATCAGCGCGCTCTGCGTCAAGCTCCGCGATACAGTCGGTGACATCAGCGCGGGCTTTATCAAGAATATTCAAGATGTCAAAGGCGGTGCAGCTGCCCATACCCATCAGCAGCATTTCCATTGGGCGGGGGCCGGTGTTGCGGCCGCCATGATCAGGAGGGCCGTCGATAACGACGCTGTGCCCACTACCGGACTCTGCTACAAATTGGCGACCATCTGTCCATTTTACCCGTGCTTTCACGTCGCTCTCCTCATCTAGGCACCTATAGGTAGTTGCGAAGCATAACATTTCTAGCGATAGACGCACTTTTTCATCGCTTGCTGATCTGTTGCGCCAAAAGGTGATGTTCAAGAACCTCAAGGCGCTCTGGAGTTCCTACATCTACCCAGTGGCCTGAAAAGTGTTCACCACTGACCCGCTTGTCTGCCATTGCCTGCTTAAGCAGCGGTGCCAGGGCAAATGCCCCAGGCGCCTGATCGGCAAGAAGATCCGGGTGCAGCAGGCTAATGCCTGCAAAGGTAAGACGCTGAGGGCCTTCCATTCCAACGCGCCCGTTGATAAGGGAAAAATCACCTGTAGGGTGGTGGGAAGGGTTATCTACTAGCACAAGATGGGCGATGTCACTTCCCTGTAGCAGTGATTCTGAGGGAATGTAATCGCACCAGACATCCCCATTGACCAGCAGAAACGGGGCATCACCAAGCAGGGGGAGTGCCTTTTGAATGCCTCCGCCGGTTTCTAAAGGTGTCTCTTCATGGCTCCAAAGAATCCGTAACTGGTAGTCGTTTCCATCACCTAGTGCTGCCATGATCTGCTCTGCGCGATAGCTCACGTTGATGACCACCTCATCAATGCCTGCACGCTTGAGCCGTTCGAGATGGTGCACAATAAGTGGCTTATCGCCTACTGGTAACAGTGGTTTTGGGCAGTGGTCGGTAAGTGGCCGCATCCGTTTGCCAAGTCCCGCGGCTAAAATCATCGCTTTCATAATGTGCTTTCTGCTAAACGTAGGGCAATGGCGGGGCGCAGTGTGCCACTTACCCATTCAGCAAACTCGCTGTGCTGGGGCAGCGCGGTTAGGCTATCTTCTAAATGCGCTAAAAAATGCGGCAGGCGTGATAAATAGCCTTGTTTGGCATCGCGAAGCGTTAAGCGGCAAAAAATTCCCAGCACTTTTAGCGAGCGTTGAGCGGCCATGGCTTGGCATTGGATAAGAAATTCATCATTGCTGACATGGCTAGGGAGACGCCCATCTTGACGCGCTTGTCGATAGAACGAGTCGACAAACTGCATAAACTGCGCCTGAGAAAAGCGGCAGTAGCGACCGCGCAGTAAGGAAATAACGTCGTAACTGATTGGCCCTGCCACTGCGTCTTGAAAGTCAATCATGTAAAGCTGCTGGTTGTGCACCATGATATTCATCGCATCGTAATCACGATGTACGCTGACGACGGGTTGATTGAGGGCTTGCTCAACGAGGTGGCCACGCAGCGCATCCCAACTGGCTGGCGTTGATAACGACAGCCAATTGTTTAAACACCACTCAGGAAAAAGGTCGAGTTCTCGGTTCAGCAGCGTCGAATCATAAGGCGGCAGCGCGGCAGGGTTGGCGTGGTTTTGTAACTTGGCCAGTAACGACAGTGCATCCAAATGACTCTGTTGAATGCGCGCTTCATCAGTGAATAGCGCTTGTAAAGGGGTATCCCCAAGGTCATCAAGCAGCAAAAAACCCGCGTCGAGATCGGCGGCGTAAATATGCGGAACGGGCAGTTTTGCCGCGTACCAGCGCTTTCCGATAGCGACGAACGGCGTTGAGTCTTCCTGGGTAGGGGGGGCATCCATTACTATGCGAGTGCTGCCACAGGGCAGTGTCAGCCGGAAATATCGCCGGAAACTTGCGTCACCGCCCGCTGGGGAAAGGCGGATAGCGGCGCTGTTTAGGCCATTTTGTTCAGCCGCCCACTGGGTGAGGGCGTCAATCCTAGAAGAGGACATGCAAGCTCCTTGCTGGTCGGGCATCATGCGGGCTGTATAATACCGATTCTGGATGCCAAGGATAACGAACATGGGCAAGCGAATCTCGCGTACCGTACCGGTTGCGCACACGCTGTTGGGCAGTTTGCTCGCTGGCGCCTCATTTTCAGCGGTGGCACAAGGCCAGGCGCTGCCTGCCGAGGCGCTTGACTGGCAGGCCTGGAGCCAAGATGAAGCACCGCATCAGCTGTGCCGAGGGCGATATGTGATGCCTGACTACCGCTTGCCAGCGGTGGATAACCCCGAAACGTTGTCGGTGGAGACTCAGGAAGTCGATTACGCCGCAGATGGGGAAGCGTTGTTGCGCGGTGATGTTGTACTGCGTCGTGGAAACACAGAGCTACAGGCGGCGCAGATGTATTTACCCGCCGACCGCCAACGCGTAGATGCAGAAGGCAATCTCGCCATACGAGATGGTCAGGCGCTGGTGCGCGGCGAGCAAGCCACGTTAATGCTGAACGATGACCGAGCCTCGTTACGTAACAGCCATTATGTGCTCTACGAACAACATTTACGCGGTCAGGCCAGTCAATTAGAGCAAACCGGTGAAGAGCAATATCGTCTACGCAATGCTTCATTTACGACGTGTGATCCAGGTGCCAATAGCTGGCAACTCGTTAGTAGCGATATAAAGCTGAATCAAGCAAAAGGGTTTGGTACCGCACGGCACGCACGTTTAGAAGTAAAAGACGTGCCGATTTTTTACTGGCCTTGGCTACGTTTCCCCATTGATGACCGCCGTCATACAGGATTGCTGTCACCTTCTATTAGCTTTTCCAATGAGGGATTTGACTATGCGCAGCCCTTTTACTGGAACATAGCGCCAAATCAAGATGCCACCATTACACCGCGCTGGATGTCTGACCGTGGGCTGCTGCTCAATGGTGAGTATCGCTATCTGCTTGAAGAGAGTAGAGGGACGGTAGAAGGCGGATATATCAATAGTGATGACGGCAGTGAAAATGGTGATAACCGCTTTGAAGGTAATGATCGCTGGTATATTGATGCACAGCATGCAGGAACGCTGACGCCACGCAGTGATTACCAATTGCGCTATGGTGCCGCCAGTGATGGTCGCTATTTCGATGATTTTGGTGGTGAGTTTGGCAATAGTGAACGCGTTAGTATGGAGCGGCTGGCTCAGTTAGATTACCGCGGTGAGCGTTGGCAGTTAGATGCCCGTGCCCAGGGTTTTCAGCGGTTGGAAGACCCGCTGAGTGATTCCGATAAGCCATTTTATCGCCTACCAAGTTTGACAGCGAACTCTGACTGGCAGTTAGGCGGCGGTCTCTATACGCAATGGCGCTCTAACGCGACCTATTTCTGGCGTGATGTAGACGAGCGACAGGTGCCTGAGCGCGAAGCTGCCATCGGCACGCGCCTGCATCTCACGCCGGCTATCGGTTGGCGTTTTGAGCAACCTTGGGGCTATATCGAGCCGCGTACCGAATTATGGCATACCGCTTATGAGTTGGATTATGGCGATCGCGTCACTGATCGTGGCACGTCTCCCAGCCGTAGTGCGGCGGTCACATCAATAGATAGTGGCCTGGTGTTTGAGCGTGAATTAGAGCTGCGCGGACGAGACTATCGCCAAACCCTTGAGCCACGTTTGAACTACGCATACGTCCCACGTACTAACCAAACACAGCTGCCTGATTTTGACAGCCGCGAGCGAGCGTTCTCGTGGGATCAGCTATGGTCTCCTTATCGTTTCTCAGGCGCAGATCGTTTAGGTGATCTCAATCGCGTGTCGCTTGGCGTACAATCTCGCTTTATTGAAGACGCCTCTGGGCAGGATCGGTTAACGCTTGGCGTTGGACAAAGTGTTTATTTATCCGAGCGTCGCATCGATAGTGAAGGCGATCCAGACACATTGCCTGCTCGTCCAGAGGATGATCCAAGTGTGAATCCGCTTAGCCGCTATCAAGCCACTCGCGACCGCTCTCCGTTGGTGACGCGGCTTGATTGGCAGATAAATGATCGGTGGAGTGCGGGTTATGAATGGTTATACGACGACCAGCGTGAACAGACCGAACGCTCTAGCGTTGATGCGCGTTATCGCCATCCCGCTGGCCACGTAGTGAACCTTGGTTACCGTTGGGAGATCGAAGGTTTCGATCCAGGCGTCGTACCCGGCGATGACGGCTTTAGAGATTACAGCCGAGAAGAGTGGGATCTGTCACTTGCTTGGAAAGCCAGCCCGAGGATTGATTTGATTGGTCGCTATCTGCACGATCAAACCAATGACCGCGCGCTTGAACGGTTGGCAGGTGTTCAATGGAACGACTGCTGCTACGGCTTACAGCTAGTATGGCGTGAGTGGGTAGACGATAACGACACCGCCCGCGTGGGTGATGACTTTAATGATCGCGGGCTATTTTTACGCTTTGTATTCCGTGGTCTTGGTGGCGTTGGTCAAGAGGCTGACGGCTACTTTGAACAGGCCATTCCTGGCTACCGCCCAACGCCGCTGTAACGATTTTGTTAAATGGCGACTGACTGAAAGAGATTCTTTATGACTACCAGAATGACCCTGCTGACCGATGGCTTGAAAAATCGGGCAAAACTGCTTTCTGCGGGCGGCATGATGGCGCTCTGTCTTGGAACGAGTGCTGCGCTTGTGCCGCTATCGGTTCACGCACAAAATTTCGAATCAACCCAGCGGCAAATGTTGGATAGTGTTGTGGCTGTCGTTAATGACGGCGTCATCATGCGCAGTGAGCTTGATGACCGCATTGCCCAGGTAGAGCAGCAGGCGCAAACCCAGGACGGTAACTTACCGCCTCGTAGCCAACTGGCTCAGCAGGTACTAGAGCGCATGGTGATGGATGAAATCCAACTGCAAATGGCTCGCCAAGCCAATCTTAGCGTGGACGACACGGAGCTAAATCGCCAGTTGCGCTCCATTGCTGAGTCTAACGGCATGACGCTAGAACAGTTTGCCGATGCCGTAGAGGCGGATGGCATGACCCTGGGTGGCGTACGTGAAGAAATACGCCGCGAAATGCTGATGCGCCAAGTACAGCAGCGCCAAATTAGTCAACGCGTCACTGTGACTGATCGTGACGTTGAACGCTTCTTGAGCCAGCAGCCATCTCAGCAGGGTCAGGCGTTCATTGAAGAAGTACGTGCCCGCCACGTGTTGGTAGAGTTAACGCCAACGCGCAATGAAGATCAGGCTCGTGCCCGCGCTGAGCAGGCTCGCCAGCGTTTACAGCAGGGGGCAGACTTTGCGTCCGTCGCTCGTGAGTTTAGCGACGACCGTGGCAGTGCCATGAATGGCGGCGAGCTTGGTTGGGTGCGTCCAGGACAAACGGTGCCAGCCTTCGAAGAGGCGATGGGGTCGTTGAGTACTAACCAGCTATCTGAGCCAGTGCGCTCCCAGTTTGGCTACCACGTCATTGAAGTGCTAGAGCGTCGCCGTCAGGATGTGACGGATGAAAGTCGCCGTGAGCAGGTTCGTCAGGCCATTTTCCAGCGTCGTGCTAACGAAGAGCTACAGACGTGGCAGCGTGAAATGCGTGAACAGGCTTTTGTCGATATTCGCCTTTAATGAGCCAATCTAATGAGCAATAGTGCGCCACTGCTGATAACTACCGGAGAGCCAGCGGGCATCGGGCCAGAAATCACGCTGATGCTGGCCGCCAATGGCCAATTGAATAATACGGTGGCTATTGGCGATACGCAGTTGCTAAAACAGCGTGCATCGCTGCTGGGGCTTCATCTTGATGTGATAGAAGCAGCCCCTGGGAGCGGGGCTACTTCCTCGCCAGGGCATTTGGTTGTGTGGCCCGCGGCACTTCGCGAACCAGCGCTCCCAGGCGTGCTCAATCCTGCTAATGCAGGCTATGTGCTAGAGACGTTGCAAATCGCTGTAGACGCCTGTCAGCAGGGGCATGCAGCGGCCATGGTCACTGCACCGCTTCATAAAGGGGTGATTATCGAAGGCGGCTTTCCTGGCTTCACTGGCCACACCGAATGGCTGCGCGATGCCTGTGGGGTTGATGAGGTCGTGATGTTGTTGGCTACCGACCAGGCGCTGCATGCCCAGTCGAGCCGTTGGCAGGGTAACAGTGACCTACGCGTCGCACTTGTTACCACACACCTACCGCTGCGTGACGTGGCGGATGCGGTTACCTACGACAAAATTACCCGTATTAGCCGTTTGCTTGCGACTGATCTGAAAAACCAGTTTGGGATTGCCGCTCCGCGCATTGCGGTGTGTGGGTTAAACCCTCATGCCGGAGAAGATGGCCATTTAGGGCGCGAAGAACTCGATGTTATTATCCCCGCGCTGAAAGCGCTGCGCGCTGAAGGCCTTGATGTTCAAGGCCCGCTGCCAGCGGATACGCTTTTCACCCCGCGCCATTTAGCGGGCGTTGATGCGGTGCTGGCGATGTATCATGACCAGGGGCTGGCAGTGTTAAAATACGCAGGCTTTGGTCAGGCGGCGAATATTACACTTGGCTTGCCGCTGGTGCGTACTTCGGTAGACCACGGTACCGCGCTCAGTTTAGCCGGTCGCGGCACTGCCGACCCCAATAGCTTAGGCGTTGCCCTAGCGCTAGCAAAGCGACTTTCCGCGCAGCGCGCCAATGGCTTAAATGCTTTATGAATCAACCCTCCAAGGAACACTGTTAGATGTCTCAAGTGCCTCAGCAGCACCGCGCTCGTAAACGCTTTGGTCAAAACTTTCTGCGTGACCTCGGCATCATTTCGCGTATTGTCCGTGCCATTGGGCCTCGCGAAAGCGACCGACTCGTCGAAATTGGCCCTGGGCAAGGCGCGCTCACTGCTCCGTTGCTAGAGGCGGCAGGAAAGCTTGAAGTCATTGAATTAGACCGTGACCTGATTCCGGGCTTAAGGGTGCAGTTTTTTAACTACCCTGACTTTGTTATACATGAGGGTGACGCACTAAAATTTGACTTCGCCGCGCTAAAAGGGGATGGCCCTGCGCTGCGAGTCGTCGGTAACCTGCCTTACAACATCTCGACGCCGTTGATAGTGCACCTGTTAACCATGGGCAATGCGATTGCCGATATGCACTTTATGCTGCAAAAAGAAGTCGTTGAGCGTTTGGCCGCTGAGCCAGGTAGCACCGATTGGGGGCGCCTGTCGGTGATGGCGCAATATTACTGCAACGTGGATCAGCTGTTTGTCGTACCGCCGGAAGCCTTTGTTCCCAGGCCGAAAGTTGACTCCGCCATTGTTAGGCTAACGCCTCACGAAAGCTTGCCCCAAACAGCAGATGACCCAGCGCTGCTGTTTGAATTGGTCAAGCTGGCGTTCGGTCAGCGACGCAAAACACTGCGCAATAACCTGAAAGGCAGGGTAAGCGCAGAAACATTAGAAGCACTAGGCATTGACCCTGCACGGCGCCCTCAAACCTTGACGGTTGCAGAGTACGTCACTATCGCCAACCAAGTGGCTACTGACGAAGCGCTTGGTGGTAATGGGAGTTCTGACGCGTGAGTGCCCTAGCCATTGAGGTTAGCGTCGCGCCTGAGTACCGTGCAGCCGAGTCAGATGACCGTGAGTCGCGCTTCGTGTTTAGTTACACCGTGACGGTACATAACCAAAGCCCTCATAGCGTGCAGCTTATGGCGCGCTACTGGAAAATTACCCAAGGTAACGGTGATAGCCAAGAGGTGCGTGGCAAAGGGGTGGTGGGCCAGCAGCCGTTAATTGGCCCGGGGCAGCGTTTTCGCTACACCAGTCGAGCCATTCTGCAGACGCCGGTAGGCGTTATGGAAGGCGCTTACACGCTGCTTAACACCTACACCCAGCGAGCTTTTGAAGTGCCCATTGCGCCTTTCAGGCTAGCGGTGCCGCGTCAGCTTCACTGACCATTCTCTAAAAGGGGGAGCGATGAGCACCTATGCCATTGGTGATCTGCACGGCTGTCATGCCGAGTTTGTCAGTTTGCTAGAAAAGCTAAGCTTCAATGCAGCAAACGATACACTCTGGCTGGTTGGTGATTTGGTCAATCGTGGCCCTGGCTCGCTGGCTTGCTTGCAGGAAGTGCAGGCGTTAGGCAGCGCCGCTCGATGCGTGCTGGGTAATCACGATTTTCATTTGTTGGTGGTGGCTCGTGGCGGCGGCAAGCTGAAAAAAAACGACACTCTAAGCGATATTCTTGCAGCACCACAGCGCGAACAGGTGCTGGATTGGCTGCAAAGCCAGCCATTGGCAGTTTATGAAAACAATACGCTGATGACCCATGCCGGTGTGTTACCAACGTGGTGCGCCGAGCAAGCGGTATCGTTTAGCCAAGAAGTGCAGACGGCCTTGCTTAGTGAGCGTTCGGGTGATTTTTTAACGCAGCTATTTGGTAATCAACCTGACCAGTTCCATGAGGATCTAGAAGGGATTGATCGTTTGCGCTGTCTCGTCAATATATTTACCCGCATGCGCTTTATCGACGCTAACGGTCGGCTAGACTTTGCTGCTAAAGAAGGCTTGGAAAGTGCGCCTGACGGGTTCGCCCCTTGGTTTCAATACCCAAGAGCAGATGCGCTTCAACTGTTATTCGGGCACTGGGCGGCATTAGAGGGCCAAACCCCGAACGCCAAGATAAAGGTTGAAGCGCTGGATACTGGTTGCGTGTGGGGTGGGTCGTTAACCGCTCTCAATATGGAATCGGGTGAGCGCATCAGCGTACCTAGCCGTCAGCCTAGACATTAAAATACGATACATTAAAACACGAGACATTGAAAAAAGGGCGGTAGCCGTGTTTCAGGTGGATGCGAAAACCAAAGGACTCGATGTTTATCGTGTTGGCGGGGCAGTGCGCGATACGTTGTTAGGCTGGCCGGTAGTGGATAATGATTGGGTCGTCGTCGGTGCCACGCCAGAAGTCATGCAACAGCGGGGCTTTAAACCAGTGGGGCGCGATTTTCCAGTATTCCTGCATCCTGATACCGCCGAAGAGTATGCGCTAGCGCGCACTGAGAGAAAGTCTGGCCACGGTTATGGCGGCTTTGAAGTACACGCAAGTCCTGATGTGACCTTAGAAGAAGACCTTTCAAGACGTGATTTAACCATCAATGCGATTGCGCAGCGCTTTGATGGTGCGTTGACCGATCCCTTTAACGGACAGCGAGATATTGAGCAGCGGCTATTACGCCATGTGTCCCCGGCATTTAGTGAAGATCCCTTACGGGTGCTTCGCACTGCACGCTTTCTTGCCCGTTATGCGCACTTAGGGTTTGCCATTGCGCCTGAAACCCTCGAACTAATGCGAGATGTAAGCCGCAGTGGTGAGCTTAGCCACCTTGCTGCGGAGCGAGTGTGGGTCGAAACCGAAAAAGCGTTGGGTGAACCAAATCCTGACCGTTACTTCACCGCCTTAAAAGATTGCGAGGCGCTGGCTGCTTGGTGGCCTGAGCTAACCGATGACGTTGTGCTGGCAAGCGCACTTAAGGTGATGGCGCTTGAGACGGTTGCACAGGTGGCTATCGACAGCTCACTTCCTCTGGCTCACTGGCGCTACGCGTTGTTGGTGTCGGTATTGAATGATGCTCAGCGTGATGTGCTGGCAATTAGATTGCGATTGCCTAATGCGGTGACGCAGCTGGCGCGCCATGTGGCGTTGAGTAGGGATATATTGGCCGAGCCATTAAGTGACGAACGCGTTCTGCACTGGCTGGAGCGTTTGGACGGTTGGCGTAAGCCCGCGCAGGTTAATGCACAGTTACAACTCATTAAGCGTTTAGCAGAGAATACGCTCGAACCGCTGAATCGGGCGTGGCAGGCTGCACAAAGCGTTGACCCTCAAGTGCTATTGCAAGCGGGTTATCGTGGTGCAGCTTTAGGTAAGGCGCTACGTGAGCACCGCCAACAGGCAGTAGCAAGTGCGCTGATGGATACGCACTAAGGGCTGGTTATAGGCTTTGTTCAGCGAGCGGACACCGCCTTTGGCACAGAGTCTGCCTGGGAAATCCAGCGCCCACGCCAATGAAAGTTGATGGCCCATAAGCGTTGACTACCCAATTCAAAGCGCTGCCATAGCGCAGCGTAAGACAAGCCATAGATAGGGTGATACTGATCGGGTAGCAGTTCGGCCAGCGGCTGTAGAACGAAGGCATTGTGCGTGATTTCCCCTCGGGGCAGGGCAACACCGTCAACAGTGCCGCAAATACCGCCCACTGTGAGCAGGTCAATATCCAGTGCTCGAGGACTACACTTAAGCATATCGGGAGTGCGGCCATGGGCAATTTCGAGTTGCTTAGACCACGCCTGCAGCTCACCCACCGACCAATCGCTATCAAAGGCAACCACAAGGTTGTAAAAGTTGCGATTATCGCTAAACCCTACCGGCTCGCTTTCAAATATGCGCGATATTTGAAGGAGGCCAAACGTGTCTTCAAGCGCATCTAGGCACAGGCGGATATGAGTGTCCGGATCGATATTGCTGCCTAAACTGAGAGTAACCAAGCTCATGGAAGCGTGCCGCGGGTGATTTCAAGACCGACGCTAGCGGCTTGTGGAACGGCACCCGGTTTGCGTACGGTAAGGCGCAGCCAGATAATGGAAAACTCCTGCTGTAAGCACTCAGCTAGGCGCTCGGCAAATGTCTCGACGAGAGCAAATTGGTGCTCGTCGGCAAAGCGCTGAATTCGCTGGCAAATGGCTGCATAATCAAGCGTTAGGCTCAAATCATCTGCAGCGGCGGCGGGACGAATATCCGTTGCGAGCGATAAGTCCAAGCTCAAAGACTGAACAATAGTGCGCTCCCAGTCGTACACACCGATGACGGTATCTACTGCCAGCGCTTCGATCAAAATGCGATCCACAGCTATTCCTCTAGCGTCAACAAGCGAGGGATTGTACTTGAGGATAGCGCGAAACGACAGCTAGGTACGATCTAACGCTGGGAAGGAGCCAAGATGGTGGGCGGAGTGATATGGATGGTGGTGGGCTACTTAAGCGGAAGCTGGTTGGCGGCGCTTAGCGTATGCCGGCTAGCAGGTGTTCCTGATCCGCGATATTGCGGTTCGTGTAACCCTGGGTTTTCGAATGTGCTACGCCTTTACGGGCCGCGCTTAGCCGTCGCCACGCTTTTACTAGATGCATTAAAAGGGGCACCTGCAGTGCTGGCAGCCAAATTGTTAGGGCTGCCTGTTTGGTTGCAAGGGGCGGTTGGATTTGCTGTTCTGCTAGGTCACAGCTATCCACTATGGCATAGGTTTCGCGGTGGTAAATCGGTTGCCAGTGCGTTTGGCGTGCTGTTGATATTGGTACCCAGCGTGGCACTGCTTAGTGCGGTGTGCTGGATGCTGCTGGCTTGGCGGCTACGCATGGCAGCGGCAGCGTCGCTTGTTAGTGCATTCGTCGCACCGCTGGCTTGTGCGTGGCTAGCACCTGACTATGTTGTGGTCGTGAGTGGGTTCAGCCTACTGGTGCTTGCTCGCCATGGGTTAAATATTCGCCGCCTGCGCCGCGGAGAAGAGCCTCATCTACGCGGCTAGGCAGGGGCTAGAGGTGTAGGAGCTATAGGTGTTTAGTAGGCGTTAGCGTGTCCAGCGGCCAGCGCGGTGTAGCCTTCATAATGCCGTTGTCATCATGCTCACCCGCCGCCAGTCGTTGGGCGCCCACATAAGCGATCATCGCGCCATTGTCGGTGCAGAAGCGCCCGCGAGGGTAATAAGATCGCGCGTTGCGTTTCTCTGTTTCAACCGCGAGGCGTTCGCGCAGGCGTTGATTAGCGCTAACGCCTCCTGCCACCACTAAGCGCTTCAATCCGGTTTGATCCAGTGCGCGGCGACATTTGATAACCAGGGTGTCCACTACGGCTTCTTCAAATGCCCTCGCCACATCAGCCTTGGCCTGGGTGTCTAGCTCGCCAGCAGCTTCTAATTGGCGAATAGCGGTCAGCGTGTGGGTTTTCAAGCCGGAGAAACTGAAGTCTAGGCCAGGGCGGTCGGTCATTGGCCGTGGAAAGCGGAAGCGTTTTGGATTGCCCTGTTCAGCAAGCTTAGCAACGTGAGGGCCACCGGGGTAGGGGAGCCCGAGCATTTTGGCCGCTTTGTCGAAGGCCTCACCCGCTGCATCATCAACGGATTCCCCGAGTAACTGGTAGTGTCCTAGGGCCTGTACTTCGACAAGTTGAGTGTGTCCGCCAGAGACCAATAAGGCGACGAAAGGGAAGTCAGGGGCATCATCTTCCAGCATAGGGGCTAGCAGATGGCCTTCCATGTGGTGTACGCCCAGTACGGGGATGTTCAACGCACGTGCCATACCATGCGCTGTGCTGGCGCCCACCATGAGTGCGCCGACTAACCCCGGGCCAGCAGTGTAGGCAATGCCGTCTAGGTCGCTACGCGTCAGCTTGGCGTCGTGCAATACTTGTTCGATCAGTGGCAATAGTTTGCGCGTATGGTCGCGAGAAGCGAGTTCAGGCACCACGCCGCCATACTCGGCATGCATGGCAATTTGACTATACAGCGCGTCAGCGAGCAGGCCGCGGCCTCCAGTGTGCGAAGTATCATAAATCGCGACGCCCGTTTCATCGCAAGACGTTTCAATGCCTAGTACGCGCATGGCTGAAGAACTCGTTGTAAGTTAAAAAGTTGCAGGTTAGAAACCAGTGCTGCTAATCAGTCGCCTAGTTTAGCATTCTCATGCTTAAGGCGCGTAAGCATTTGCAAAGATCGCCAACCACGACTAGACTACTGTGCGCTGTAAAACTGGGTCGTACACTGTATTCTAAAAGTGTACGTACTATCCGAACTCAAGACTCCTTAAGGTAGGTGAGTGCTTAATGCCTTCTGTAAAAGTACGTGATAACGAGCCGTTTGACGTCGCCCTGCGTCGCTTCAAGCGTTCTTGCGAAAAAGCCGGTGTTCTTTCTGAAGTACGCCGCCGCGAGCACTATGAGAAGCCGACTGCTGAGCGTAAACGCAAAGCGGCAGCTGCCGTAAAACGCCACGCCAAGAAAATTCAGCGTGAGCAAAAGCGTTTCGAACGGCTCTATTGATCCGTACCCGAGGGGGCCGGAGCAGTTAGCTGGCCATCTCAAGAGGGATGTCAAGCGGCCGCCACTAGGTGGCCGTTTGTTTTTTGTTTTGTTTCATTGCTGTTTATGGTGATCTGGCAATTTGCTTGATGACTTTAGGCAAGCGAACTAGCGCTTTGCGCGAGGATGCCCGCAGTTCATGGCAGGCCAAATTCCACAACGTTTTATCGATGACCTGTTAGGCCGCGTTGATGTGGTTGAGGTGGTTGGTGAGCGTGTGCAGCTTAAAAAGGCCGGGCGTAACTATTCTGGGCTATGTCCTTTCCATCAAGAGAAAACCCCATCGTTTACGGTCAGCGCTGATAAACAGTTTTATCACTGCTTTGGGTGTGGTGCCCACGGTAATGCGCTACGCTTTCTAATGGAATACGACAAACTACCCTTTCCTGATGCGGTTGAGCAGTTGGCTAGTCGTTTAGGGTTGGATGTTCCTCGTGAGGGTGCCGATGATCCGCGCGCCCAGCAACGCGAAAAAAAGCGCAAAGAGGGCGTTAATCTTCTTGAACTTGCTGCCAGTTTTTATCGAGAACGGCTAAAAATGCAGGAAGGGCAGGGAGCACAGCGTTATCTGCAAGGGCGCGGATTATCGCCAGATGTTGTCAGTACTTATGGTATTGGCTATGCGCCTGGTGGGTGGGAAGCCCTGAAGCAGCACTTGAGTGCGCGAGGTATTGGTGAGCCTGTACAAGTAGAGTATGGCTTGCTAATTCACCGTGAAGACACGGGGCGGACGTATGACCGCTTTCGTGATCGAGTGATGTTTCCCATTCGGGATTTAAGGGGGCGTACCATCGCGTTTGGCGGTCGGGTAATGGGTGATGAACAGCCTAAATATCTGAATTCGCCCGAAACGCCTGTCTTTCACAAAGGACGTGAGCTGTACGGCTTGTATGAGGCTCGCCAAGCGTCAAGCAAGCTTGAGCAGCTCGTCATCGTTGAAGGTTACATGGATGTCGTGGCGCTGGCGCAGTACGGTATCAACAACGCTGTCGCAACCTTAGGGACGGCTACAACAGAAGACCATCTAAGCCGACTATTTCGTTTAGTTAGCCGTGTGGTTTTTTGCTTTGACGGTGACCGTGCAGGACGTCAAGCGGCCAGCCGTGCGTTGGAAACCGCCTTGCCGCAGATGATTGACGGTCGTGAAGCGCGCTTCCTGTTTCTGCCGGAAGGTGACGACCCGGATACGCTAGTACGCCGTGAAGGTAGCGACGCATTTCAAGATCGCGTTACCTGTGCGATGCCGCTATCTGAGTTTCTTTTTGAGCAGGCAGCGCAGGGGCGAGACTTGAATACCGTGGAAGGGCGAGAGCGGTTTGCAAGTCAGGTGCTTGAGGCATTGAACAAAGTGCCTGAAGGCATGCTCAAATCGTTACTGTTGGAGGCGTTAGCTAAGCGCAGTGGGTTGGCACAATCGCAACTGAAAACGCTGCTTGATAAACGCGCGGCCGCCAGTGCGCAAAAAGAGGCACAGAAAGCGCCTTCGCAGGAAGCCGTGCACTGGGAGCCGCTTGAGTCGCCCGACATGATACCGTTTGAGCATCATGAGGAGCAGCTGGTCGGCGCAAAGCCTGCTGGTAAAAAGGCACAAAAGGGGCGCGCTCAGTCGCCTCGCCCGCAAGTGCTCTCAACCGTTGCTCGTATTGTGCAGCTACTGTTGCATGAGCCTGGTTTAGTGACGTCGCTGCCGGATTCCCTGGATTGGTTGCCGGAGAGTGAAGAAGCACCGTTATGCCGTGATTTGATTGAGTTACTACGTGCCGGGCGTTATCGCAGCCCGCAAGTGGTGTTGGCGCACTTTCAGGGGAGCCATGAAGGCCAGGTCTTGGCTGAGTTGGCGTCACGGGAGTTGCTGATTCCCAAGGGAACCCGGGAGACTGAGCTGACAGGGTTGGTTGAACATCTAATAGAGGTTCAGCGCAAGCGATCGCCTCAGGAAGAGTACCAGGCGTTGCTGGATTTAGAGCGTTCTGGGCAAAAGCTAGATAAAGCGCAGCGGCAGCGTTTGGCAAGCTTAATGATGGAGCTTGTCCAACGACATTAAGTCGGCTTTGCGGCGTTTGTCTTTGAATGAGTAGAGTTTGAGGCGCTAGGGTTGAATTTCCCTAACGTTGGCACCAAATAAAGGGTCAGTCGCCAGGCGCTGGCCTAACCGAACAACCTAACACACCTGAATGACCGCGCAAATACGTTTCGCTGGAAAAATTCCTGCTATTTACGCTATACTGTTCGGCTTGTTGAGTTTAATCGATTCAGCGCCCCAGGTGTTTCATTCTTCTTCGTCGAGATAGGGTTTCTATGGCTGGAAATGCGCAGCAGCAGTCACGTCTGAAGGAGTTGATCGCGCGCGGCAAGGAACAGGGCTACCTGACCTATGCCGAGGTCAACGACCATCTACCCGAGGATATCGCCGACCCGGATCAAGTGGAAGACATCATTGGCATGATTAACGACATGGGTATCAGTGTCGTTGAAGAAGCGCCAGATGAAGACACTTTGATGATGTCGGATCACTCCACGGACGAGTCCGCTGCGGAAGAGGCCGTCGCGGCACTCGCCGCCGTGGAAAGCGACGTCGGTCGCACTACCGACCCTGTGCGCATGTACATGCGCGAAATGGGTACGGTTGAACTTCTAACCCGCGAAGGTGAGATCGAAATCGCCAAGCGGATAGAAGAGGGCACGCGGGAAGTGATGTCAGCGCTGGCGTATTTGCCTGGCGCTGTTGCTTCTATCCTGGATGCCTACGATGCCACGCAGGATGAAGAAGCGCCTGGTCGCTTGTCTGATCTGTTCTCTGGCTTTATCGACCCCGACGAGGGGATTCCAGGCGTTGCAGAAGCCGAAGTGCCCGAGCCTGAGCCGGAAGCCGAGTTGAGCGATGATGATGATCTCGACAACGACGGTGACGACGAAGATGACGACAGCACGGCCAGCGAAGGTGGGCCTGATCCGGAAGAAGCGAAAGCTCGTTTCGAACAAATCCGTGAGCAGAATGCCGCTGTTGAAGCTGCGTTGGCGAAATATGGTCGTGGTAGCGCGGAGCTTAAAAGTGAGCAGTCGCGTTTAGCCGAGCTGTTTTCGCCTATTAAGCTGGTGCCGAAGCATTTTGAGCGTCTGGTCGGCCAAGTACGTATTAGTGTTGAGCAGGTGCGTGCCCAAGAAAAAGCGGTTATGCAGCTGTGCGTGAAGAAAGCTAAAGTACCGCGCAAAACCTTCATTAAGTCGTTCCCTGGATACGAGTCTAATCCAAAATGGTTAGACACCTTCCAGGAGGCGCAGCCCAAGTATGCTGACCGTCTTGAGCCACTGCGCGCCGATATTGCTCGTTCGCAGCGCAAAATTGCCTTTGAGGAAGACATGGTGCAGCTCACCGTGGCCGACCTCAAAGAAGTTAACCGCAAGCTCTCTATCGGCGAGGCGAAAGCACGTCGTGCTAAGAAAGAGATGGTTGAGGCTAACCTGCGTTTGGTAATTTCGATTGCGAAGAAATACACCAACCGTGGCCTGCAGTTCCTGGATCTAATTCAAGAAGGCAACATTGGTCTGATGAAAGCGGTTGATAAATTTGAATATCGCCGCGGTTACAAGTTCTCGACCTATGCCACATGGTGGATTCGTCAGGCGATTACGCGCTCTATCGCTGACCAGGCACGCACCATCCGTATTCCGGTGCACATGATTGAGACGATCAATAAGCTCAATCGTGTTTCTCGTCAGATGCTGCAGGAAATGGGCCGCGAGCCAACGCCGGAAGAACTGGGCGAACGTCTGGAAATGCCGGAAGACAAAGTACGCAAGGTGCTAAAAATTGCCAAAGAGCCGATCTCTATGGAGACGCCGATTGGTGATGACGACGATTCGCACTTAGGTGACTTTATCGAAGACGGCACTATGTTGTTGCCGATTGATATGGCCACCGGCGAAGGCTTGATCGAAGCAACGCGTAACGTCCTTGGCGGCTTAACTGCTCGTGAAGCGAAAGTGCTGCGCATGCGTTTCGGTATCGATATGAATACCGACCACACGCTTGAAGAAGTGGGTAAGCAGTTTGACGTTACTCGCGAGCGAATTCGTCAGATCGAAGCTAAGGCGCTGCGCAAGCTACGCCATCCGAGTCGCTCTGAGCCGCTGCGCTCATTCCTCGACGAGTGATCAGTTAGCTCTAGTACTTGGTAAGTAGTGGCTAGTAAGTAGTAAATAGAAAGTGGTGATTTGGTAGTCTTCACCATAACTAAAAAGCCCGCCGTTCTATGAACGGCGGGCTTTTTGATTTTGTGCGTTACGCACCACTCTTTAGGCCAAAGGCTTACTGGGAGGCGATACGCGCTTTGTAAATACGCCGAGCAATCAGCAGAAGCTCAATCATGGCAAATAGAATCAGGCTGTAGCCTAAAAGCTCGATGGCTTCCTCAGCGACATCTTTAAATTCGCGAATATAGTTATCCTGCATGACGGCTCGCCAGAAGTCTTGGCGACCATAAAGGCGGGAGAAAATATAGGTAACGAGCACACCGCCAGTGAAAAGTCCAAACGCGAACGTATTGCTATAATGTGAAAATTCTTCAATAAATCGACGACGCTGGACGACTACCCAGGCAAGGCTAGGGATGACAATTAACGATACCAGCACTTTCCAAGAGTTGTCTGCGACGTAGTAATCTAAAAAGTAATCCTGTTCGCGTACCAGCGACGCAGCCACAAACGCCAGCAATAGAAGCGTAACAGTAGGCCATACCTTGAGTACTTGGCGCACGTAGATGAGTAAGCCACAACAGCTAGCCAGTACTAGGGTTTGAGTGAACTCTGTAAAGCCTAATTCGGTATAGCGCACATCGGGTAGGTAGAGAGCTTCAAAATATCCGCCTTGGGCGATACCAGCGACAAAAAACATATAAAGTGTTGCGCGCAGAAGCGTATATCCAAAACTGAGTGGCCACTGCGGTGGGGAAGATGGCATACCAACATCCTTATCAGAGAGATGACGTTGTAAGAGAGGGGCTTAAAAACATGCATAGAAGAATGTTCATTATATCGACACACTTCTATGCTCGCACGTCGAACTTAATGTGAGCTGCTCGACTAATGGTGGATTAAGGCTGCAAAGTAACTAGTTATTAGGTAATCAACAATTACCGCTGAAGGGCAGACAACACAATGGCAATAAGCGTTTTTGATCTCTTTAGAATTGGGATTGGCCCATCAAGTTCTCATACGGTTGGGCCGATGCGTGCGGCGCGCGATTTTAGTCAAGCGGTTATCTCACCCTCGCTGACGCGCATTGTGGCTAGGCTCCACGGTTCGTTAGCTTCTACTGGCATCGGGCATGGTACTGATAGTGCGGTCATCATGGGCTTGATGGGCGAAACGCCAGAGTCAATCGATCCTGACACCATTACTGAGCGGCTACATGCGCTGGATGAAGGCGCTTTAATAACGCTGCCCAATGGGCAAGCGCTATCGTTTGATCGCAGTCAGGATATTGAATGGGACGACCATTGTCTGCCATTTCACCCCAACGCTATGGTGTTGACGGCTTATCAGTACGATACGGTTATTGCGACAAATACTTACTATTCCCTTGGTGGTGGCTTTTATGTCGATCAAGCCTGCGCCGATCAGGGTGGGTTAGACGAAGACAAAACCGCGCTACCTTACCCATTTGAAACGGCTAATGAGTTGTTAGCGCTTTGCCAAACAAATGGTTTGCGTATCAGTGAGCTCATGTTTGAAAACGAAAAAGCATGGCGCAGTGAAGAGGTGATTCGCACAGAGCTGCTGACGATTTGGCAAGCCATGCGCACCAGCATTGAAAATGGCTTAAAAGCGACGGGACACTTACCCGGTGGATTAAATGTTCGGCGACGCGCCCATGGCTTGCACCAACAGCTGCTTTCACCACCGCAGAATCAACGCTTAATTGTATCGAGCTTTACTGTGATGGATTGGGTCAATTTGTTTGCACTGGCAGTGAATGAAGAGAACGCCGCCGGTAAACGGATGGTCACTGCACCGACGAACGGTGCTGCCGGTATTGTGCCTGCTGTGCTGGCGTACTATTTGAAATTTGAGCCAGATGCCTGTGACGACGACATAGTGGCCTTTTTGTTGGCAGCGGGCGCGATGGGCATATTATGTAAAAAGAACGCGTCTATTTCCGGAGCGGAAGTTGGCTGCCAGGGGGAGGTCGGCTCTGCTTGTGCGATGGCTGCAGCGGGGCTTGCAGAAGTGCTGGGCGGCTCGCCAAAACAGGTAGAGAACGCTGCTGAGATTGGTCTAGAGCATAATCTTGGCCTTACTTGCGACCCTGTGGCGGGGTTGGTTCAAGTGCCGTGTATTGAGCGAAACGCCATTGCCTCGGTGAAGGCGATCAATGCTGCGCGTATGGCGATGCATGGTGATGGTGATCATTTTGTATCGTTGGATAAAGTGATTCGCACCATGCGTGACACTGGCCGAGATATGCAAGATAAATACAAAGAGACGTCAAAAGGCGGTTTGGCTGTTAACGCCATCGAGTGTTAGTGAGTAGGGCGGGGTGGCAGCGTTGCATCAATATTGGCCACCAAGTAATCGACGAGCTGACGGATTTTAGGTGATAGATGGCGGTGACGAGGATATACCGCCCATACCGCTGTATCGTTGTGTTGGAAAGGTTCCAGAACGGATACCAGTTCGCCACTGGCAAGATAGGGGGCTACGTAGTAATCCGGTAGTTGAGCAAGCCCTAGCCCTTTAAGCGCGGCGTCAAGCAGCGCGGGGCCGGAGTTTCCGCTCCAGCAGCCCTCCACTTTAACTTCGCGGCGCTGACCGTTGACTTCAAACAACCAGTTAGGACGTGAACCCATCAGACAACGGTGTTGGCTAAGCTCCGACAGCGTATGTGGCCTGGGAGCTTGACGGAAGTAAGACCGGGAGCCCACGACATACTCCTGCCGCTCGCATAGCCGCCGAGCAATCAAGCTAGAGTCTTTGAGTACCCCCATACGAATGGCAATATCGTAGCCCTCTTCAATAATTTCTACGGGGCGGTTGGTGAAGTGCATATGCACTTCAAGCTGCGGATGCAGGCACTGAAAGTCATTCACCAGTGGCGCGATGTAGCGCTCGCCGAATGTTGTCGCTGAGGTCAGTTTCAGCAGCCCACGTGGATTTGCCTGCAGCTCGCTGATCGCTTGCTCTGCATCGCGCAGGCCATCAAAAAGATGGCGGCAGTGCTCAACGTAGATTGCCCCAGCATCGGTTAAACGAATTTGCCGTGTTGTGCGGTACAAAAGCTGAACACCCAACTGATTTTCCAGCTGGCTCACTAAGCGGCTAATATGCGATGTCGATACCTTTAAATGGCGTGCGGCCGCTGAGAATGTTCCCAGTCTTACCACCTCGACGAATGCCTCAATACGGTCCCAGCGTTGCACGAACTATCCTTAATTAATTTTTGATTGTTGCTCAGTGGCAATAATCTTGTGAGTGTATCCCGCTTTATCCCACTCGCCTAGCTGGCCTACACTGCAGTCATTAAATCTGATTCGATTAAAACGAGTCCGATAAAACAGTCTTCAGTCTTATGTGACCGTTAAGGAGATGCATAGATGAAATCACGTGCCGCCGTAGCACTCGAAGCGGGTAAGCCGCTTGAATTAGTTGAGATCGATGTGGAAGGTCCAAAAGAGGGCGAGGTGCTGGTGAAGATGGCAGCGACTAGCGTATGCCATACCGATGCTTATACCCTTTCTGGCGCTGACCCTGAAGGTAACTTCCCAGCGGTATTGGGCCACGAAGGTGCTGGTGTGGTGCAAGAAGTTGGCGAGGGTGTGACCAGCGTTAAGCCGGGTGACCATGTTATTCCGCTGTACACCGCCGAGTGCGGCAAATGTAAATTCTGCCTATCTGGTAAAACCAACCTGTGTGGCAGCGTGCGCGCTACTCAAGGTAAAGGTGTGATGCCTGATGGCACCTCGCGTTTTTCGCTAGATGGCAAAATGCTGCATCACTACATGGGCACTTCGACTTTCAGCGAGTACACCGTGCTGCCGGAGGTATCGCTTGCGGTGGTCTCCAAAGAAGCGCCGATGGATAAAATCTGCCTATTGGGCTGCGGCGTTACTACCGGTATCGGTGCGGTACTGAATACGGCAAAAGTAGAGCCAGGCTCCACCATCGCCGTTTTTGGTTTGGGCGCGATTGGTTTGGCGGTCATCCAAGGGGCGGTAATGGCAAAAGCCTCGAAGATTATTGCTATCGATGTGAACCCCGATAAATTTGCATTGGCCAAGCAGTTTGGCGCGACTGATTTCGTTAATCCGAAAGACTACAGCGACCCGATTCAGCAGGTAATCGTCGATATGACCGACGGTGGTGTTGATTACTCCTTTGAGTGTATCGGCAATGTTAACGTGATGCGTTCGGCCCTTGAGTGCTGCCATAAAGGCTGGGGGGAGTCGATTGTCATCGGTGTCGCGGGTGCGGGCGAAGAGATCTCCACGCGTCCTTTCCAACTGGTCACCGGGCGGGTTTGGAAAGGCTCTGCGTTTGGTGGTGTTAAAGGACGCAGTGAGTTACCGGGTTACGTCGAGCGCTATATGAATGGTGAGCTGAATATCGACGACTTTATTACCCACGACATGCCGTTTGAGCAAATTAATGAAGCCTTCGAATTGCTCCATGCAGGTAAGAGCATTCGTACCGTGCTGCATTACTGAGTATCATTGGTAATAGGGTAAATGAGCGCGGTAGGGGAAACCCTCCGCGTTTTCATCTTTTTAAGGAGCCAGCCCATGAGCATGAGTGAAACTTTAGAACTAGTGTCTGCCAATCGCAGTTTTGGTGGCTGGCACAAGCGCTACCGCCACTACTCCCGGGCGCTGGATTGCGACATGGTGTTCGCGGTTTACCTGCCTCCTCAAGCAGAGAGCGAGCGCGTGCCGCTGCTTTGGTGGTTGTCAGGTCTAACCTGCAACGATGAAAACTTTATGCAGAAAGCGGGCGCGCACCGTATTGCTGCTGAGCTAGGGGTGGCGATTGTTTGCCCCGATACTAGCCCACGCGGGACTGAGCTGCCCGGTGAGCATGAAAGTTACGATCTAGGATCGGGTGCGGGTTTTTATGTGAACGCCACTCAAGCCCCCTGGAAATCGAATTACCGCATGTATGATTACGTGATTGAAGAGCTGCCTTCGGTAGTGCGTCAGCACTTCCCTGTAAACGGGCGTGAGTCGATTAGTGGTCACTCCATGGGCGGTCACGGCGCGTTAATTCTGGCGTTGCGTCACCCAGGCCGGTTCCGTTCGGTTTCCGCTTTTGCACCTATTGTTAACCCAATGAACTGTCCTTGGGGGCAAAACGCGTTTACCAGCTATTTGGGCGACGACCAGTCGCGTTGGCGCCAGTACGATGCCTGCGAGCTGGTCGCTAATGGTGCCTCTCGTCAACGACTGTTCATTGACCAGGGTGAAGCTGATCAGTTTCTGGAAGAGCAATTAATGCCCGAGCGTTTAGAGGCCGTGTGTGAAGCGCATGATCATCCGCTAACACTGCGCCGCCAGCCAGGTTACGATCATAGCTACTTCTTTATCGCCTCGTTCATTGAGGAGCATTTGCGCTATCATGCAGAACACCTCATGAAGCGCTAAGGATATCGAAATGCTTAATCGCGCGTTGCGCCGTTTTCTTGGTTTGATATGGCGTCTTATTTGGCGCGGCGCGCTGGCTTTTATTGTTCTCTCAATTGCGCTGGTTTTACTATTCCGATTTGTCCCGCCTCCTGGCTCAATGGTCATGGTAGAGCGCAAAATACAAAGCTGGATAAACAGCGAACCTATCGATATACAACGCCAATGGAGAAGCTGGGACAATCTATCCAGCAATGCCAAGTTGGCGGTGATCGCTGCTGAAGACCAGCGCTTTCCTCAGCATCGTGGTTTTGATTTAGTTGAGTTGAAGCGTGCCCTGAAAGCCAGTCTCGATGGCGAACGATTGCGGGGTGCCAGCACGCTCAGTCAGCAAACAGCCAAGAATGTTTTTTTATGGAGCGGCCGTAGCTGGGCTCGTAAGGGGCTAGAAGTATGGTTTACGTTGCTGATCGAAATGCTGTGGAGCAAGCAACGCATACTGGAAGTGTATTTAAACGTCGCTGAGTGGGATACGGGAGTATTTGGGCTAGAAGCGGCGGCGGGGCACTATTTTGGCGCTTCTGGCAGTGCATTGACCGAACGGCAAGCAAGCCTGCTAGCGGCTATTCTTCCCAGTCCGCGTACCCGCAGCGCGTCACGGCCAGATGCTCAGGTAGAGCGCCGCAGTCAGTGGATTCTTCAGCAAATGCGTAATCTAGGCGGTGTCCGTTACTTGGAGCGCTTGTAGCGCTTTAAGCTTCTCCTTTGTTGCTAGGTTTACGTACCACCATGACCACCCCAGCAATGGCAATGACCATACCAGCCAGTCCGAGCAGGGGCAGGCGTTCGTCGAAAAGCCACCATGCTTGTAGCGCAGTGACCGGAGGTACTAGATAAAACAGACTGGCAACGCGGGAGGCTTCCCCTTTTTTAATCAACGCCATTAATAGCAAGATGGCGGCGATAGACAGAATAAGTACTAGCCAACCAAGAGTGAGCACAAACGTTAAGCTCCATTCGACCTGGCGGGTTTCAAACAGCAGTGCTCCCGTGCCCAATAGCATGCCAGCCGCTATGTATTGAATTACCGCCCCGGAAAGCAGTGGCATGCTGGTGCAGTAGCGTTTCTGATAAAGCGTCCCCAATGAAATTCCCACTAAGGCAGCCATTACGCTAACTAAGGCACCAAGGCCAAATCCAGCAAAAAGTGAGGTGCCGAACTCTAGCTTGCTGCCCAACACCAGACAGATGCCCACAAGGCCGAGCAGTAGCCCCAGCCACTGGCGGGTGGTTAAGCGTTCACCCAGCAGCGGGCCCGCACAGGCTGCTGTTAATAGTGGTTGAAGGCCAACCAATAGCGCTGCCAGCCCGGCAGGCATGCCCAGGTAGATACCGTAAAAAACCCCACCTAAATAAGTGCCGTGTACCAAAAGCCCTGAAACGCCTATATGCAGCCAGAGTACTGGCGAAGAAGGCCAGGCAATGCGCATTAACCACGTCAGTGGAATAAGCAGCATCAGGGTGAGCACGAAACGAATAAACAAAAACGTGAAAGGTTCTGCGTAGGGCAGGCCAAATTTTGCGCCAATGAACCCCGTGCTCCAGAGCAAAACAAATAATCCAGGCATGGCGGCAAGGCCTAAAGAAGCCATATTTACATTTTTTAAACTATTGATAGTGTTGGACATAGTTCCTCGGTGCGGGCCCTTTTTGCTTAGTTTTTCGTTGCTTAAGTTTTCATTCTGTTACTAACTTTTACATAAAAAGTTGAACCTGTTCCTGAACAGCGCGTCACACGCTGCACATTCATAACGCGTCAATGAGGTTTCTTACTATGCAACGTATGACTGCTCTGTTCTCTGCTGCTCTTCTCGCTACTGGTCTTCTGGCTGGCACCGCTCATGCACAGCAATCCGAAGAATCCGCTCAGGATACGATGGCTACCCAGCAAGCGCCCACTCAGGATTTCTCTGATGAGCAGCTACAGCAGTTCGCCGATGCTTCTCAAGAAATCGCCGTGATCTCTCAAGAGTACACACAGCGTCTGCAGGAAGCAGAAGATGAAAACACCCAACAGGAAGTTCGCGCTGAAGCCAACGACCGCATGATCGAAGTCGTTGAAGATAGCGGTCTAGATGTTGATACCTTTAACGCCATTGGTCAGTCAATCCAGCAAGACCCTGAAATGATGCAGCGTGTTCAGGAAATGGCTAACCAGTCATAATTAGTTCCAGTCAGCTAGTGTTGTGGATAGTGACAGATTTTCCTTAACCTGCGAAGTATTCTGTCCTCCTACTGCCAGTCTGTTAGTGCACAAAACCCAGCGCTTTTCGCTGGGTTTTTTTGCTTTTGTTCACTCTCATTTGTGACTGAAGGGTTTACGGTACACGCTATCCAAGACAAACTTCATCTATTGATGATGCTGCCGCGCCAAGTGCAGGAGATCGCATGGATGTTGAACTGTTAGAAATACGTCAGCATATGGGGCAGTTTCCCCCGTTTGATGGCTTATCGGATGTATTGCTAGACGCCATTGCCGAGCAGGTTCAAGTACGCTACTACAAAACTGGGAGCGATATATTAAAGTTTGACGATATACTCACGGAATTGTGCTATATCCGTAGCGGAGCCGTTGAGGTATATCGTCGTCAAGGTGAGCTTTATAACCGCTTGGGCGAAGGGGATATCTTTGGGCATTTTAGCCTGCTGAGAAACCATAAAGTTCGGTTACCCGCTAAAGCGATAGAAGATACGCTAATCTACTTTATACCCAACGTCGTCTTTCAGCGACTTTGTGAAGAAGACGATGATTTTGCTGACTTTGTTGAGCTCGAACGCCCTCGTTTAGAAACTGCAGCAGAGCAGCAGAAGAAATCTAACGATATGATGGTTACGCGGATACGCAAATTGGTAACGCGTTATCCCGTCATGGTTGAGTCCACGACTACCGTCCAGCAAGCCGCTAAGCAAGTGAACGATGCTCAAGCGTCGGCGGTGCTGGTAATTAATGAAGGCAGTGATAATCCGCGTTACAGCTTTCAGGACAGCGAAGGCAAAACGTGGCAAATGTGCGGTATTCTGACGGATAGTGACTTCCGTACCCGCATTGTAGCTGAAGGGCTGTCAGCGCAAACGGCCATTGGCGAGGTTGTTTCCGAACGGTTAATTACCATTCAGTCGGATGCGTCGGTTTACGAAGCCATGCTGACGATGCTGCGTAACAATGTTCACCACTTACCGGTGCTTTACCGACAGCGTCCGGTTGGGGTTGTTCACCTCTCCGATATTATTCGTTACGAGACGCAAAGTGGGCTGTACCTAGTAAGCAATATTTTCAACCAGTCCAGCGCCCAAGGGTTAGCAAAACTTGCTCCAGATGTGCGCGCTGCTTTTGTAAGAATGGTGCAAGAAGGTGCTAATTCGCAGATGGTGGGGAGTGCCCTGTCGACCATTGGGCGTAGTTTTACGCGGCGACTGCTAGAGCTTGCCGAAGAAGCGCTAGGGCCACCGCCGGTGCCTTACTGTTTTATGGTTAACGGCTCCATGGCGAGGAATGAGCAAAGTATCGTCACCGATCAGGATAATGCACTGATCTTGTCAGACGACTTTAACCCCGACGAACACGACGACTACTTTCACGCGTTAGCTGCCTTTGTCAGCGATGGCTTAGACGCCTGCGGTTATACCTACTGTAAAGGCGATGTGATGGCGACTAACCGCCAGTGGCGTCAGCCGTTGCATGTTTGGAAGCGTTATTTCCAAGACTGGATGGCGAACCCAACCCCTGAACGACTACTCCATAGTTCGATTTTCTTCGATTTAGACAGCATTTACGGCGAAGACCATTTTGTTGAAGCGCTTCAGGATTTGATTGCCCAAACGGCGCCCCAGTCGCCACTGTTTTTGGCGGCCATGGCCCGTAATGCGCTGAATCGAACACCGCCGCTTGGGTTCTTCCGTACGTTTGTGATGGAAAAGGATGGCAAACATAACAACTCAATCAACCTAAAACGGCGTGGTACCGCCCCGATGGTTGACCTTATTCGGGTACATGCGTTGGCCTGTGGGTCTAAAGCGCAAAACTCGTTCCAGCGCTTAAATGATATAAGCAATACCCAACTGCTGGCGACGGGTGTAAGCGATAAGCTCAGTTACGCATTTGAGTTTTTATGTATGTCGCGGATTCGCCATCAAGTGATAGATCTGCAGGAAGACCGTTTCCCCGATAATAATATCGAACCGGAGAATGTTGAGGATAGCGAGCGCCACACGCTTAAAGATGCTTTCCAAGTACTCAACAACGCGCAAAAATTCTTGAAGTTCCGCTATCCCGTTCCCGCTCAGCGGCAGGGGCGATAAGATGCATGGAATCCGGCCCCGCCAAAAAGTAGTTCAAGCTAACTGGATAGGCTATATGGCTGAGCGAGCCGAAAAGGCTCATGATAGTGCGCTTAGACAATTCTTTGCAACGCCGCTACCCAGCCCGGATACACCTATCGCGCAAGTGCCGATGGTAGCGTTAGATATGGAAACAACGGGATTGGACGAGCGGCGTCACGCGATTGTCAGCATTGGGGTAGTGCCTTTCACACTGGATCGCATTCCGCTTGCTCAGCGTCGCTACTGGGTAGTGAAACCCTCGCGACCCTTAGATGAGGCGTCCATTGCTTACCATCACATCACGCATTCTGAAATCGCTACTGCGCCTGACTTTGATGCCGTGTTGGATGAGCTACTAGCGGTGCTGGCAGGGCGGCTTGTGGTGGTGCATTTTCGCAACATCGAACGCCCGTTTCTTGATGCTGCCGTAAAAGCACGACGGGGAGAAGGGGTGATGTTCCCGATAATCGATACGATGTCGCTTGAAGCGCGCATGCATCGACAAACGTTATGGGCACGGTTTCGCCGTTGGTTAGGGCGTCCGCCTGTTTCGATTCGTTTAAATGCCAGTCGTGAACGCTATGGCCTGCCTGTCTATCAAGGGCATCACGCGCTGGTTGATGCACTGGCGACAGCAGAACTGTTACAAGCGCAGATCAGTCATCACTACACGCCTGAGACGCGGTTGAAAGATATTTGGGTTTGAGCAGCGCAACGTTACTTAACGCAAACGGGCAGCCAAATGGCTGCCCGTTTGTGGTTTAGTGCAAGTGCATTTAGTTTAATGGTTAGTGATTCACATCATACCGCTTTGGGTTCGCTCATCAGACCTTTGATA
The DNA here is from genome assembly GCF_021151565.1 of Halomonas sp. IOP_6. Lineage (NCBI taxonomy): Bacteria > Pseudomonadati > Pseudomonadota > Gammaproteobacteria > Oceanospirillales > Halomonadaceae > Halomonas > Halomonas sp. IOP_6. Next base: position 295,495 of record NZ_JAIRBO010000003.1, on the reverse strand, counting down.
ATGGCATAACATGCCACTAGCAAGATGATGGTGAACGGGAAACCGGTAGAAACCGCCATAGTTTGCAGTGCGGTCAGACCACCGCCAAGCAGCAACGCAATTGCGATAGCCCCTTCGATAATCGCCCAGAACACGCGCTGAGGCTTCGGCGCATCCACCTTGCCGCCTGCAGTAATGGAGTCGATAACCAGTGAGCCTGAGTCAGAAGAGGTCACAAAGAAAATAATGACCAGTAGAATCGCAATAAACGAGGTGATTTGTGACAGCGGTAGCTGTTCAAGCATGATAAACAGCTGTAAATCCACGCCTGCGTCGCGCACAGCTTCAATGCCTTGGTTAACGTACTGATCAATGGCGGTGCCGCCAAAGGTAGTCATCCAGAGTACCGATACAATAGAAGGTACCAACAATACTGAAATTAGAAATTCGCGAACAGTGCGGCCACGTGAAACCCGTGCGATAAACATACCAACGTACGGAGACCAGGAGATCCACCAAGCCCAGTAGAAGGCAGTCCAGCCTTGGCTAAAGTTCGCGTCTTCACGGCCAAACGGATTCGACAGTGCTGGCAGATGAACAACATAATTAAGAAGGTTTTCAAAGAAACCTGTCGCGATAAGCAGTGTTGGGCCAACGGCAATAACGAAGAAAAGCAGCAAAGCCGCCATGGCGATGTTGATTTTTGAAAGCAACTGAACGCCTTTATCGACACCGGCCAGAATTGAACCAATGGCGATAATAGTGATGCCTATGATGAGTAGAATCATCGTGATATCGCTTTCTGGCGCGCCAAACAAGTAGCTTAGCCCTGCGGCTGCTTGGGTTGCACCTAAGCCCAGCGAAGTTGCCAAACCAAAAAGAGTGGCAAATACGGCCAAAATGTCGATTAGATGCCCTGGCCAGCCCCAGACGCGCTCACCCAGTATGGGGTAGAACACCGAGCGCATAGACAGTGGTAGCCCTTTGTTAAACGAAAACAAGGCAAGTGACAGCGCTACTACTGCGTAAATCGCCCAGGGATGTAGGCCCCAGTGAAAGATAGTGGCTGCCATACCCAGCGCCGCTGCGCCAGCAGCATCACCCTCAGCGCCTGCTAATGGTGCCCAGCTTCCACCATCAAAGGATGTACCAAAGTGGGTCAGCGGCTCGTTAACACCAAAGAACATCAAGCCAATGCCCATGCCTGCGGCAAATAGCATTGAAAACCAACCCACATAGGTAAAGTCGGGCTTTGCATCAGCGCCGCCAATGCGGATTTTACCTAGTGGGGAGATAATTAACCCAAGACACAGAATAACGAAAATATTGGCGGCAAATATAAAGAACCACGCCAAATTACCGGTCAAGAAACTAAAAATAGCGTCATAAACCGGTGCAATAGTGTCTTGTAGGGCGAGTGTTAAAACGACAAACAGTAGAACCACAATCGACGAAATGGTGAAAACCTTACCGTGTAGGTCGAGGTTAACGCCCATGGTGCTGGTGGTTATATTGTCTTGACCAATAACGTAATCGGTATCGATCAGGTTTGCCGGCCCCTCCGGGGCAGGAATGCCTTCCGAGACAGGCTCTTCAGGTGGTCGATTTTGCGGCTTTTTATCCACAAATTTGCTCCCATCATTATTAAAAGTGCGTGCTGTTAAGCGCGAGTTGTCAACGGATTGCTTCTACAACGCAAGAGCGCGTTTATTGGGCCACTCGAATCAGGAAAACGGAGACGTCTGTGTGGGTGGCTACTTTGCTGCCATGGGACGGCATAATAATGTCCAGGTGGCGGGGTAAATGTGTTGCCATTACCACCAAATCAGCTCCCGTTTCCTCCACTGCATCGACAAGCTGCTTATCCACATTAGCAACGGGATCCGTCGAGCTGTAAACCCTAATACTTACCGGTTGACCGTGCACTTTATGCCGCTCGTGGGCAAAAGCTTCAAGTTTTTGCTCGTACTCTTGGGGTGTGCGGGCAACGCTTGTAGGTGTATTAGCGGTAACGCCAACGTAGATGATATGAGCATCATATCGCTTAGCAAGGTCTGCCACTACGCTTAAGGCAGGCTCCAGTAGCTCTAGATGAGCAAGATCGACTGGCACCATAATGTTCTTAAACACAGTACGCTCCTCATATAGCTCCATTTAGCATGGGTTTACCGTACTAATTAAAGCTATATCGTTTTTTGAAAACAGTGGGTTGCGACAAATGAGCTGAAGCGAAGTGCGGCTTCAGCTCATTAATCATTCTACTAATAAACTGTATTTAGCCAAGACAACATTAGTTACTTAATTAGTTGCTTAGCCACTGTTCGACGACATCTTGATTATCTTCAACCCATTGCTTGGCATTTTCGTAGGGGTCGCTGCCATCTTCCTGATTCATCAGCATGACCTCACCCATCTGCTCGGGCGTCCACTCAAAAGAGTCAAGGATGGCGTAAGCTTCCGGCAAGTCATCTTTTAGACCTTGGCGTACCACGGTGTGAATCTGCTCAGCACCGCCATAAACATTTTCCGGATCTTCAAGGTATTTCAGATCGAAGCGGGCAAACATCCAGTGTGGCGTCCAGCCAGTGACCACGACATCCTCTTCATTGTTAATCGCGCTTGAAAGCGCTGCGGTCATGGTGGCACCGCTACCGCTACGCAGGCGCAGCCCGAGGTCATAGGTATCCACGACCTCTTCAGTAAGAGCCATCAGGCCCGCACCGGGGTCAATACCGATGATCTCGCCGTTAAAGCTGTCGGCGTTGTCGTTTAGGTCGGCAATAGAATCAACATCTGTGTAAGCCGGTACTACCAATCCCAGCTTGGTGCCATCCAAGTTCATGCCGAGATCTTCAATATTGTCACCTACACGCTCCATGTAGTCTGCGTGAGTCGTGGGTAGCCAAGCGGCGACGATGGCATCGGCGTCGCCAGTGGAAAGCGCCTGGAACATAGCGGCGGCAGAAAGCGACGTTAGTTCAACATCGAAACCCGCTTGCTCTAATACAGCAGCGACGACGTTGGTAGATGCTACTTCAGACGACCACTCAACATAGGCAAGGTTGATAGTGCCCTGATCTTGGGCGTGGGCCAGACTTCCGGCGGTCACACCTGCACCGGTAATGAGGGCTAATGAGGCGAGGCGGATGCGGTGATTCAACGTACGACTTTTCATTCACTTGCTCCTTGGGAAAATAGTCCTGGCGTCTATCAATATAGTGGTTAAGCGCCACAACTGTAGTAAGCATGCTTTCCAACGTTGCTTAACTAAAAATTTATAGGCGCGCTATCAGCATGCACATCCAAAAAGAGTGCATCAAGAAGATCAGTCAACGCAGCACGATGGTGGCCGCGCGATCTTCCTTGATTCACTGTGAGCGGCGCGTTTTCCGTAGTGATTGAGTTAAACGGTCAAGTAACATGGCTAGAATGACCACGGCGATACCAGCTTCAAAGCCATCACCGGGGCGTAGCCGCTGAATAGCACGCCACACTTCGCTACCTAGGCCATCTGCACCAATCATGGCGGCGATAACCACCATCGAAAGTGCCAGCATAATGGTCTGGTTAATACCCGCCATCACTGTGGGTAGCGAGAGCGGAAGCTGAACCTTAAAAAGTTTTTGGCTGCGCGTTGCGCCATAGGCATCGGCGGCTTCAATAAGCTCAACCGGCACCTGGCGGATACCTAACGTTGTGAAGCGAATCGCAGGCGGCATCGAGAAAATTACCGTTGCAAAAATGGCGGATACAGAACCAATGCCGAAAAACGGAATTGCTGGTATCAGGTAAACAAAGGCGGGCATGGTCTGCATAAAGTCCAATATCGGCATGATCAATCGGTACAGTCGATTAGATAATGCTGCCGCAATGCCGACAGGCAATGCGATAATCACGGCAACCAGGGTGGCGAAGACCACCAGCGTGAGCGTCTCAATCATTGGGTTCCAGAGACCCAAGTTCCAAATTAAGGCTAGCCCGGCTACTGAACCAATCGCTAAGCGAGCACCCGCTAGCCTCCAGCAGAGTAGGGTGATTAACCCAAGTAGCGCCCATTCAGGTAGCCACATCAAGCTATCATTCAAAACATCAATGCCGGTTTGGGTAAAACGGGAAATTGCCCGAGTGACGGCTGAATATTCGCTGGTCAACCAGGTCAGGCCACTTTCGATCCAATCGCCAAGAGGGATGCTTGGAATATCCATTACTGTTCTCCTGCTCGTGCTAATTCATCCAGTACCGCGCCCTTCACAACGACACCTAGCAACCGCTGCTGCTCGTCAATGACGGCGATGGGAAAGCTTTTATCGCTAAACATAGCGAACAGGTTTTGCAGGGGTTCTTCAGGGGGGACTTTGCGGAAGTCTTGAGTCAGGTGATCAATAATAGTATCTGACTTGGCATCAATCGCCTTGCTCGCCGACTCGGCCTCTAGCAGGCCGATTAGGCGGCGGTCACGATCAGTGACATAAATTGAATCAATACTGTGGTCACGCATACGATGTAGTGCAGTGCGTGGGCCGTCGCTTTCGCGGGCGGTAGAGCGCACGGGGCGCATGGCGCTCTCGGCGGTTAATACACGCGAACGATCGACACCTTCGATAAAGCGGCGCACATAGTCATCAGCAGGTTGGGTTAATATTTCTTCCGGTGTACCAATTTGTACGACTTCGCCATCTTTAAGCAGCACGATGCGATCACCAATATTGAGCGCTTCATCTAAATCATGGGTGATGAAGACGGTTGTTTTCTGCATTTTAGATTGCAGTTGCAACAGCTCTTGCTGCATATCCTTTCGGATTAAAGGATCCAGCGCTGAAAAGGCTTCATCCATTAATAGCACGGTGGAGTCATTCGCCAGGGCGCGGGCTAGGCCGACACGCTGTTGCATACCACCGGAAAGCTGATTCGGATAAGCCTCTTCCCAGCCATCTAGCCCCACTTGGGTTAGCGCGCTTTGGGCAATTTGCTTACGCTCAGCTTTATCGACACCGCGGATTTCAAGCCCGAACTCGGCGTTTTGGCGTACAGTGCGGTGTGGGAATAGCGCAAAATTTTGAAAAACCATAGAAAAATGGCGGCGGCGACACTCCAACAGCGCCTTTTCGCTTAACGTGGGAATATTCTCGCCATCAATGATTATTTCGCCTTCGGTGGTATCAATCAGGCGGTTCAAACACCGAATTAACGTTGACTTGCCAGAACCAGAAAGCCCCATAATGACGAGCAGTTCGCCTTCATAGACATCGAATGAGATGTTTGAAAGGCCTAACGTTTGGCCAGTTTTCTCAAGAATTTCAGGGCGTTTTAAACCCTGGTCACGAAGCTCAAGGGCTTTTTTCGGCTGCTTGCCAAATACCTTGCTTAAGCCGCGAACCTGAATTTTGACAGGGCGTGTCTCGTCCATCAGCGATGCCTTTTGCGTGAATGAGCAGCCTTGTGTCGTTGCTCAGCTAGCTTTCCGATGCCAAATGGCTTTCCCTGCAAACAGCGACACAAAACGGTTCATAATTAGAATTTAAGTTTTAGCTTGGTTATTTATTAATATTTATTATACATAAGTGGGCAGGGTGTGTCACAACGCCTCCTGCGCTAAGCGTCAAAAGGTGTCACATGTGTCAGTTTTAACCCGCAGTAACAATTTTCTGGGCATAGAATTAATCTGGTGTTTTTTATAAATTTTTGATTTTTATAGATAAATTTATATTTTTCGGTTTTTGGTATGAGCTATGCAGTGAATTAGGTAGTTAATCGATATTTTGGTTAGAAGGGAGGTAAGCCTAATGGATAAACCAGTTAATCAAGTTACCAAACGCACCCGTGTGCTTACATTGTGCATGTTAGCAGCTACCGTTAGCACATTAGCTCTTGCTGGTTGTGGTAACGGTGATGAGCCAATGCCGCCTGCCGAACAGCCAGAAACGATGGAACAAGATGCGACTTCCTCTACTGGACAGGCAACTACCGCAAGCGATGCTACCGCATCGGATACTACTTCTGACTCCATGATGAACGATGAGCCTGCAGTGGCTGATGACTCTGACATGGGCGATCCTGGGCTAAGCGATGATGCCGCGGCATCACAAGAGCCTATGCCAGATGAAGTACCTATGCCAGATGAAGAGCCTATGCCAGATGAAGAGGCTAGCAACCCAGAAGATCCTGAAGAAAACCCAGGATTTGGTGAAGGTACTGACCCGATGCCAGGTGCTGATGAGAATGATGATGCGATGAATAGCGGCCAGTAATCGTTAACGCTCCCTACGATGATAAGCCGACCCAGCTGTCTGTTCCCTGCGGCTGCTCCACACGGTTTATCATCCTTTTCCCCCCGCGCCCGCGGGGGTTTTTTATGTGATCCGTGAACCCTCTTTGATAAGAAAATTCCCCACACGTACGCCATTTTGGCAAGGTAGTGCATAGCTTGTCGTCACATAGACGAATAGTCGGTTACACCGGTGAGTGGCCGACTATTTGCGTTAATTTATTCCTCGTTATCCTCTAAACGACGATAAAGCGTTCGTCGAGCAATACCCAGCACTTCAGCCGTACGCCGTTTATTGCCGCCGGTGGCCTCTAACACTTTGCGTATGTAGCGCTTTTCTACTTCTTCCAGGCTGGGCCAACGGGTAGGCGCAGGTGCTGGCACTTGAGTGCCTGGTAACACTTCACCAGTGAGTGTCGGCGTTATTTCTGAGCCGTTATGTTGGTTAGCCTGTTCGCGTAAACGCTCTGGCAAATCTTGGTGCTGCAATATGCCTTCTTCGCTCAGTGTTACGGCTCGCATAATGGCGTTTTCCAGCTCGCGTACGTTGCCGGGGTAGGTGTAGTTCAACAGGCTATTTAGCGCTTCGGGCTCGATTTGTTCAATCTGCTTACTTTGCGCTTCGGCGTGTTTGTCGATTAATGCAAATACAAGATGCTCTATATCGGTGCCACGCTCACGCAGTGGAGGAATGCGCAGAGAGAACGTCTCAAGGCGATAGAACAAGTCACTGCGAAAGTTCTCTTGTTCGATCTCTTTTTCAAGATTGCGATGGGTCGCGGCAATGATGCGGACATCTACCGGCTCCTCACGCTCGCCGCCAACGGGTCGTACCGTCTTTTCTTGCAGCGCACGCAGCAGTTTTGCTTGAAGATTAACCGGCATTTCGCCAATCTCATCCAAAAACAGGCTACCGCCTTGAGCGCTATGAAACAGACCGCGGCGCGCTTCGTTAGCCCCGGTGAATGCCCCTTTTACATGACCAAAAAACTCACTTTCCATTAGATCGGCAGGAATGCTGGCACAGTTAACAGGCACAAAGGGTGCTTCGTGGCGTTTGCTTTCTTGATGGATAGCGCGGGCCAATAGCTCTTTACCGGTACCGCTTTCGCCCAGAATCAAAATAGGCGCATCGCTTTTAGCCAGCCGAGATGCATCATGAAACAGAGACTGCATTCCTGAGCTTTTTCCGACAATACCGTGAAACTGGCTCAACTCAGTATCGTGGGAGAGAGACAAACGCTGGCGCTCTAAGACGCGAAAGACTGCCTCGCGAATGGCATCTAAATCCAATGGTTTAGTTAAAAAGTCATCGGCTCCCAGTTTTAGCGCCTCGACGGCTTGGTCAATGGTGCCAAAGGCAGTGATGACAATAATGCCCAGCTCGCTGCCGCTTTGACGCAGTTGCTGAAGTAACTGAATGCCAGTCATTCCAGGAAGACGTACATCCGTAATCATCATTGCCACAGCTGTATGGCTTAGTAGCGCCAAGGCGTCTTCGGCACTGGGAACGCCTAGCGTGTCATAGCCCGCGTCGTTGAGCTCTTCTTCTAATAACTCACGTATAGCGGCGTCATCTTCCACTACCAATAAAGGTAAAAGGTGTTCCTGATGGGTCACAAACGTTTTCCTCAAGCGGATGCGGTTTCACTAAGGGGGAGCGTAATCTCGAATCCAGCGCCGCCAAGGCCGCTATCAAATACGCCAATCGTCCCGCCGTGGTCGTTAATAATGCGATGCACCATGGAGAGCCCTAAGCCACTGCCTTGGCCCACCGGTTTGGTCGTAAAGAAAGGATCAAATACTTGCTGATGATGCGACGCTGGAATGCCAGGCCCGTCATCTTCTACCCAGAGTGTTAGCTCTTCACTGTATTGCTTGGCACTAAGGCGTATACAGCTAACATCTGGTGCTTGCGCTGCGTTGCGTAATAGATTGGTGAGTACCTGCACAATTTGCTGCCCATTGACCAATAAATGGGGGGTAGGGAAGGGAAGATCAATATCCAAGTGAATATTTCGTGGCTCCAGCTCCTCTTCCACTAACTCACTGGCACTCAGAATAAGCTGATCCAACGCTTGCGTGTCTTTCTCTACGTTATGTTGTCTGCCTAGTTCCATTAATTGGCGGACAATTTGAACAATTCTTTCGACTTCGCCTCGGATACGGCCTAATCGTGCACGTTCGTCATCGCCAATGGTGTCCCTGCGGGCTAAGCGCTGGGCTTGGCCATTGATGACGGTTAATGGTGCGCCAATTTCATGGGCGACACCGGCCGCCAAAACGCCTAACTCCGCCAGCTTTTTAGATTTGCGCAGGCGCTTTTCTAATTCGATTTCGCGCTGCCGACGGGCATCAATATCGCGATCTTTTTCTGCCATGGCATCTAGCATGCCGTTCAAGCCTGATGCTAAGCGGCGATATTCCGTCGGGCCATCGACCGTAGCCCGTTGGCTGCGGTCGCCATCTTCCACAAGTAACATCACGTGCAAAAGACGATTGAGCGGTCGTTCTATATAGTGCCTAAAGCCCCACCAGATGCTAAAAACAATACCGGCCGCTCCGATTACAAACACCAGAACTGCCACAATACTGATAAAGCCCGTATAGTTTTCGATGCCGGTATTAAGTCGATTTACCTGCAGAACACCTCGTACCGTACCATCTTGCGCCCGCAGCGGAATCAATGCTGAGTAGTACGTCCAGCCTTCCTGTTGGCGGTAATTGCTATACAGGTCATCTTGTTCGATAACCTGCTGAATTTCATCCGGCGTAAACAGGTCTTTGCCCAACCCTAGCCCATAAACTTCCCGGCCTTGGGTGTCGAACACATAAGCACCATAGATACGATGGAATGAAAAAGCGGATTGCAGTGCCTCTTCTAGCGGGGTGTCGCTATCGCGAGTGACGGCGTAACTCAGTGATGTGCCCAATGCACGGGTGATAATCTCAACTTCGGTTTGCAGCTTGGAACGCACGTTATCTTCTAGCGACTTGATAGCCACTAGGCTAAAAACCACTAGAATGACAAACAGTGGCACGATGACCGTCAAAATAATTAAATTACGTAGTCGCATCAGGCATCCGTGATGAATACTGGCTGTTCAGCAGTGAACAGCATTGGCAGCGTGCATAGGCAGTATAAATAAATAGACAGTATCAATAGGCAGTATAAAGAGTAGCGGTTCAGATAACGTTAGTGTGGGTTAATTAACCACCTGCAAACGATAAAGGCTGCCCTGATCGCCATCGGTTAGCAAATAAATGGCGTCGTTAGGGCCTTGGCGCACATCGCGAATGCGGCCAATGTGGCCGTCAAGAATAACCTCTTCATCCACCACGTTGCCGTTTTCCAATTGCAGACGCAGCAATGTTTCGCTGGCTAAACCACCGGCTAATAGCTGCCCCTGCCAGTCTCCAAACGCGCTGCTGGTGACTTCGGTAAGGCCTGAAGGCGCAAAACGACCTTCGAAGCGGTAAACCGAGTCGACCATGCCGGGCTTCGATTCGACTCCAATCGGCTCATTAGTCCGATAATCATTTCCCAGGCTAACCTCTGGCCAGCCATAATTACTGCCTGCTTTGATGTGATTAAGCTCATCGCCTGTGCGCGGACCATGTTCGGTCGCCCAGGGCTCACCATTGCTAAGTACCGTCAACCCTTGAATGTTGCGATTGCCCGTGGAGTAAATTTCATCCAAGGTGCTATCAGCGCCCACGAAAGGGTTATCGTCAGGAACACCGCCTGTATCCGTTAGGCGCAGCGTTGACCCCGCGTGGTCGTCGCTTGCCTGGGCACGGGATGGGTTAACGCCGCGGTCACCAATACTCATTAGTAGTGTGCCGTCTGCTAGCCACGCCAAACGCGAGCCGTAATGACGGCCGGGTGACGAGGCGCGGTCCTGTTCAAAAAGGTGCTCGACCTCACCGAGTGAATCTCCTTGCCACTTAACCCGTGACAGTGCTGAGCGACTGTTATTGCCATCTGGTTTGCTCCAGGTGAAATAAATCCAGTCATGTTCACCGTCACCAAAGGAAGGGTGCAAGGTGATATCGAGAAGCCCACCTTGCCCCTGGTGGCTGACCGTGGGCATGCCTTCGAGCGTTTGCTGGTTACCTTCTTGATCTACCAGGGTGAGTTGACCACGGCGTTCGCTGACTAAAAAACGCCCGTCAGGCAAAAAAGCCACTGCCCAGGGGCTGTTCAACCCACTCGCCACACGTTCAAGTGACAAGGTCATTTGATCGGTTTCGATCGCGTCGTAAACCATTTCTGCTTGGGCATTGCTAACAGTGCCCGCCAACATTAACCCGCCAATAGCTGTTAGAAACCAACGATGAGAAGGCGTCGTTAACACTGCTTGGCGTGCTTGTGACTGAGGTTGGCGCATCATGGTCACTCCTGTCGTCGGGGCCTTCGATGATCATGTTCCATGCCTAGCAGTGACTACTTAAAGCGAGCGGGGTTCCCTGTGCTGCTATATATCCGGCGGGCTAAATCAGACGGGCTATAGCAAAAACGCTACATCAGAAATGCCAGCAGTATCGGTAAATACACCAGGGCAAGCAGCGTAGAGCAAAAAACGAGGCTGGCAACATACGCCGGTTCGCGCTGGGCACGCTGGGCGAACAAGTAGTTAAACACTGCCACAGGCATGCACATTTGTAGCACCAGAATGCTTTGCGCCAGTGGGGGAAGGCCAACCCAACCCGCAATTAGCCACGCTGCCCCAGCGGCAAGGGGAATACGTACTAGGCTAAAACCGATGCCGGAACGCAGGCTTTTTACCTGGATGCTGGCTAGGGAAACACCGAGCGTGATCAACATAAGCGGTACGGTGAAACCAGACATTAAGTCGACCGTATTGGCTAGCCAAGGGGGCAGTGATGTGTCGGTTAACAGCAGCGCCATTGAGATTAAAATGGCATAGACGGTGGGCGTTTTCAGCAGCGTTTTAGTCGGGCTTCCGTTGCTATTGAGAACGGCCCCTAAGGTGAACTGAAAGAGCGAGACCGTCACCATCACCGTAATACCGTAGGCAAACCCTGCGCTGCCAAAGGCATACAGAACAACGGGTAGTCCCATATTGCCGGTGTTGGGATACATCATCGGGGCAAGTAATACGCGCCAACTGCGGCGCAACAGTTTGGCGACCACAAAGCTAGCCGCGCCCATGGTGAGTATCACGATGGCCGTGGCAAACATCATCTGCCCGAAGCTATTGGCATCAATATTAGCCCCAGATAGTGAGGCAAGCACCAGTGCGGGGGTACCGATGTTAAACACCAAACGAGTAATGAAATCGACGGGGTAGGGATGCCCTAAGCGTACCCATAAATATCCCAGCCCAGCACCGGCGAGCACCGGAGCCATCACGGCAAAAAGTTCGGCGAGCATTACCATTCCTTGACGATGATTAGCGACTCATTGTCGTTAATTAGGCCGCTAACTGGCAAGGTGAATTGGTTATTCAGCACTAGTGGCGGAGTAATTGGTTTGCCAGGCAGCAGGAACTTGCTCGCGTAAGAACTCGAGCAGTGCGTTAACTCGACGGGAATGGTGGCCGTAAGCGTACAACATGGTGATTGGCAGTGGGGCAGGTTCCCAGCCGGGCAAGCAACTGACTAAATCACCAGGATGATGCTGCTCGCGTTTTTCAACCACCCAGTGGGGCAGCAGCCCGATGCCTTGACCATAAGCAATGGCATCAATTTGAAGCACCGTTAGATCGACGCGCAGCCGCGAGCGGGGCGCATTAAACAGAAAGTCGTCGTGATGAGCATGGTGGAACAGCAGGCCGCTAGAGGCGCTATCGAGTAAATCAATCCATGCGTGTGATTCTAGCTCGCTTGGGTGCTGAGGATAACCAGCGTTGGTAAGATAGCTGGGGTTGGCATAAAGGCCGCGAGTCAAGTGCCCTAAGCGCTCCTGGTTGAGACCGCATTCGTGGGTTGCCCCTAGCCAGATGTGCACACTGTTACTGTGCATTTTAGTGGGCGGAGATTCTCGAGTGTGGAGGGTTAATTCCACCTTGGGATAGCGGGTTAAAAACGCATCAACTACGCCTGCCATCCAGCCTCGTGCTAATGCCCCGTGTACTTCCAGTGTTACTTTTCCGCTGATTTCCTCACGCAGTTCTGCTAGCGCTTCTTGGCTATGTGCCGCCATCGCTAGCAGTTCTGTGCAGTAGTTATGAAATAGCAGACCCGCTTCCGTAGGAATCAGCCGGTTGGCTTGCCGCCTGAGCAGCGGCTGACCCAATCTTGCTTCTAACTGGCTAATACGGCGGCTCAGTGTCGATTTAGCAAGTCCTAGCTTTTGTGCGCTGCGCGTTAGGCTACCGGTAGTCATCACATCGGCAAAGGCGGCGAGTTCATCAAAATCGTACATGTTCGGGCCATTAGGCAACAATTGAAGCGCTATTGTGACATTTAATGATGTTAATGAAAATAATTGGCATTTGTGTTCCGGATGACTGAACGTACTGTGCGACCTCTTTGTGTAAGAATTATGCAAAAATACGAATGTTAATGATTCGTATTTGATTGCAAGTGCTCTTTCACATTAAAGGAACCCTGCTATGTCTTCTCGTTTGCGTCGCACGCTATTGGCCGGTGCCATCTCTTCATTGGCCAGTAGTGCCGTGTTGGCACAAGAAACACCTCGGCTAGATGATGTTGTGGTTACCGCATCGGGGTTTGAACAGCAAATTTCCAGTGCGCCTGCTTCTATTAGCGTTATTTCTCGGGAAGAGCTTGAGCGTGGACACTATCAAAATGTCACCGACGCGCTGCGCGACGTGCCGGGTGTGATCGTTACCGGTGGCGGCGCAGGTGACCGTGGCAATGATATTTCAATTCGTGGCATGCCCTCCCAGTACACCTTGATTTTGGTGGATGGACGTCCGCAAAACTCTCGGGAATCACGCCCGAATGGTAGCGCTGGGTTCGAACAGGACTGGCTCCCGCCACTCCAAGCGATTGAGCGCATTGAGGTGGTGCGTGGGCCAATGTCGACACTTTACGGTTCAGACGCTATCGGTGGGGTAATCAACGTAATTACCCGCAAGGTGGCTGATGAATGGCACGGCAATGTGCAGCTCGACACGGTGCTAAAAGAGAACAGCAATTCTGGAGACAGCCGCCAAGCGAATTTTTACCTAAGCGGGCCGTTAGTGGGTAACCGGTTAGGTCTGCAACTTTATGGGCGTGCCTCAGAGCGGGATGAAGATGATATTTTGAACGGCTACGAAGAGAAAAGCCTGCAAAGTCTAACCGCACGGCTGAACTTCGCGGCGAACGATAATCATGACTTCACCGCCGAAGCCGGCGTTACCGAACAGGATCGCCACTCGCGGGTGGGGCGTTCTGGCGCTGCTGAGGGTTGCCGAGGTGGTTGCACCGACAGTATCGGCGAATACACCAACACTCACGTTGCTGTTACCCACAGTGGCCGCTTTGACTGGGGTACCAGCGAGACCTTTGTACAGCGTGAGCGTAGCGACAACAAATCACGCGATATCGAAATTACCAACACCACCGCTAAAACCAGCGCGGTGATCCCACTAGGCATGCACTTAGTGACTGTTGGCGCGAGCTACGAAGAGGAGTCGCTGAGCGATACCACCACCAACCGAATATCTGACCGGACCGAAATCGAAAATAGCCAGCGGGCGCTGTTTGTAGAAGATGAGTGGATGCTGACTGACACCTGGGCGTTGACCGGTGGCTTACGCGTCGATGACGACGATAACTTCGGCAGCCACGTCAGCCCGCGCCTTTACAGCGTTTGGAATGCAACACCTGACTGGACGCTTAAAGGGGGCGTTTCAACTGGTTATCGCTCGCCAAGTCTGCGTGAAATCACTCCCGATTGGGGGCAGGTCAGCCGCGGTGGCAATATTTACGGTAACCCGGACCTTAAACCTGAAACGTCGCTTAACAAAGAGATTGCACTGCTCTACGCCAATGATGCAGGCCTGAGCGGCAGTTTGACGCTGTTCCACAACGACTTTGACGATAAAATTACGCGTATTGCTTGCCCTGTTGATATCTGTACCGATGGCCCTAATGATTTTGGCAGTGATCCTACTTATCGCGTCAACGTGGATGAGGCGATTACGCAAGGGGTGGAAGCCAGCCTGGCAGCGCCGTTGACAGATGCAGTGTCGTTAACGGCTAGCTATACCTTCACTGACTCCGAACAGAAAAGCGGCCAATATGCTGGCGAGCCTTTGACGCAGCTACCGCGCCATCAAGTCTCGGCCACGCTTGATTGGCAGGTCAACTCGCGACTCAGCCAATGGACAAAAGTGAGCTACCGTGGAGAGGAGAGCCAGCCCACTACCGGCCCCTCCAGCCGCTCGGTGGTGGCACCTTCCTACACCTTTGTTGATGCAGGAATGGGTTACAAGCTCAACGATAGCACTACGGTGAACGCGGGTATCTACAACCTATTTGATGAGCGCATTACTTACGAAGAGTACGGCTACGTGGACGATGGTCGCCGTGTTTGGTTGGGACTGAATGTCGCGTTCTAGTGCCTGTTAGTACCTGTTTGCTATTAAACGTTGCGGCCACCTTATTAGGTGGCCGCGTTTTTGAGTGAACCACGTAGTTATTTACGGATATTTATTCACGGATGTTGGGCTTGGGCAGGCTGCGTATTGCGTTTGCTAAGCTGCAGTACGCTTATCATCAATGCTGGCAGGAACGTCACCGTCACGATGGAAGCTCCCAGCAAGCCAAATAAGACAATCGCCCCGACACCACGGTAAAGTTCGGTGCCTTCACCGGGTAAAAATACCAGCGGCGAAAGCCCGCACAGGGTTGTCAGCGTGGTAATCGCAATGGGGCGCAGACGGGTTTGTACCGCCTGAGACACTGCTTCCTGAACGGATAGCTGCTTATCGTGTAATCGCCGCCGAGCCTGGTCGACTACCAGGATGGGGTTATTAACCACCGTCCCCATGAGTATCAAAAAGCCCAGCATCGTAATCATATCGAAGGGCTGACTTAGTGGAGCGATGCCAATAAGTGGCAGTAGGCTGCCCAATGCATTCATGGCTGCCAGACCCATAATGCCACCCACCACGCCCAACGGAATTGAGGTAAGGATCAGCAGCGGGTAGCCCCAGTGAGAGAAAATCGCTACCAGTAGCAAGTAGACAATCACAATGGCGATCAAGAAGTTGCTCATTAATGCTTCCCGCGTGGCATTTAACTGATCACTCGCTCCCGAAATCGAAATATCCACCGCCGATGGTAGTAGCCCTTCATGGCGAAGCCGCTCTAGCATTCTCTCTGCCTGTTCAACTCCTGCTTCCAGGGCAATGCTGGGTGGTGGGATGACGTTCAGAGTCACTGTACGGCTACTGTCGACCCGGCGAATAACGCTGGTATCCATGGTTTCATCAATGCTGGCGACGGCAGAGAGCGGCAGCGTCGCGCCGCTGGGGGTATGCAGCAGAAGGTTGGGTAGCTGGTCCAGAGGTAGCGACAGCTGGGGGCCATAAAGATAAATATCGATCTTCTCGTCATCGAGAAAGAAGTCATCCACATAGGCACCTTCGGTGAGGGCGGCGACTGAAAAGCCGACATCTCCTGCCGCTAAGCCAAGCGCTGACGCCTGCGCCCAATCTGGGCGAATTTGAATCAGCGGCTGATCCAACGACAGCGAAGAGGGCTGGCTCTGAATGCGCGGATTGCCAAACTCATTGCGGGCTTCTCGGTAGAGGTTATTGGCGGCTTCATAAACGGTCGCCAAATCCGGCCCAGCGATATCCAGGTTGATACTCCGCGTGCCGCCATCGTTACTGGAAATGATCGAGCCTTTTGAGGCAAACGCGCGCATTCCTGGAAAGCGCTCGTAGTAGCTGGTAAGTGCGTCCATTAACGCTTCGATATCACCAGGGTCAGCTGCTTCCGCGACGATAAACAGCCGCGTAGGGGCGACTCGCATGTTCATATAAGCCAGCGGCGGCACCTCGGTGTCGCCTGCTAAAAAAGCCGCTGGATCAGCGTCTACATGGGGTAAAAAGTAATCCTCTACTTGCGCGGCGATTCCCGCCATCTCCTGCAGGCTATAGCCAGGCGGTGGGCTCATCACTGCAAAGGTTTTAGGTTCCTCGCCTTCGGGCAAGTACTCGGCGGGCGGAGTGAGTACAACGATAGTCCAGCTGCTGATCGCTAGCGTGGTTACCAGGATCGCTCCGCGCCGAAAAGGGGTGGCGATCAAGCGCTCAAGTCGCTCCCCAGCCCACGAAGGGCGTGAGGCCGCGGGGCTATCCTCATGCTCGTTGCGCATCGAAAAATTAAAGCGCGAACAGAGTGACGGCACTAGGGTAACTGCCACCAGCATTGAGGCAAAAATAGCGGCGGAAACGGCAATGGCCACGTCAGAGTACAGTTGCCCAGCTTCCTCTTCGATAAACAGAATAGGCAGGAAAACCAAGATGGTGGTGGTCGTCGATGCCAGCGTCGCGGGCCATACTTCCTGCACGCCGCGTAGCGCCGATTCAATGCGGTCGAGTCCTAAACGACGGTATCGCTCAATATTTTCCAACACCACAATGCTGTTATCGACGCTCATGCCAATGGCAAAGGCAATGCCTGCCATGGAAATTACGTTAATCGTGCGCCCCGTGAGCATCAGCCCTAAAAAAGCCGCAATGGTGCAGAAGGGGATGCCAATAACGCCAATAAAGGTGGCGCGAGCGGAGCGCAAAAACAGGTACATCACCAACGTTGCGAAGGCCGCCCCGAGTAGCAGGTTGCTCCATACGTTACTGACCGAGGCTTCCACATAGCGCACATCATCGGCAGTCAGCACCATTTCCATACCCGCCGGGCGCAGAATGCTGTCGTTAATGGCTGCTATTTCTTCTTCAATGGCGTATTTGATATCGATGACGTTGGCACCGCTTTCCCGCCGAAGGTCCATACCAATGCCCGGTTGGCCGTTATAAAACGATAGTTGGCTTAAGCGCGACTGCCCCTGGCGGACCTCGGCAACGTCGGCAAGCCGCACGATGCTATCGCCCTGGCGAGCGACAACCAGCTCCGCCAAGGCTTCAGCATCATCAAAGCGGCCCAGCGTGCGTATCAAATAGCGGCGTTTACCGGCTTCTAATTCGCCACCGGAGATATCCCGGTTACGCTGGGTGATGGCATCGCGTAACTCGGCAAGTGAAACCCCGCGCTGAGCCAGCGCACCAGGATCGACCAAAATTTGTAGCTGCCGCTGAGCGCCGCCATTGACGCCGACTTCCGAAACGCCTTTAACGCTTTCCATGCGAGGCCGCACACGGTCGTCGATAAAGTCGCTCATCAGTTGGATATCTAGCGCCTTAGGGTTGCCGGGTAGCGTACCCACGTGAAAGCGTAAAAACGCGTCTGTCGAAAAGGCGGCAGAAACAATCCGTGGCTGGTCCACATTGGTGGGATATGACGATACTTGGCTGAGCGCGTTATTGACTTGAATCAGCGCTGCCGTCATATCCACGCTAAACGGGAATTCAAGCTCAATTTCAGCGCTGCCGCTTTCGGCCATCGCCGTCATGCGGGTAAGATTCGGCACATTGCGCAAGTACTGCTCCTGCTCAATGAGGATCTCTTTTTCGATATCCTGGGGTGTCGCTCCCGCCCAGCGCGTTTCGACCGTTATTGTGCGGGCTTCAATGTCGGGAATCATCTGAACGGGGATGCGCAGCGTGGCGGCAATGCCCAGCAGCAGGAAGATTAGCGCGATAACAGTGACCAGCGTTTGCTGGCGCAGTAGGGCTGCAAACATTACTCGCTCCCCGCCGCGACAGCCTCAACGCTGACACCTTCGACCAGCGATTCATTACCCCGAATGACCACCAGCTCATCACCAGAGAGGCCCTCGACAATTTCCACACGGTCGGCAAAGTTAATACCCAACTGCACGCGTTGCTCAGTAACCTGATACGTGTTGTTTTCGTTAGGTGTGGCGACCCACACGGTGACTCGCCCGTCTGGGTAGCGGCTTAACGCATCGCGGGGAACCGTCAGCCCATCGCTGCCGGTCGACGCCCGCAGCACGGCATCCACTGCATTACCTGGGTATAGTGAAGCTGTATCGGGAACATGGGCGCGTAATAGAAATGTGCGAGCACTGGGGTCACTGATCGGCACCATGGTGGCGATAGTGGTCTCGTAGGTTTGTTGGCCCACGCGCAGGCTGATCAACGCTTCGTCTTGAACGGCGGCATAAAAGGCTTCGGGCACCTGAAAATCAGCGCGCAGCTCATCAAGGTTAACGAGGCGCGCAACGCTATCTCCTGGCGTGACCCACTCACCGAGATTGACGCTGCGAGCGCTGACGACACCATCAAAAGGGGCGTTAATTGCATGGCGAGCCAGTAGGGCGTTTAAACGTGCTTGCTCCGCCGTTAAACGCGAGCGTGCGGCGCGGGCCACGTTAACGGCACTACGACGAGCGCTCGCTTCAGTCGCTGCGATGTTACGCCCCACGCCCACCGATTCCGCTTCTCGCAGTAGTCGTTCTGCTTCCGCTAGTGTGGCCTGGGCCTCCTGTTCTGCAGCAACCGCCGCTGCTACGTCAAAACGAGCCAGATCGTCATCCAGCGCGATTAGCGTGTCTCCCTTGGCGACGTGGTCGCCAGGATTAACCGCTACCTGAGTAATAAGCCCTGCTACTGATGCTGAGAGGAGGGCATCTTCCAGGGAGTTTACGGTGCCGACCAGGTTTGTTTCGGTATAAATTGGCTCGCGGTTTACGGGCGCCAGCTCAACCCTGGGGGCTGATTGCGCGAAGGAAGCGCTAGAGAGCATTAGGCCGCAGAGCAACAGTAGAACCAAGGCAAGATAGCGGACGAGCGGGTGCGCGGTCATGACAGACAGTTCCCTAATAAACATCGAATTCGCTGTTAAGCGGGCGTAAAAAAGCCCTGGCGCATGGCCAGGGCAGTAAGTCAGCATTGAAACAGTAAATAGAACCTTTTAGCTAGTAGCGTTTAGAACTCGTAGCGTGCAGAGAGCCACAGTCGACGTCCCTCTTCGCTATTGGCATACACATTGCCAAAGCTAGTGCCGTCACCATAAGCGCGGTAATCGACGAAGTCTTTATCGAACAAGTTGTAGATGGTGGCACTCACGTTAAATTGCTCGGTAAATGCGTAGCTGCCGCCTAAGTGGAACAGTGAATAGGCTTTGAAGTCACCTAGGTCATCGAAAGAGGGCGCGCCCCTAACGCTTTCACGGTTACGGTAACGTTCGCTGCGGTACTCGGCGGAAAGCCACGTGTCCAACTGAGGCGTAGCTTGCCAGCGCAGCGTGGCATTGAATGCATGCTCCGGGGTATCGGTCAGCGGTTCGCCACGGTTGTTACCGCTCTTCTGTTCGCTATCGGTGTAAGTGTAGTTGGCCGATAAGCGCCAATCTGGCGTGAACTGATAGCTGGTAGAAAGCTCGATACCCTGGGTAACAGCTTCATCGATATTGACGTCTTGGCTATAGACACCATCGGGTACAAGCGGGTTGTTCTCAATAACAATGTCGTTGCCGCTGGCTATTTTGTCGTCAAACTCGTTATAGAACAGCGTGGCGCTAGCGGTGAAACCTGCCAGGCTATCGTAATGTGCACTAATTTCACTACTGGTGCTGGTTTCCGGCTTAAGGTTCGGGTTGCCGATAGTGAGTATGGTGCCCTGACCGGTGACGCCGTTGATTCCCGCATGCAGGTCATTCAGCGAGGGCGTTTTGTAGCCTCGGCTGACGCCGCCTTTCAGTGTCCAGTTTGGCGTCGTGTTCCACACCAAATAGCTACGTGGACTGAACTGGCTGCCAAAGGCATCATGATGATCGTAGCGGCCGCCAAGCGTTAGCGCCAAATCGTCACGTAGCATCCACTCATCTTCTGCAAAGAGCGACCATGTGGTTTGCTCAAAGGTCTCATTTGCTAACCCATCATCGAGCTTAGCATCCCACCACTGCAAGCCCACTGTGGTCATGTGGTCGCCTAGCGGCATGACATATTTGCTGTCTAACACTGTATTGGTGGTTTCTAGCTCGCGAGGCGCGCCGCCCACGATGCCAGGGAAGCCGTCATAGGCAACGCCATTTTCACCAGGAATCGTACGGCCTTTAGTTTCTGTGGTGTTGCGCATCAAACTGGATTCGAGCGTGCCTGATGCAAAGCGCCCAGTGTGACCAATAGCAACCTGCTGACGCTCAAAACGCAACTCGTCGGCGTAGCCATTGGCGGCGCCAGGATCTGGCGCGCAGCTACGGGTGCGGCCATCTAAAGTACCGAGCTGGCATTCGTCATTGTTATAACGCTGTCGATTAACTTCACCATCCACCCAAAGGTCGTGATCGGCATTGGGTGTCCAGGTTAACTTGCCGCCCAGGTTATAGGTATCGCCTTCAACGGGGCTGGGGCCGCGCTGGCTAACGTCAATGGCGTTGCCGTTGCCGTCAGTGTAAGTAAGTTCAGATGCATCCCGCTCGTATAAGCGACCACGCACCTGAATGCCTAGCGTGTCTTTAATAAGCGGGCCGCTGGTGTACAGGTTGATTTCGCGGCGATCACCGAAATCACGATCTTCATTAAATGTGTTTTCAACGCCTACGGAACCAACCCACTCGCGGTCTACTCGACGAGTGATGATGTTGATTACCCCGCCCATGGCGTCAGAGCCATATAGCGTCGACATTGGGCCACGAATGACTTCTATACGTTCAATACTGGAGACAGGCGGGAAGAAGCTAGTAGACGTTTCGCCAAACCCGTTAGGCGTGACGCTGCCAGCCGCGTTCTGCCGACGGCCGTCAATAAGAATCAATGTATAGTCGCTAGGCATCCCACGAATGCTGATATTGCGGCCACCGGTTTTGCCGACAGCCCCACCAACATCAACACCTTCTACATCACGTAACGCATCAGCCACGCTGGTAATGCGCTTGCGCTCCAGTTCTTCACGAGACACGACGGAAATACTGGCAGGGGCATCCACCAGTGCCTGCTCAAAACCACTTGCAGATACAACGATATTGTCTAGTTGTTCTGATTCTTGAGCTAAGGCCGCAGTGGCGGTGACGCTAAGAGCGACGGCGCTGGCTAACGCGGTGCGAGTGAAGCGTGGCATGGTGATCCCCTGAGATGAAACTTATTTGCTAATGAAAACTGTTATCAATCGAGGTGGTGATTCTAAGAAGAAAAGTTCCCATATGCGAGTTTGTTTCATCGAACATCGTGTTGCTTAATGCCGAACAGCGTTATGGAAAAAATAGACCTCTATTGGCTTGTTAGGCGGCTAATTAAGCGGGTGTTGCAGTAACTGGAACGTTCGATTCGTTGGAATAATGATGCAAGTGCTTTTGAGAATCGTTATTATCATTGCCACAGACACTCAGGAGCGTTACTTATGGGTTACTCATCGCTGCGCAACGGACTTGTAGGTATTGTGGTAGGCGGGTTATTGGTAGGTGGATCGTTGGCAAGCGTTGCTCAGGCGCGCACGCTGGATACCGCTTACGGAGACGTTGAAGTTAGCGATGCGCCAGAGCGTATTGTCACCCTGTATGAAGGTGCTTTAGATGCCGCCTTAGCTGCCGGCGTGACCCCCGTTGGCGCGGTCACTACCCGCGGTAGTGATAATGTTGCTGAGTACGTGGAAGCCCATTTTAATGGCGAGCGCCCTGAGATTGTCGGCGTTACACGTGAAATCAATATTGAAGCGGTTCTGGCCCAACAGCCCGATTTAATTCTGGCCGCCGCCCAGCTACCGGAAGAGCAGTACCAGTTGCTATCGCGCATCGCGCCTACTGTAGTGCCGCACGCTCAGCCGTTAGCGCCTGATAGCTGGGAAGCAGAAGCGCGGCTTTATGGACAGGCGCTTAACCGTGAAGCGGAAATTGACGATGCGATTGCGACCGTCGATCAGCGTATTAGCGAATTGGCCGCTGCGATTGATGATGCGAACGCAGGTGGCACTGCTGTGCTGGCTCGCTGGATGCCCAATGGCCCGATGGTGATGTCCAAAGAGCTGATCGCCACTGGCCTATTGGCGAAAGTGGGGGTAGAGGTTCGGGATGCGGGTCTGGTTGCTGAAGGTCACCCCCATAGCGATATACTCAGTCTTGAAAACCTTTCCCAAGTGGACGGCGATTGGCTGTTCCTGGCTACGCTTAACGCCGATGGCCAAGCGGCGTTAGATGCCGCCAAGCAAAGCTCCGCCTTCACACGTTTGGACGTAGTTAAACAAGATCAGGTCGTGCCGGTGAATGGCCAACTGTGGAGCAGTGCCAACGGCCCGCTGGCCGCCCAAGCCATTCTGGACGATATTGAGAACGCATTGTTGCCGTGAAAGATGCCGTGACATCACTATCTAGCGCAATGGGCAGCGCCAGTCGTTGGCGCTATGCTCCCCGTACATGGATGCTTATTTTGCTCACCGCCCTTGTGGCGGTGAGCGTCGTTAGTTTGCTGATTGGGGCAGGTGAGGTTGGGCCACGGCGAGTGCTGGGATTGCTGCAGGGCGCCAGCGACAGCGAAGCGCAGTTTATCGTCTGGGAACTCCGCGCTCCGCGTACCTTAATTGGCATTGTGGTAGGGATTGCATTGGGCGTTGCCGGGGCGCTGCTACAAGCCATTTCCCGCAACCCGCTCGCCGAGCCGGGTCTGCTGGGGGTAAGCGCAGGAGCGGCCTTTGCGGTAGCACTGGCACTGGTGCTAGGAGCTAGCGCTGCCACGCTACGCATTTCGGTTGCCCAGTTAGGGGCGTTGGTCGGCTGTGTGTGTGTCCTCAGCGTGGCGCGTTTTCGCGGAGTGGGAAATGATCCCGTGCGTTTAGTGTTGGCGGGGGCAGCATTCTCTGGGTTGTTAGGCTCGCTCACCTCATTAATGCTGCTGTACGACCAGCGCGCCGCTGATGAAATTCGCTTTTGGGTGATAGGCAGCTTGGCAGGAAGGCGGCTGGATGATCTTGTGGCGGTGCTGCCGAGCTTACTAGTTGCTGCCATCGCGGTGGTTATCATGGCGCGGCCACTGGCGGCGCTGGCGTTAGGCGAGCGAGCGGCGAGTGGCCTGGGGCATCACCCCACGCTGATTCGTTGGGTAGCCGTAGGTTGTGTGGCACTGCTGGTTGGCGCGGCGACTGCGATTGCCGGGCCGATCGCCTTTGTAGGGCTGGTGGTGCCATTTGTAGCGCGTGCGTTTGCAGGACCCGATATTCGCCGCACGCTGTGGTTTTGCCTGCCGATAGGCCCATTGATTGTGCTCTCGGCGGATATTATCTCGCGTGTTGCCGTCGCACCTTCCGAGCTGCCATTGGGGGTGCTTACCGCGCTATGTGGCGCGCCGGTATTGATTGCCGTGGTGCGTGCTAAACGGTTACCCATGCTGTAACGCTTTTTTTAACACCCTGCCGCCCGGGCGTCTTGGTGTCATCTTGGTGATGTGTTGATATGAAAATAATGGCGAATCATCCGCCTTTAACGGATGTTGTCACTCCCAGCCATGTTTTAAACAATGTTCCAATCCATGCCGCAGAGCATGCCGATAGCGTGCCAGCGCCGGAAGGCTACTGGCATATCGCGCTACCCCGTTGGGGCTATAGTTTCCTGCTCGAAAAGCGCGCGCTAGCGGTCAATATTGGTTTGTTGATTGCGTTGCTGGCATCTTGCCTGCTCTATCTAAGCTTAGGTAGCGTACCGCTGGCGCCCAGTGCGGTTATTCCTGCCGTATTAGGTAAGGGCGACATGATGACGGCCTTTATGGTTCAGGAGCTGCGTTTGCCTCGTTTGGCCGCTGCTTGCTTTACCGGAGCGGCGTTCGCACTTTCAGGTATTTTGATGCAAACCCTGGCACGCAATCGCCTAGCCACGCCCGGCATTATCGGCATTGATAATGGCGCAACGGCGTTTGCGGTGGCCTCTATTGTAGGCATGAGCGTTTCTATTGCACCGCCAGCGATGGCTCTGGCCGGGGCAACGACCGCCGCTGTGCTGACCTTTGGCCTCGCGGCAGGCAGTGGTACTCAGGGTTATCGGTTTATTGTCGCGGGCATTGGCGTGGGAGCGGTGTTTGGTGCTGTCACCCAATTAATGCTGGCGCGGGTAGCGATTGACACCGCCAATGCCGCTTACCCATGGACAGTAGGATCACTCAATGCCCGCCCCGGCGGCGCAGTACAACTGTTGGGAATTGGTTTGGCAGTGGGGGTTATGGCCGCCTTGGCGTTGGCGCGTTCACTGACGCTGCTGCGCTTTAAAGATGCCACCGCCAGCGGCCTAGGGCTTCGTGTGAAAGCCCGCAGGCTACAGATCCTGATGCTTTCCGTTGTGCTTACCGCCTTTGCGGTTGCTGTGGCGGGACCTGTGGGCATGGTTGCACTGATTGGCCCAGAGATTGCCCGCTCACTCTCCAGCGCTCGACATGTGCCGATTCTGGCCGCCACCTTAGCCGGTGCTTTAGTGATGCTGTTGGCCGACCTTGCCGGGCGCACCCTCTTGGCGCCGATTGAAATTCCCGTTGGCATTGTCACCGCGGTGGTTGGCGGGCCCTGGCTGCTATGGATATTAATGCGCCCACAACGGAGCCGCCCATGAACAACTCATCTCTTTCACCAGAACTTGTTTCACCAGAGCAAGTTTCACCAGGACAAGTATCAGCAACGCCTGTTTCACCAACGCTGACCACCGATGCGTTGTGCATGAGCTATGGCCAACGCCGAGTGATTGAAAACCTGGGCATTAGCCTGCCAAGCGGGCAGGTCACCGCCATTGTTGGCCCTAACGGCTGCGGTAAGTCAACGCTACTTTCCGGCCTTGCTCGTTTGCACAAACCAGATAGCGGTGCGGTACTGCTGGATAGCCAGGATATTCAACGCCTGCCCGCGCGTCAGTTAGCTACTCAGCTAGCGTTGCTGCCCCAAGAGGCGGTGGCTCCAGAAGGCTTAACCGTCACTGAATTGATTCGCTTTGGCCGCCAGCCCCACCAAGGCTGGCTACGTCAATGGTCGGCGGAAGACCAGCGCGTGGTGCAGTACGCGCTCGATGCTGCTGGTTTGGAAGACCTCGCCGACCGGCCTCTAGAAGCGCTTTCCGGTGGCCAGCGCCAGCGTGCTTGGATCGCCATGACCATTGCTCAGCAAACGCCGCTTCTGCTTTTAGATGAACCCACCTCTGCGCTAGACTTAGGCCATCAAATTGAAGTGTTTGAGTTAGTGCGCCACTTGGCTTGCCATGGCCGCACGGTGGTGATGGTATTGCATGACCTCGCCAGTGCTTGTCGTTATTCAGACAACCTGATTGCGATGCGCGACGGCCAGATTATTGCTCAGGGAGCGCCCGCTGAGGTGGTGACGCCCGAGTTAGTACGCGAGCTTTACCAGGTAGACTGTACGCTGCTGCTTGATCCGGATACCGGCAGCCCCTTGCTGGCTAACGTGCGTCGCGTGGCTCAGCCGGCATAAGCGCCACTCAGTAACTTCAGCCCATAGTTCTCGTTCTCTCTACATTCTCTCAATAACTTCTAAAAGGAACCGATGTGGCTTCTTCACCACCTCGCGCTCAAGCGACGTCTTCAAACCAAAGCTTTCAAGCGCTCGTGCGACTGCTGCGCTACGCCAAAGGTTATCGGCGGCGGATTGCCGCGGCCACCGCCTGTTCCATTATTAATAAACTATTTGATATCGCTCCGGAAATTCTGATTGGTGTGGCGATTGATGTGGTGGTGAATCAGGAAAACAGCTTTGTTGCGCGGCTGGGTTTTGAAACGCCTCATCAACAAATCACCATTTTAGCGGTGCTGACGTTCTTTATCTGGGCGGGGGAGTCGCTGTTCGAGTACCTGTTCCAAATTCTCTGGCGCAACCTTGCCCAGCGGCTACAGGCGGATATGCGCCAGGACACCTACGAGCACGCCCAGCGCTTGGATATGGCGTTTTTCGAATCTAAAAGCTCCGGCCAGCTCGTCGCCACCATGAACGACGACGTGAACCAGCTGGAGCGCTTCCTGGATGGCGGAGCCAACGCGCTGATTCAAGTTGGTGTGACGGTAATCGCGGTAGGCGCTGTGTTCTTTGTACTGTCACCGCTGATTGCGCTACTGGCGTTCACGCCGATTCCGCTGATTATCTGGGGCGCCTTCTTCTTCCAACGCAAAGCTGGGCCGCTGTATAGCGATGTGCGTGAAAAGGTGGGTGATCTTGCCAGCCGCCTTTCCAACAACCTAAGCGGCATTGCCACCATCAAAAGCTTTACCAGTGAAGCACGGGAAGCTGAGCGCCTCCGTGATGCCAGCGAAGCCTATTTAGAAGCCAATCGCCGGGCGATAAAGGTCAGCTCCGCGTTTATACCCGTCATCCGTATGGCGATTCTGGCGGGCTTTCTCGCCACCTTTACCGTCGGTGGCATGATGGCGCTGAACGGCAGCCTCAATGTAGGCGCTTATGGCGTCCTGGTTTTCCTTACCCAGCGCTTGCTGTGGCCGCTCACTGGCCTTGCCCAAGTGATTGACCTGTTCGAGCGCGCAATGGCCAGCACCAAGCGAATTCTCGACCTGCTGGAAGTGCCGATTACGGTTAAAGATGAAAGTGCGACGCCTCTCTCTGCGCCCGTGAAAGGCGAGGTGCAGTTCGAAGCAGTGAGCTTCCACTACGCCTCTAGCCAAGTAGGGGTGAATGGCGTAGATCTCCACGTGCCTGCAGGCAACACTCTAGCGCTAGTAGGCGCTACCGGTTCCGGTAAATCGACCCTGATCAAATTGCTGCTGCGCTTTTACGACCCAGTCAGCGGCCGCGTACTGGTCGACGGTCAGCCGATCACAGAAGTCAGTATGCACTCGCTGCGCCAAGCGATAGGGTTGGTGAGTCAGGATGTGTACCTGTTTGAAGGCAGCATTCGTGACAACATTGCTTACGGCAAACCCGATGCTTCGGAGGCCGCGATTATTGACGCCGCGAAAACTGCCGAAGCCTGGAGCTTTATTAAAACGCTGCCCCAAGGGTTGGAAACCCCGGTTGGCGAGCGAGGAGTATTACTCTCTGGCGGCCAACGTCAGCGGCTTTCGCTGGCCAGGGCGCTGCTTAAAGATCCGCCGATTCTGGTGCTGGATGAAGCCACTAGCGCGGTGGATAACGAAACTGAAGCTGCCATTCAGCGTTCACTAAAGCGCATCGCCCATGGCCGCACGGTGATTATGATTGCCCACCGGCTTTCGACCATTGTGCATGCCGATGAAATTGTGGTGATTGAAAAAGGACGCGTTGCTGAGCGCGGTAACCACTCAAGCTTGTTGGTGGCTGATGGCCACTATGCTGCCCAGTGGCGAGTACAAACCGGCGCCGCCCAGGCAGGAGATGTGGAAACACTCAGCCACTGAACGCGCCTTACGGCGCGTTAGCGGTTCACCAGCAGGGCATTCAAGGTGACCGGTACATGCTCGTCAATCTCCTGATAGCCCAGCAACGACAGCACGGTTCGCACCGTGCTGTTGGCCATCAGCGCGCGGCCATCCATCGCCATCGGTTCAGCATGGGTAACGCGCACCTCGTTCAGTCCTTCGCGGGTAAAGCGCAGCGGCACCGACTCTTCCTGATTAATCAGGTCGGTTTGTACCCGAAAGGTAAGCGTTTCTACCATGGATTCACCAATATCCAAGCCATCTAACCGCTCTGGCGGCATTTGCGCGACCAGTGTGACTAGCGTGGTATTGGCCAGCAAGCCCACCCAAGGCGGCAAATCACCAAAGCGAGTCAGCAAATCCGTTTGGCTCAAACGCAATGGCAGGCGCAGAGTGCCATCGGCAGAGATATCACCCTGCAAATTATTCACCTGATGGTGATGGGTTTGCGGGGCATTGCCATCTAATTGAGTAATAGACGCCTGCACCCGCGACTGACCAGGATCTAGCTGCCAATCCGCATGAACCGGCACCGCCAACAATAGCGGGATAAGAGCAATCAAAGCTTTCACAGCACGTCTCCGCATTAGGAACTCACTACCAGACCCCACGCTTTTCAATAAGTGCCCCTAAAAAATTGCTGCTATCACCACAAGATAGCACCGTAAGGGGTAGCCTCGCCCGAACACATTCGCTATTATATGCACGCTTTACGGGCCTATAGCTCAGTTGGTTAGAGCAGGGGACTCATAATCCCTTGGTCGTAGGTTCAAGTCCTACTGGGCCCACCATTAAAATCAGTAACTTAGCAATTGTCTCTGGTGAGTCCCCTAGTCCAAGGGTACAGTTTCGGTATAGTGCCGATCTTTCAGACCCCGGAGATTTTTTGTGGCCACTATCGTTAAGACCCCTTCTGCAACTTGGAAAGCCGTCATCCGCAAGTCGGGTTGGCAAGCGGCACCTGGCCGACGTTACCCTCACCAAGAAGCCCAACATCCAGAAAAGCGAACGCCTCAAGGCTAATACGCTGATTGAGCATTGGGGTAAATACTCTCTAGTAGTCATTACGCCAGAACTGGTTGCCAACTACCGTGACAAGCGTTTTAACAGCTTGGGACGTGTCGGATCCCGTGTAATTGTGCAGTCAAGCGAAGAGCTTGAGTGTCTGCTCCAGATCCTCGCCTGAGGTATAACGTCTAGTCGCTAGCACTTTGTTGATACGGTCGTTGAAATATTCCACCATACTGCTCGCCTGCGGCCTTCCCAGCTTGATCTGGTGCATGCCAACAATGTTCGCGTCGAACGACCTGAGAAAGGGGGCGATCAGCGACCTTTGGCCGGTCACAGAACTAGGTTAGATTCCATCGTCATGTCGCTTTACGACGTCGTACCTATTCCTTCAATTTGCATATAGCCGCAGCTGCTGTACCCGGGCGCGGTACGCTTCTAGGCGTTCGCGCAAGTTGCTCTTGTGCGCTTTTGCCACATAGTGCAGCAGTACATTCAAGGCGCTCGTTAGTCCCCCAGTGGACTCCAGAATAAGACTGGTTTCGGTCGTCATGCTGACGATGTAGGGGGTATCGATATAGCGAGCGATACCGTACTCGTCACTGAACACCACCAGATCGGTGTCGTTGGCCAGACACTCGTTGGCAAAGGTGATGCCGGCCTCGGCGTAGGGCGTGATATCGATCAGGATAACGCAGCACCGACTGTTCTGGCTGTCCATCCATTGCCCCAGGACGCCGCTGTAGAGGTCGATGAATTCCACGCCAGGTCTGACCAACGCCAGGCGGTTGGCAAAATCCTCGGCCAGCCCCCGCACGGTCTGGAACCCGCAGACGAAGACGCGCTCAGCAGCGCTGACGCGCTCCACGATGTCTTGCCAGTGCTGGCCCGAAAGTTGTTCGGCGAAGACCTTGAGCGCTTCGATCTCGGCGCTGAAATGCCTTACTAAGTCCGCAGGTTGGTGTTCCATCCGCTCGATTAGGGTGGCGTTCAGCAGTGAACCGGAGCGCAGTTCGTCGCGCAATGCATCCTTCAGACCGTTCAGCCCCTTGTAACCAAGGCGTCGCATGAACCGACTCACCGTGTTCGGGCTCACACCACTTTTCTGGGCAAGGCTTGCGCCGGTCTCAAATGCCAGATTTTCCAGATTGGCCTGTAGCGTTGCATAGAGCGCTCGCTCCGCCCGCGAAAGCTCGCCTTCTAGCGCGTCGACGTCCTGTTTCAGATGAGCTGAAGCTCGCGATTCTGACATTTTAATGTCACCTTTATTGATTTTGGTATTTTAATGTCGTAGAAAAGTAGGTCTGGGGCAGCGAAGTCGAGCACGAATACCGTCGGCTTCCCGAACAGGAGAGTGCCCGACCGCTTCAAGGCCACGCGAAGCTCGCGTCGGCGATGGGATTCTACCACTGATGATGGGGAGGTTATGTCTATGCAGAGAATGCGAGTACGCGAAGCAGGCTTGTCACCGCCCGGGGAGCCAGGCGTGTACAACGCCATCACCGATGTCCCTGGTGTGCTGGTCGGCTACGAGACGCTCAATGGCAAGGCTGCCAACGGCCGGCCGATCAAGACCGGTGTGACCGCCATCCTGCCACACGGGCGAAGTCGCACACCGCGCCCCGTCTGGGCAGGGTTTCACGCGCTCAATGGCAACGGCGAAATGACCGGTACCCACTGGATCGAGCACGGCGGCTACTTTGTCGGCCCGGTCTGTCTGACGAATTCGCATAGCGTAGGGATCGTCCACCATGCCACCACGCGCTGGATGCTGGAGCAGTACGCCGCGACCTTCGAGGCACACCATCTGTGGGCGATGCCGGTGGTCGCAGAAACCTACGATGGTGTGCTTAACGACATCAACGGCCAGCACGTTGAGGCTCACCATGTCCACGCGGCCCTGTCCAGCGCCCATGCTGGCAACCTCGAAGAAGGCAACGTCGGCGGCGGCAACGGCATGATCTGCTATGGCTTCAAGGGCGGAACGGGGACTTCGTCGCGGCGAGTCGTCATCGATGACCAGGCGTATACCGTCGGCGTGCTGGTCCAGGCCAACCATGGCAAGCGAGACTGGCTCAACGTGCTAGGGGTTCCTGTCGGCAAGGCTCTGGATGATGGCAACTGGCCCAAGGAACTCAACCGTGAGCGCGGTTCCATCGTCGCCATTATCGCGACGGACGCCCCCATGCTGCCACACCAGCTGAAGCGCCTGGCCCAGCGTGCCGGGCTCGGCATCTCGCGCACCGGCAGTCCCGGTGGCAATGATTCGGGCGACATCTTCCTGGCCTTCAGCACCGCAAATGACGGGCCCTTGCCTCAACTGGGGAAAGCCCGACAGCAGATGTGCCACCTCAACGACGAGTGCTTCGACGACCTTTATATGGCGGTAGTGCAAGCCACCGACGAGGCCGTTCTCAACGCCATGTTTATGGCCGAAGGCGCACCGATGGCCAAGCCCCAGGGATGGTGCCCCGCACTGGATCTACAGCGGCTGGCGCCGCTCATGCGTCGGGCCGGATTGGGTATGGAGGCGAAGCCGCCGATGCCTGCCTAAAACGTGCAACTGATGTTTTCCGACCAACAACAATAAGGAAACCACCTACTCATGAAGACTTCTCAAGCTTGTTCCACGGCTCTCTCGAGCCAGCACAATCGGCTGTCGGGGAAACTCGGCACCGCGGGCATCGTGTTTATGGTCGTTGCCGCCGCCGCTCCGTTGACAGTCGTCAACGGCAATACTCCGCTGGCGCTCGGACTTGGCAATGGCGCGATGGCGCCGCTGGGCTTTCTGTTTGCCTCCCTCGTGCTGTTCCTATTTTCGGTAGGATTTGTCGCGATGACGCCCCACGTGAAGGAGGCTGGCGCCTTTTTTACCTATGTGGGTACCGGGCTGGGGCCGCGAGCGGGCCAGGCAACCGCCTTTGTGGCTCTGATCACCTATACGGCCATTCAGTTAGGCATCTATGGGTTCTTTGGCTGGGCCGCCGCCGAGGCGATGACCACTATCGGGGGGCCGTCGCTGCCCTGGTGGCTCTATGCCGGTGGAGCGCTTGTGGTGGTCGCCGCCCTAGGGTATCGCGATATCGAGCTTAGTTCGAAGGTGCTGGCGGTAGCGCTCATCCTGGAAATCGGGGTGGTCATTGTCATGAACGCGTTCATTGTGCTTGAACCCAGTGGCAGTGCCCTGGGCATTCTGCCTGCGGTGCCTGCCGCGACCGGCGACTGGGGGCCGTTTGGCATCGCGGTACTGTTCAGCGTGACGGGGTTCATCGGCTTCGAAGCCACCGCCGTGTTTCGCGATGAAGCGCATGACCCGGATCGTACTATTCCCCGGGCAACCTACTGGGCGGTCTTCATCATCGGCGGCTTCTATACCGTATCGTGCTGGTGCCTAGTGTACGCTTGGGGCCCGGATACCGTACATGCCGTCGCCAACGACTACCTTGGCAACGGCGGCAACATGGTGCTGGATACCGCACGTTTCTATACCGGCCGTGTTCTTACCGACATCATGGAAGTGTTGCTGCTGACCAGCCTCGTCGCCTGCATCCTGTCGTTCCACAATATCGTGGCGCGTTACCAGTTCGTGCTGGCGAACTTCGATATCTTGCCCAGTATCTTCTCGAAAGTTCACCACTCGCATGGCTCGCCACATGTGTCGTCGCTGATCCAGTCTGCGAGCGCCCTGGTGCTGGTGGCGCTGTGCGCGCTCAGTGGTGCCAGCCCGCTGGTCGGAGTATTCGGCTCCATGGCCGGCATTGCCACGGTCGGCATGGTGCTTCTCATGCTGCTAACCTCGGTGGCGACGGTCGTGTTCTTTTACCGCTCTCCTTCCCTCGCCCAAGGCCGGGTGGTGGCGACCCGTGTGGTCCCCGTTGTTGCCTGTCTGCTATTGACCTTTATCCTGTACCTAGTACTTGGCAACTTCACTCAGGTGACTGGACTCAGCGTGGCTGTCAGCTCGGTACTTGCTGTGATTCCCATCGGCGCCTTTATCATCGGATTCATTGCCATTCGGGAATGCTCGAAGAGACAGTTGGACGCACTGGTGGGAGGCGAGCCAATGCCTGAGCAAGCAGCGCACTAAGTGTGTCAACCCACTAGGTTTTTTCACTGAAGCAATTGGCCTGCTAACAGGAAGCTGATCATTCAGGCTGATATGGGGCCGATGCCAGTTGTACTGGTAAAGCCATGCGGGCGGAGGCTCGCTTGGCGCTTCCGAACTTTCATAGTGCTAGGCTTAGGCCCACTCTCAGGCAGAGCGGTTTGAATGAACCGCTCTGCCTTGTCATTGATGTGTGGTGTATCGAGCCGAGTGCATTTTTGCTTCACGCTCTGGCGTTGATATAGGCAATGGAGTGGCTTGGCCCAGTAGCAGGCTCTGGCGTCGTTTACTTCACGCGTAAAGCTGCAGGAGTGCTTCCAGTGGCTGAGGCGAAGTCCAGGGAGCTGGACGAGTAGCAACTGGCCGCCGTGCGTGACGAAATTGCCGATGTTCAGCTCTAACTGATCTGGCTAAACTTGGATTCAAGCAGGGCCGGAGACTCAGCTTTCGGTTTAAATTCTTCGCTAAAAACGTCCTTTAATGGCGTTTCTGTACTTTAAGATAAACTAGCTACTGCACAAGACCCCGTATGGCGCCGTCGTGACGACCGCCAGGCTTGCATCACACGGCGTTACCTCGGATCAGGCGCGTAAGCTGGCCAGCCTTCGGTGTAATTCTTAATACCCCAGCGATGTCCCCCTAAGTAGACTTCTCCTTACACCTCTAAGGCGCTAGTCTGTTACGAATAATTACGCCTCGCACAGGGGATGACATGGCGAACAGCAGGGAAGCTCAGTTCAAACATGACACCACCGAGGGTATAACGGGCTGCGGCACGGCCTCACTCCGGTCACCGATGACCGTTCAGGCAAGCCCCACGACCCGGAGAAGCAGCGTCTGGCCGAGGTAAGCGACGATGACAAGCTACACTTCGTCAACGGCATTACCGGCCGCATTGAGTGTGACGATGCGATCATGGCCCAGATGCTCAACCACAGCGAAGACCAGGTGGTGCATGGCCTGTTCCCGAAGAAAGTCACCGACGCTGTACTCAGCAACCACGAGAAGCACAGCATGCTGTTGATAGAAGATGAAGAGACGGGGGGGCAGTTTGTGCTGCTGACTACTCAAGCCGTTGACGAGGAGGTCGAGCCGTGACTTGCGTGCTGAGTAGCAATTTACCGAAGGGGCCTGTTATGGCGGATAACGACCCTTAGCGGACTTCGCTGAAAACCGGATATTCATAAGTGCCTTTGGCTCACGATGCGCGTTTTTCTGGTGGGGTTTAAAATATGAATGCTTGTTTTTCTGGAGCGGCTTCTTCAAAGTTTTTATGAAACAAGGTGTTAGGGGAAAGCTATTGATGTTTATGTGCAATATCCAAAGGGTAGTGAAAATGTTAACGCGCATGCGCATTTTTCTGGCAAAGCGCATCGCGTAGGCGGCATTTATTTCTTTAAATTTCAATGCATTATAACTATATGGTCAGGATAGTGGTGGCCAGAAAAACACGAATGCGCACTAATAAACTGTTAGCAATTCTAGGGTTTTCCACCAGCTGAGATTTTGAGAATGGATATCACCGCGATAAAAGGCGCATATGACGGCTTCAGGCATACCAAAGAGATCTTCCAGACGCTGCTAGACGCAAAGATAGACGCAGAGGCTAAGGAGAAGGTTAGTGCCGCCATGAAAACGCTTATGGAGGCTCAAGACAGCTTGTTCAATGCTCAGTCAGTGATGTTCTCTCTCCAAGAAG
This sequence comes from Halomonas sp. IOP_6, assembly GCF_021151565.1. Taxonomy (NCBI): domain Bacteria; kingdom Pseudomonadati; phylum Pseudomonadota; class Gammaproteobacteria; order Oceanospirillales; family Halomonadaceae; genus Halomonas; species Halomonas sp. IOP_6. Next base: position 261,048 of record NZ_JAIRBO010000003.1, on the reverse strand, counting down.
AGAATCATAGCCTAAAACAGAAAATTGCAGACCTTGAAGAATGGCGCGTCCAAATGGACTCATATGAGCTTGTGGAGGCGCCGGGAAAGGCAGTCGTATACCAGTTCAAGGGAAGTCCTGAGCACTATGCCTGTCCTTCGTGCATGGTGGCAAAGCGTATATCTATTCTCCAAAATAGGGGTGTAGTGGCTGGCGTATTCGATTGTCCACATCCAAGCTGCAAAGCGGAGTATAAGGTTAATCCTTACAACAATGCTTGGATGAGCTAGCTGATTGTAGTTCTATCAAAATTGCTAACAATCCTAGGCAGTGGGACATATTTTGCTTCGCTGCGCTCAAAACGCAAAATATGCCCCGGCTTGGGGGCGTTAGCACCACCAACCCTGACACATATGGAGTCGAACGGATTTGAAAATATTTGTCTGCAACAGAACTATTGACTCAGAGGCAACCGACAGAGTTTTGGGTGAGTTGCTGTCTATTGCGGGCGAAGCGATCGCAATTCTTAGAGAGACTGAGCATTCCGAGAACTGGAAAGAGAGTGTTGAAAAGCAGTTCAAGGAGGTTGACTTTGTCGTCTTTTTTATCGGGGAAGATACTTTCAAAAGCGATCCTATGAAATGGGAATATGCTAAAGCAAAGTCTCTGAATAAGCAGATTGTCGGCATAAGGCTGCCGTCTGCTTGCGATAATTCCGTTATGTTCTGCCAAGGTTTTCCTGTCTTTAGAAAGCCTGAAAACTGCTGGTCGTATCTAGAGAGAACTTACGAGGAGGATCGCCAACTTCTACTCGAACAGTACAAGATAATGGTTGGGTCTACTGAGAAAGTAACTGATCAAAGAATGAGAGTTAACAACTTGTTCTTTACGGTTACATCTTCGATCCTATCTATTTCCCTTGTGGTTGGTAAGTCCTTCGAGTTTTCGGTGGTCGGTGCTATTGGGATGCTGGCTCTTTCTGTAATGGCACTTTTAGTTACATTTCTATGGGAAAAGCTTGTACGTTCATATGGAAAGCTGAATACAGGTAAGTTCATCGTTATTGATCAAATAGAAAAGCAGCTTAGAACCAATATGTTCGAGCATGAGTGGAATGTATTGAAAGACCAAGTAGGTTACGAGTCAAACACTGAAACTGAAGCAAAAGTCGTGAGAAGATTTCGGTGGTTTGTTTTATTTGTAATTTTGGTGGAGGCTATATACGTCTTCATGCAATCTGATATGGTGACTTTAATGGGCCAAATCGAATGGTCATCACTACTCTGCAAAAACCAAGGAGAATGATATGGCGAAACGTATATTTACGAGCTTTGCGATCGAAGACGAGAGAATGAGAGACCTTTTCGTCGGCCAGGCAAGAGCTGAGAAAGTCCCTTATGAACTTGTGGATATGTCCGTGAAGGAGCCTTGGAGCGATTCATGGAAATCGCGCTGCCGAACCAAAATTAAGGGATGTGATGGGGTTGTAGTTCTTATCACGAAGAACCTTAAGCAGGCTGACGGTGCTATATGGGAAATCAAATGTGCAAAGGAAGAAGGTATCCCAGTAATTGGAGTCTACATCGGTGATGCAACGGCTAACGATGCTCCAGTTGAGCTAAATGGTATTAGAAAAATAACATGGACTTGGAGTGGGATCGCTAACTTCGTCAATGGCTTTTAAAAGTGTTAACAATCGGCTGCACAGCGACCGATTTTCCGCCGCTTTGCGGCTCCAAATCGGCGCGTGAGCCGGGCGTTAAATCGCTACTTCAGTGATACCTAAAAGACCGCTTATGGCTGGGTAACGGCGGCCCGATATCGACCGTCGTTTGTCCATATCAAACTTCTGTCTGTTCTGCCATTTCCAAAGCATCATCTACTTCAATCCCAAGATATCTGACGGTGCTTTCCAGCTTCGTATGACCCAGGAGCAGCTGCACTGCCCTTAAGTTTTTCGTGCGACGATATATCAGCGAAGCTTTTGTACGACGCATCGTGTGCGTGCCATAAATTGATGCATCTAGACCTATTTCGGTGACCCAGGCTTTCACAATACGGGCATATTGGCGCGTTGAAAGATGCTTTGAGCTATTGATTCGGCTGGGAAACAAGAAGTCCTCTCTCCGGAGCTGAGCAAGCTGTATCCAGTCGGTAATAGCGATCCGAGTTTGCTCGGTAATTTCGAACTGGACAGGTCGATGTGTCTTTTGCTGCATCACAATGGCTCATGGGGATATGCACGTGCCATGGGCTATATCCCGTATTCGTAAATTGACGAGGTCGCAGCCCCGTAATTTGCTGTCGATGGCTAAATTGAAGAGGGCGAGGTCTCTCGTCTTTTTGGCGAGCTGTATGCGAACACGTATTGCCCAGCTATCTCGAAGACGCAGTGGCGCCTTCTGCCCAACCAACTTGCCTTTATTCCAAGGGGTAGGTGTACAGGAGATTTCAGTCAAAACGTTTATGGCATGTTCCTCCATCAGGTAGAGGTCAAAGAATGGCTCAATTCATGCTCGTCATGTGCTAAGGTTAATTTACAGTCGGGGCTCGACCCAAAGCGAACGTCGTACTTTTACTCCGTCTTAAAAAAAACAGGATGTTATAGTTTTGAGGGAGGTTTTGTATGCTGAAAAAGATACAACACATAAAAAAGCTTGGCGTTTTTGAGGATTTTTCTTGGGATCATGAAGTTAAGGGAAAATCTGGTGCAGTTCAAAGTTTTGTTGATATCAATATCATCTACGGTAGAAACTATTCCGGAAAAACAACTCTTTCACGAATTATTCGTGCGTTAGAAACGGGTAGTGTTTCTGATAAATATGGCTCTCCTTTGTTAAGCCTTAAATTTTCTGATAATACCGAGGTTACTCAAGAAGGCCTAAAGGGTCATGGGATAATATCACGTGTATTTAATGAGGATTTTGTCAGAGAAAATTTGCGTTTTATCACTAATCCTGATGACAGTGTTGAGCCATTTGCTATTCTTGGTGATGATAATAATAAAATTGAAAAAGAAATTGAAGATCTGGAAGCTGAGTTGGGCTCAAGTGATGAAGGACAAGAAAGCGGTTTGTTTTTGGAAGGAAAGGGCGCTACACATAAATATGTCGAAGCTTATCAATCGCACAAAAAAGAAAGTGATAGCCTTAAACGGCAGTTAGGTGATAAGGCAACCAACAAAGAAATTGGTATAAAGTATAATTCAGAGCGCTTTGGAGATCAAAATTATACGATCTCTAAGCTGGAAGGTGACTTGGCAGAGGTTCAAAAGCCTGCCTACATACCATTGACTGATGAGCAAATCTCGCAGTACGAAAAACTCATTCAAGAAAAGCCACTCCCCGAAACACCAAAATTTATTCCGCCCAATCTTAGTTTTGCTATTTTTTCTCAAGAAACAAGCGCGTTGGTCACCAAAAAAATAAGTGAATCAGATAAGATTGAAGAATTAGTGAAGGATGCTGTTTTAAATCGCTGGGTAAATGAAGGTCGAACACACCACAGGGGAAATCATGGAAAATGCGTTTTTTGCGACAATGCAATTTCTCAAGAGCGTTGGAAAGAGCTAGACAAACATTTTGATGAAGAGTCTGAGAAATTAGAAAAAGACATTGAGGCTTTGATCAAACGTATTGAAGTTGAGAAGAAGCTTGTCAATACAGCTTTAATAATTAATCTGTCGAGTTTTTACTCTAAATTTCATGCAATAATTTCAGAATTAGATTCAGTGCTTAGATCATCTGTTGGTGAATACCAAAGCTCCTTAGATGATCTTGTTGCGCAGCTAATGCGAAGAAAAGATGATATCTTAAACGCTAAGGATTTCTTTAAGCCTGTTGATTTTTCGAGTGATTTGAAAGAAGTTTGGGATCGTTATAAAGAAATTTGCATTGAATCTGATTCGTTCAGCGTTTCTTTAAATAGCGAGCAAGTTATCGCTAGAAAGTCACTAAGATTAAAAGAGGTTTTAGATTACCTTGTTACCATTGATTACAATTCTCGTCTTGACTCTATAGAAACCCTAAAAGTTAACATGGAGCTAGCTTCTAGAGAAAAGACACGTATTTCTGATGAGATTATTAAAAAGCAAGGATTGATCAGCGCCAAGAAACGTGAGTTGAATGATGAAGAAAAAGGTGCCAAAAAAGTTAACGATTATCTAAATAACTTTTTTGGCCATAAGTTTCTTAAACTTGAAGCCAAAAAAAATGAGGAAGGCTCGAAACGGATCCGGTTCGAAATTATACGGGATGGAAAAAAAGCCTATCATTTGAGTGAGGGAGAGTGTAGCCTTCTGGCGTTTTGTTATTTTTTGGCAAAGCTCGATGATATTGAGACGCGGGGTCTAAAGCCTATTGTTTGGATTGATGACCCTATTTCATCACTGGACGGCAATCACATTTTCTTTATATATAGTTTGATAAGTACTGAGGTTGTCGCTAAAGGAGGGTTTGAACAGCTTTTTATATCAACACATAACCTTGATTTTCTCAAGTATTTGAAGCGTTTAAGTGGTAACTATGTTGGTTGTGGGGGTAAAAGTATTGGATTCCAGAAGGCTTATTTTGTAGTTGCTCGTCAGGGTAAAACATCTACAGTGAATGTTATGCCTTCTTATCTAAAAGAATATGTTACAGAGTTCAACTTCCTGTTTCATCAGATCCATAAGTGCGCAAATATAGGTGCTATTGATGATACGAATTACATTACCTTTTACAATTTCGCCAATAATGCAAGGAAGTTTTTGGAGATTTATCTTTATTACAAGTACCCAGATCAAGGAATGAATGAAAGAACACTGAACCACTTCTTTGGAGAAGATAGTGTTCCAGCTGTTTTAGCCGACCGAATTAACAATGAGTATTCTCATTTGTGCGGTGTGTTTGAAAGAGGAGCAGCTCCGGTTGAAGTTCCAGAGATGCAATTAGCCGCCCGGAAAATCATAGAAAGGCTAAAAGAAGATAACGATCAATATTCAGCATTACTAAGGAGTGTCGGTGAGGCTGCTGAAGTTTAAGGAGTATGATCGGTAATAGTGCAGTAACTATCTACTACCTGAATGCAGTCCCTCGCTATGTCTAGTATGTCCGCTCTTGGTAGAGGCTGTGTGAAAACTCTTAAGCCGTCCAGAAGTTGACGTCCGTACGCGAAATCTGGAGAAATTTTGCCACGAAGATGACTCGAATTTAGCGAGGGAGCGCGATTTTTGATCATTTTTTGGCCGGAGCAAGACTCCCCAAGCGTTTTCACACAGTCTCGGCCGTAAGCAGACAGCATGCTTTTGAAAAAAGCAATCTTGCGCCCCTCATAGGCATGCTGTTCGAAAGAGGAGAAGCCTGTGAGCGGTAGACCAGTAGCGCTCAACGGCTTGGCTACGAGACATGCAGCATTAGCTGCCCTGGATTCATAGAATAACCGCAGCATTTTGAATCTAATAGCAGAAGAAGTAGGGCCAACGCCTGTACTCCCCCAACTTTTCCAACTAAAGCGAAGTAGAGCATGGGGCAGCGACAGCTGATCCAGTGAGCCAAGGTTGCCTTTGTTTTACGGTCAGAAAATAAGATACTAATGCGAAGCAAGCTCGTTGAAAAAAGCTGGATTGTCCTGAATCGTCGCCAGTACCTTAGCGGCTAGCCCTGTAGGATTACGGCGCTTGGTTTCCCAGCTTTTGATAGTGTCCACACTGGTTCCCATAGCCTCAGCAAACTCAGCCTGAGAAACATGAAGTTTGGCTCGGATGGCCTTCACATCGGCTACCTCATGACGTGTGATGCGGCTGGCCTGCGCTTTACCTTGTTTGATCTCAACGGCTTCCTGCAGTGATGATTGCAGCTCGTCAAAAATGCTCATTTGGAAACCTCCCTTTTCAGTTGGTGGGTCAGTGTTTTCAGTGCGGCCTTTTCATCGGGCGTTAAGCTGTCTTTTATGCTCTTGGGGTAGGCCAGTATCAAGTAGATTATCTCTGCCGTTGCCAAAAAGTAGATAACTCTGGCACCGCCGCTCTTGCCTTGGTCGCCCAGCGCCATGCGTATTTTGCGCAGCCCTCCCGTGCCCTGAATCAGGTCACCTTTGTCGGGTTGAGCAATCAGGGTGCGTTGCAGTTCCTTTAATTCGTCGTCTGTGGCAATGGCATGGATCTGGCGTGTGAACGTCGAGGTTTCGATAAATTCAATCGCATGACTCACGTCAGGGCACTTCCTTTAGTCAGTGCATATTTTAGTGTACATAGTACATTTTTGATTATCAACTATCGCCCCTGCATTTTGCCGTGCCTATTTTTTACTACCTCCAAATCTCTTCCTCTCCAGGCTAGCCGCTACTTTCAATCCTCCATTCTCAGGCTTGCGTCGTTGTCGTTATTGTTCATGCAAATAAAAATCCGTATCATTCGCTTTATTATAACGATGCTTCTCCTCATGCCTGTGAGACCTTCCTATGCTCCCTACGTCCATATCGTTTTCTGTCGCGCCGCTGACTGCGGCGGTTCGCCGCTCGTTGGTGGTGTCGCTGGGTGGAATGCTCAGCGTTGCGCCATTGGCGGCGCTTGCTCAAGAGGAGCGAGTTGCTAACGATCCTGTCGTGGTAACCGCAACTGCCTTGAAAGTAGATACACCGCTGGTGGAAACGCCGCGCCCTGTATCCAGCGTTGATCGTGAGGAGTTGGAAGCCCGCAACGTCCAGCAATTAGATGAAACTTTCCGTTATCGTGCAGGCGTGCTTTCGGGGCATTTCGGCAGCGATAACAACACTGATTGGTTCAAGGTGCGTGGGTTTGATCAGTCCACTTACCAAGATGGCCTGCGGATCTATCGCGAAGGCTTCTACCAGTGGCTGCCGGAGCCATTTGGCTTGGAGCGGGTGGATGTCTTCAAAGGTCCATCCTCTATCCTTTACGGCGAAGCGCCTCCTGGAGGCTTGATTAATGCGGTTAGCAAGCGCCCAACAGAAACGCCTCAGGGTGAGGTGAATGTACAGTTTGGCAATCGCGATCATCGTCAAGTGGGCATTGATACCAGCGGCCCGGTAGGCGAGAGTGACAATGTTCGTTACCGTTTGGTCGGCCTTTATAAAGAACGTGATGGTGATTTGAACGCGACTAACAACGAGCGTTACTACTTTGCGCCGAGTTTGGCGGTGGATGTTAGCGACGATACAACGGTTACCTTTTTGGCCAGCGTGCAGAAAGATGATGGTGTTCCAGTCAACTCCTTCAAGCTGCCCTATGGTACGGTGCAAGACACCCCCTTTGGCCGTGTCGACCCCCAAACCAACCTGAGTGAACCGGGTTACGATAAGGATAACCGTACCCAGTGGGCGTTAGGCTATGAACTACGCCATCAGCTTAATGATACGTGGCGCTTCGAGCAGGATTTACGCTACAGCGAGTTGGATTTAGAGCTGCGCAGTACGTACGCCTTCTTTATGGCTGATGAACGTCAAGCGGCACGCGGGCATGTGTATCGCGATGGCACCATTGATAGTTTGACGGTTGATAACCGTATGGTGGGCACTTGGTACACCGATCGTACAGAAAATACCCTGCTGTTGGGGGCGGATTATCAGAACCTTGGGGTGAGTGGCCAAGAAGCTGATCCGTTCCCCTTCGGCGATCCTATCGATATCTTCAACCCCACCTATGGCAACTTTACGCCCGTAGGGGCGGATGATTTGTTAACCCGCGAAATTGATAAAGAGCAAACCGGCTTGTACGCCCAAAACCAGCTGCGTATTGATGACCGTTGGGTGCTTTTAGGTGGGGTTCGCTATGACCAGGCGGATACCGAAAACAGGAATGTTACCGCGGGAACAACGCAACGCTCAGACGATGACCAAGTATCCTGGTCTGGTGGTGCGATGTATTTAGGGGAAAACGGTGTTAACCCCTATATCAGTTATACCGAATCTTTTGACCCGTTAGGTCGAGTGGACAGCGATGGTGATCTTTACGAGCCCCGCGAAGGTCGCCAGTGGGAAGCTGGGGTCAAAGTCGCGCCCTTTGGCTGGGACGGCTATGTCACTGCCGCAGTATTTGACCTGCAAGAGAGTAATACGCTGATCAACTCGCCGAGTGGCTTCCAGGTGCAAGAGGGGGAACGAACCTCTCAGGGCTTTGAGTTGGAAGGGGTTGGTTACCTAACGGATGACTTAAAAGTGACGGCGGCTTATACCTATACCGATTCACGCCTTGAAGATGATCAACGTGCGCCCTTGATCCCGCGTCACCAGGCGTCAACCTGGTTGGACTATGCCTTTACCGGCGGCGCTTTGAAGGGCGTTACCTTAGGAGGTGGTGTGCGTTATGTGGGGAGCACGATAGACACCAGTGTGGCAGATAACACTGCCGTGGGTAGCTACACGCTGGTCGATGCGATGGTGGGCTACGAGTTTGCTGATGGTTGGCAGGCTCAATTAAACGTTAATAATCTCACCGATAAAGAGTACGTGGCGAGCTGTGAATATTGGTGCTACTACGGTGAGTCTCGCAGTGTCATTGGCAGTTTGAGGTACCGCTGGTAACGCGTGGTTTTCCGCCACTGCTCCGTTAGCTGTGTGGTGTCAACACACGGGCATACAGCGCACAATCTTCGCTATAGCAAGTGCAAGACGCTTCGATCAGGCCGGGGCGATCCATGATGATGATTTCACCACGGTGGTAACGAATTAGGCCGCGTGTTTGCAGGGCAATTGCCGCCAACGTAATCCCTGCTCGTCGCACGCCTAGCATCATGGCCAAGAACTCGTGGGTTAGCTGCAATCTATCTGATTTGGCGCGGTCTTGGGTCATTAGCAGCCAGCGGGCAAGGCGTTCCTCAATCCGGTGAAAATGGATGCAGGCCGCTGAGTTCGCTAGCTGATTAATGACGACGTAAAGATACCGTTTTAGCCGCAAATGCAATACTGGGCACTCTACCAACAGCCGTTGAAAGCTAGCAGCGTTGATACGCAGTGCTCCCCCAGCTCCCTGAACAACTGCGAGCAGAGGCGCTTCTTGGATACCGAGCATCAGTGAGAGACCAAGCATGCCTTCACGTCCTGTCATCGCGACTTCAAGGCGGCTATCCCCATGAAGAATAACGATCTGTGAAATGAAACTGGTGATGGGGAAGTAGGCGTGGGTGACTGTATCGGTAGCGCGGTAAAGTTCTTCGCCAAAGGTAAGCGACACAGTCTCGCAACTGGCCATCAAAGCGTCTTGCTCAGCAGTGGGTAGATCAGCAAGAAGTTGATTGGCATCAGCAGCGTGAAAAATAGACGTCATGTGCCTCTCCGGTTGAAAGAACCTGGCAAACGGCACAATGAAGATCGCGATCATTTTGATGTCGGCTGCAGATGTACCATCATCTGTTTTTAATGGTACATACACATATTAACACTGGGGTGAATTAAGTGTCGGCACGCTAGCGTACATAGCGCGTTGGTGCTTTTGGCATTATATTAGCGGCTTCACTAATGTTGCTCACATAACGTCATGGTGCTTGAGTAGCCGATCATACTCGCGTTTGACCACTGAGTAGCACTCGCAGACTCGTGCTTCCAACCCAAGACGGTCGATGACTTTGATATGCCCACGGTAGTATGAGATCAAGCCAGCCTTTTGAAGTTTACCCGCTGACTCGGTGACTCCCTCGCGACGCACGCCTAGCATATTGGCAATTAATTCCTGGGTCATCACCAGTTCATTTCCTGGCAGCCGATCAATGCTGAGCAGCAGCCAGCGGCATAGCTGTTGGTCGACGCTGTGGTGACGGTTGCATACCGCTGTCTGCGCCATCTGGGTCAGTAAGGCCTGGGTATAGCGAAGCAGTAGTCTCTGCATGGCGCCGGCGCGGTAGAACTCGTTTTTGAGCAGCTGTCCTTTAAGCCGATAAGCATGTCCTGCGCTCTGTACGATCGCTCGGCTGGGGGTGGTTTCACCTCCCATAAAGAGCGAGACGCCTACAATTCCCTCGTAGCCGACTATAGCGATCTCCGTCGAGGCGCCGTTCTCCATCACGCATAGCAGCGAGACGATGGAATCCAGCGGAAAGTAGACATGACTCATCTGCTGACCAGGTTCACTAAGTGATTGACCCAATGTCAGCGTCACTTTTTCAAGGTGAGGCAGCAGATTCGTGAGATCATTTTGGGGAAGTAAACCAAGCAACGCATTTTGCTTGAAATTATTCGGTTCAAGCATTGAATATCCTCATTATCCTAAGCTTAGATGCAGCTTTCTTTAGCCGCCGCTTCTACAAGGGAGCCCTTGTGGATGTGCGCCCTCCAGCCGATAGACATTCTCCTTTCAAGTATAGAGTGCCTTGAGACAATCTCTGTACGCTATCGCACATAGGGCTGATTTGTGGACATGAGTGTCGCCAATTTTAGTTTAAATAACTTGCTGCTTGTGTTCGCTAGCGCACAGTGAATTATTTATCTACCGCCTAATGTCACTATCAGTGTGGCAAGGGATATGCCTGAACAGGATGTTGCACTGTGCGCTGCAAGGAAAGCAGCGCCGACCTTACCCTTGGGCAAGGCTACACATGGATAAAAACGTCATGCTGTACGGTGGTCACCAAAACAATAACGCCCAGACGACAGAAAATGATGCCGAGCAAGGTGCCGACGAGCGATTGCGAAGTGTCGAGAATGCCCTGCAAGTAGAAAGGGATTGGGCTAAAGCAACACTAAATTCAATCGGTGATGCTGTTTTGACGACCGATTTGAGCGCTAGGATTACCTATCTGAACTGCGTTGCTGAAGTGTTAACCGGTTGGACAAGTTTAGAGGCGCTTGGTAAACCAATTGATCAGGTCTTGAAACTCGTTCATATCCAAACTTACGAGCCCGTGCCTAACCCAGCGCTAAGAGCGATAGAAGAAAATCGCACGGTAGGGTTGGCTCTGGACTGCGTGCTGATTCGCCAGGATGGTAGCCAGCTAGAGATAGAAGATTCGGCGGCTCCTATCCATGATAGCCATGGTGTTACGGTAGGGGCGGTAATTGTATTTCATGATGCCAAGCACTCTTTAACACGCGCAGAGCAACTAGCCTATCAGGCCCACTATGATGCGCTAACCAAGCTGCCTAATCGTTTTCTATTTGCAGAACACTTTGCTCGCGCTATCCGTCTAGCAAAACGGCACGACCATTATGTCGCACTGCTATATTTAGATATCGATAACTTTAAGTTCATCAATGATTCACTTGGCCATACTGTTGGCGACAGTCTGTTGCAGTTCGTCGCTAACTGTCTCAGTGAATGTGTACGTGCTACAGACTCCGTGTCCCGGCAGGGTGGAGATGAGTTTATAGTGCTGCTTAGTGAAATTGAAAAACTAAACGATGCTGCCAGAGTGGCAAAAAAAATCCTTCGGGCATTAGCGATGCCATGCTGTGTTGGTCACTATAAACTAGGCATTAGTGTCAGTATCGGAATCAGCCTCTATCCCGACCACGGGGCAAATGAACATAGTTTGCTCGAGAATGCCGACACCGCTATGTATCGTGCAAAGAAAAGCGGTCGAAACCAATACCAAGTATTTAGTCACGATATGAGAAACAACAGCGGACAATACAATCATAAAGAACGTTGAACTCGTCTAGCTATCCATTCGATTAGAATTCACTAGACTCAAGCGTTACGCTCACGCTCATGTGGCGTTGTGTGCCTGGGAGCTGGTTATGACACGATTTTATCGCCGTTTTAGTGTGGTATTGCCACTTGCGTTGCCCGTTTTGCTGCTTAGCTCAATGGTTTATGCGGATACTCCGCAGGCGAGTGCTTCGGTATTAAGTGCTGAAGCTTCTGACCCGAACCAGTTAGGCTGGATGCAGGGCTTCCCACCTGCACCGGAGCAGTTGATTGGCCAGCCAGACTCCAACTACTTTAGTTTCCCCAAAATGCGCTGGACGGTGTGCCACTTTCGCGAGCTGTTGCCTACTAAGCAGGTCAGCCGTGGGTTGGGCGCACCTGCTCCTTTGCCCTATGCATTAGATGACGCGATAAACGCTGTCACCTTCACTCCGATTGACGCTAGTGAGCCTATGTCGTGGCAGGCGTCGCTGAATGAAAACTACACCGATGGTCTGCTGATTCTTCACCAAGGCCAGGTGGTGTATGAGACTTACTCAGGCTGTTTGGATGAAACGGGCCAGCACGGCGCGATGTCGGTGACTAAGTCAATGACCGGCTTGCTAGGTGAAATTCTGGTGGCTGAAGGCGTGCTGGATGAGCAAGCGCTGGTGGGTGATATTTTACCGGAACTTGCCGACAGTGCTTTTGGTAATGCCACGGTTAAACAGCTGCTTGAAATGACCACAGGCCTTGCTTTCAGCGAAGATTACAGTGACCCCAACGCTGAGATCTGGGCCTACAATGCAGCGGCAAGCCCGCTTCCCAAACCAGACGATTACACTGGGCCGCGTACCTATTATGAGTATCTCGCAACGGTACAACCGGAAGGGCAGCATGGGCAGGTCTTTGGCTATAAAACGATTAATACCGATGCACTTGGCTGGGTGATCGCGCGCACGACGGGTGAATCGGTGGCATCACTGTTGTCATCGCGTCTTTGGCAGCGGTTAGGCATGGAGCAGGATGCTTACTTTACCGTGGACTCCATTGGTACGCCGTTCGCAGGGGGAGGTTTGAGCGCTGGCCTTCGGGATATGGCCAGGGTCGGCCAGCTGGTGCTCAATGAAGGCGTAATGAATGGTGAGCGGCTATTTCCCGCAGCAGCCGTTGAGCGCATTCGACAAGGCGGCGACAGGCAAGCGTTTGCCGCCGCGGGATACCGTTATTTACCGGGCGGCAGTTACCGTGGCATGTGGTGGTCTCTGCATAACGAGCATGGTGCCTTTGCCGCAAGAGGCGTGCATGGACAAACCATTTATATTGACCCCACTGCTGAGATGGTCATTGTGCGCTTTGCATCGCACCCGGTGGCAGGAAATGCGGCTAATGACCCGACTTCACTTCCCGCCTATCAGGCGGTTGCAGAGTATTTGATGGAAAAAGCGGCTATGACACCTGAGTAATATGCCAAACGGTACTTTCCGTGGGTCCTTTCTCAAGGTCGGCGCAGGTGTCAATTCGCATGATGGTGATGGCTTGGCAGCGCACGCTGAGTTGGCCTTGAGTGTTGCCCCGTTGCCACTGCCAGCGTATCAGGCGTTCTTGCTCACTGCCGCTGTCGTCCAGCAGCGTTAGCTGGGGTTGGTGCTGATCCGTGCTTAGTTGTGTACTTAGGTGAGTCAGGGCGGCTAATTCTGCATACTGTTGGGCGGGGGTGAGTTGTGAGCTGCCCCGGCAGCCACCCAGATGGCTGCTTTCCCAGACCTCGAACGGTAGCTGGTGATCAGCAACCGTTTGAGCCAGCGCCTTATAGGTTTGGTAGCCGTACTTGGCGCAGCATTTGTCTTTTGTGCCGAGGGTGCAGCAGAGCAGTAGGTCTTTTTCTAGCGGGGGCTGTTCCCACTCTGCCAAACTGTTGCCTGCTTGCAGAGCGCTTAAAAAGTCTTCTAAGTGATGGCGGGCGATCAGAAAGCGCCGCCGTTCTGGCATCAGAAATACTTGGTGCTGATGTTTATCCATTCCCGGTTGCTGAATCAGGTTAATACGTAGGCCGCTATCGGCAATGTCATCTAGTGTCTGTTTCAGCGTGTCGTTCATGTCGCTGGCATGGCGCAATTTGCGCAGCCACTTTGCGCGCGGCCAACTGATTAATAGATTGAGTTCGGCATGGGCAGCGCTCCCAGCTAATGGATCACTCTGTTCACGGCTGAGGTCGGCGCAGAAAGTGTGCTTCATAGGGCGATATGTTCAAGAGTGCGTGTTCAAGGGCGTATATATTCATGATCGATCAAAGAGTTTTAATCAATTGTGTGCTTTTAACGCCATGCTTTTAACCCCATGCTTTTAAAACCATAGTGGTTTCGATTTTAATCTTTTATGTATTTTTCTTTGTGGTGCAGCATATTTTTTGCACCGTTTTGGGATGTCCTTTTATCCGGAGTAGATGTTTAGTTGAAATCAACAGAGTTGGAGGTGAAAAATTATTTCCCTTGACCGTATCGAGCAAAGGTTATAAAGAATAAAATTCCTTATGAATGTTTCTAGGGGAAATAAATTGCTTATTGATCGTTTTGATTTGAAAATTCTTGAACAGCTTCAGCGCGATGATAGTCTTTCTATTGCACAGCTTGCAGAAGGGGTTGGTCTCTCTGTTACGCCGTGTTGGCGGCGAATACAAAAGCTGGAAAAAGACGGAATTATAGAAAAAAGAATTGCCGTACTGAACCCTGAGAAATTGGATCTTAGTCTTACTGTGTTTGTGATGGTTAAAACGGATAAACACAACCAAGCTTGGCTTGATACATTTCAGGAAACGGTTAAAAACTTTCCTGAGATCGTAGAAGTTAATCGTCTCGCAGGTGAATACGACTACTTACTCAAGGTCATTACGCGTAATAACCAATCTTATGACGCCTTTTATAAAAGGCTGATTGCGAAAATAGAGCTCAGTAATGTCACATCGTGCTTCTCAATGGAACAAGTCAAGAAAACCACCGAGCTCCCCCTCGGCGATCTCTCGTGAGTGGATGGAGCGCCTACAGAGTGGGGTCATTGGAGAAGGGCGCTTGATTCCCGGCCCATTTGGTGACTGCCCATTGCTCTATGCCGATTACACGGCATCGGGAAGGGCGTTGGATATCGTCGAGCGGGCAATTCAGGAGGAGGTGTTGCCTCTGTATGCCAATACGCATACCGAAACCTCTTACACCGGTAAAATGACCACGCGGCTACGGGAAGCTGCTCGCCAAGCAGTGGCGGAGTCTGTAGGTGCTGATGACGAATATGCGGTCATTTTTGCTGGTGCTGGTGCTACCGCGGCGATAGATCGTTGCTGTCGCATTCTTGAGTTGACCCATGGGCAAGTGACTTCGAAGGTCTCCAAACCGGTTGTTTTCGTTGGCCCCTATGAGCATCACTCCAATGACCTGGTATGGCGTGAGTGCGATGTTGATCTGGTACGTACTCCTCTGGATAGCCATGGTCTTGTTGATCTGGGAATACTAGAACAGCAATTGCAGGCACATGCCGAGCGGGAAGTTAAAGTCGTGGCGTTTTCGGCTGCTTCGAATGTAACGGGGATTTTGTCGCCTGTGGCCCAGATAGCCAAGTTAGCGCACCAATATGGCGGTTTGGCTGTGTTCGACTATGCGGCAAGTGGGCCCTATGTCGCGATCAATATGGCAGGCAGCGGCCAAGGCGATCATTTGGATGCCGTCTTCCTTTCCCCTCATAAGTTTGTTGGTGGACCTGGAAGTTCCGGCGTGCTGGTGATTCGCAAAGCGGTGTGCTGCAATGCGAAGCCATCTATTTCAGGTGGCGGCACGGTATCCTATGTAACGGCGTCCCATCATCAATATGTTCAGAGTGTCGAGCGTCGGGAAGAAGCGGGTACACCTAATATTTTGGGTGACATTCGCGCGGGGTTGGCGTTTCGGATCAAAGCAAAAGTTGGCACTGAGACCATTGAGTTGCGCGAGAAAGAGTTGGTGGCCATGGCGGTGGCACGCTGGCAAAAAATAGCCAACCTAAACCTGCTTGGCTCACTTAATGCGCCCAGGCTGGCCATCTTCTCGTTCAATGTCACTGCTGGAGAAAGGGCGATACACCATAACCTCGTGGTTGCCATGTTGAATGACCTATTCGGTATTCAGGCTAGAGGTGGCTGTTCCTGCGCGGGCCCCTATGGTCATGAACTGCTTTCCATTGATAGCGATACGGCTGCAGCGCATGAAGCGTTAGTCCAAAAAGGTAGAAGCATATATCGCCCAGGTTGGGTAAGACTCGGATTTAACTTCTTTTTTAGCAATGAGTCGGCTAACTATGTAATATCAGCGGTCGAGTTTATTGCGCGTTATGCCCCAGTATTAATGAAACTTTACTCTGTGGATGAACATAGTGGTGTTTGGGTTGCCCAGCGCCCTGGTGCGTCAGCTCAATCCGAAGAGTCAGTAACGCCATGCCTATTGGATACGCTTTTCACTAAGGATGCATCTGTTGGAACAGCTGACGAGGCCACAGTACTTGATTGCTTTGCCAGAGCGCTTGAATTGGTTGAACTGGCGAAAGCCTTGCCTTTACCCGCTAATCGCCATGCTGAAGATGTACCCGTTCGTTGGTTCTGGTGGCCCCATGAAGCCGAACAGGCCATGCAGACACAAGCCGAGATGATGCCATGACCCTCACTCCCTCTTTGGCCGGTGCCGGCCTTGAAGCCTTGAATGTACGCGTGAAGCACGACCTCGCCTGTCTGAACCTGCCACCTGCTAATTGGATTCCCCCATTAGAGAGAGAGGATGGGCGGCACGTTTACGATGTCGTGATTGTGGGCGGTGGGCAGTGCGGTTTGGTGGCGGCTTTCGCGCTATTGTCGGGAGGTATCGCCAATATCCGCATTTTTGATCGTAACCCAGCGGGTAAAGAAGGGCCCTGGATGAACTATGCCCGGATGGAGACACTGCGTTCGCCGAAAACATTACCAGGACCCAGCTATGGGTTTGCCTCACTGACCTTCCGGGCTTGGTATGAGGCGCAGTTTGGCACCGAGGCCTGGGAAATTCTTGACAAGATTCCACGGCCTACCTGGATGGAATACCTTTGCTGGTACCGTGAAGTTCTCAACCTGCCGGTCGAAAATAGTGTCAAGGTTGAGTATGTGAAGCCCGAGGGAGAGCTACTCAGTCTTGAGCTTTCTGGCCCAGGCGCGACGGCTGAACGTGTTCTAACACGTAAACTGATTATGGCGACTGGCCGTGAAGGTACCGGTGCCCCCAAGATTCCCGATTTCGTTGCTGGTTTGCCGGCGTCTAGCTGGGCGCACACGGCGGACGATATCGATTTTACTGCCCTTAAAGGGAAGCGTGTGGTCGTGGTGGGGGTAGGCGCCTCGGCGATTGATAATGCTGCTGAGGCGCTAGAGCATGGAGCCAGCGAGGTTCGCTTCCTGATTCGCCGTCAGCAGATGCCGACAATCAACAAAATGATGGGTATTGGCTCCTATGGCTTTACTCATGGCTACGCCACGCTGCCGGATGAGTGGCGCTGGCGCATTATGCATTACTCTTTTATCACCCAGACGCCGCCTCCTCGTGGCTCGACGTTGCGCGTCAGCCGCCATGAGAATGCTTATTTTCACTTTGGTTGTGGCATTGAAAATATTCGAGTTGAAGGGTCGGAAGTGGTGATCACGACCCAGCAGGGAAAACAGGTTCGCTGCGACTTTCTGATTCTGGGAACTGGGTTTGAAGTTGACCCACTGGCTCGTACCGAGCTGGCAGGGTATGCCGATCGTATTCTGCTGTGGCGTGATCGATATCAGCCACCCACCGAGCTTCAGCACGAAGAGCTGGGCAATTTTCCTTACGTAGATCGCGACTTTGCCTTCCAGGAGCGAGAGCCAGGTGCGGCCCCCTGGCTGCGTAATATCCACTGCTTCAACTATGGTGCCTCTATTAGTTTAGGCAAAGTCAGCGGTGACATTCCTGGGATCAGCGAAGGAGCTAGCTGGCTGGCAGGCGCAATTGCCGCAGGCTTTTATCGAGAAGACATTGAGCGCCACTGGCAGCTACTCGAACACTACGACTCTCCGGAACTACTGGGGGATGAGTGGGAGCCTTCCCCATTGCCTTGAATGCGTAGCGCTAACGTCGTCTTTGTATTGCAATGTTAAGGAACCGAAATGTCACATGTACTTGAAACAGCCGCTGGCGTGCCCAGCAGCGGCCCGCTGGCCGAAGCCCTGACCATGCGCGGCAAATTGATGGAGCTGACACAAGCATCCTATGAAGCTGCACTGCTACCCAATGATGCCGGGAACCTGCCTGCCAGCTTAAGAGCGGCGCTGGCATGTCGTATGGCGAGAATTTGCCAGCAAGCAGGGCTGACACAGCACTATGCTGATTTGCTTGCTGGGTATGGCGATGATGCCGACCCTTACCAACTAGCCCTTCCGGGACAAATGCCGCCAGCAGATGAGCAGCGTTTGGTAGCGATGGTGGATTACGTTGATTTGGTCACCGAGCGACCACGGGATGCCAGCGAAGCAACAATCGGTTCGCTACGTGCTGCAGGCATTGATGAAGCAGATATTGTCCGCTTAGCCGGGCTGGTTGCTTTCGTTAACTACCAGCTACGCGTTGCTGCTGTGCTGAGTGTGATGGGGAAAAGCCAATGAGTCGTGTCATTCACAAGTTCACCACCCGGGTACCCACGTGGCGTCCCCATATCACCCCGATTGATTTTGATCAGGCGACGCCTGCTCAACGGGAAGCGCTGAAAGAAACGCCTTCCAACACCAAAATTTCCGACTATGTATTGGTGTTGGCGCATGATCCTGAGCCGCTGCGTATCCGCACGTCTCTATTTAACGGCATCATGTATGACAAGGGTGGTTTATCCCGTGAAGAGCGGGAACTGGGAGCGGTGGCAGCATCGGTCGTCAACCGCTGTATCTACTGCGCGGCTGTACATGCTCAGCGTTATAACAACCTGACGCGTGATGAGCGGGTGATGCAGGAGATCTTCTTCAATGGCGAAAAGGCGGATATCGATGCACGTCAACGTGCCATCCTTAAGTTTGGCATGCGGCTCTCTGAGTGTCCTCCCCAAGTAACCGAAGATGATATTGCCAGCCTACGTGAAGCAGGGCTGGATGATCAGGAAATTTTGGATCTTACCCTCTCAACCACTCTATTTGGTTGGGCAAACCGGCTTATGCACACCCTTGGTGAACCTGTATCGGGAGCATAGCTTAAACAAGCACCCGCTTTTTAAAACGTTGGCACATCCCTGGCGAGTATCTATCGGCAGCTAGTAACTATCGGCAGCTAGCAGCTATAGACAGCTAGTAAACATATAAGAGGAACGTCCCCATGACAAAACGCACGTTTTCGCGCTTGGCTCTGGCAGCCGCAACTTCCATGCTTTTTATTTCCCCTGCTATGGCAGAAACCTTGCGCCTGGGCACGGTAGTAAGTGCTCCTCACCCATGGATTGATGCTGCTGAAGCGTTTAAAGCCGAAGTAGCTGAAGCGACCGATGGGCGTATCGATGTACAGATTTTCCCAGGTGGCCAATTAGGTAATGATCAGACAATGGTCGATGAGATTCGTATCGGTACTACCGATATGATCATTGGCGGTGTGATGAATATTTCGCCGTATACCCCTGAGTTTGAAATTTTCAGTCTTAATTATCTGTTTGAAGATATGGATAAATTCCGGGCTGCCACCTCTCCAGACTCGCCCGTGTTTGACTACTTCGCCAACGCTATGCAGGAGTCAGGCGTAGGCTTGAAGTTGTTGAGTCTGACAGGAGGGGGAACGCGCAATTTAAGTACCAATACCGGACCTGTCACCCAGCCCTCTGATCTGCAAGGTATCAAGATGCGTGTGACTGGTTCCCGCCTGGATGCTGATATGTGGCAATCAGTCGGTGCGTTGACGACATCGCTACCATGGACAGAAATCTACACTGGCCTGCAAACCGGCGTAGTGGGGGCCTTCGAGAGCACCATCAGTGGTTATTACTCAAGCCGCCTTTATGAAGTAGCTCCTTATCATGCCAAAACCGAACACCAGGTGATGATGAGCCATATTTCCATCAGTGAGAACCGCTTTAACCGCTTCTCGGAAGAGGATCAGGCCATCATTCTCAATGCGGCCCAGAATGCGGGTGAGTTCGGCACTGAAAAAGGAGTGGAGTACGATGCGGAGTTTATTCAGGAATTCGAGGAGCTAGGTGTAACGGTGACTGAAGTCGACAAGCAGGCCTTCATTGATGCGGTCGTTCCTCTGCATGACGAGTTTGCTGAGGAACGTGGTTTGACTGAGCTGCTTGACACGATTCGCAACCTGTAAACCGCGAGCCATCAGCGCTTTGGCGTGCTGTTTTGTGTTTCATCTGCAAGCAGTGCGCCAATGTAAGGGTAGAAAAATGCGGAAAATAAACGATCTTTTGGAGAAACTCCTGACATTTATCGCAGGCTCGCTGTTTGCAGCCTTCATCCTAACGGTGCTCTATCAGGTGGTGGCACGTAACTACCTGAAAATATCAGTATCGTGGACCGATGAAGTTGCTATGGCTTGTTTCATTTGGGCGGTCTTTATTGGCGCGGCCATTGCACTGCGTAAGCGTAGGCACTATGTGGTGGACGTGTTCCCACCAAGCTTTGTTATTACTCAGCGGGTATTACGCTTATTCGGTAGCTTAGCCTGTCTGCCCGTGATCTATGTACTGATTGTGCACGGTAATGTACTGGTGGATATGGGCTGGAACCGACGTTCGGTAGCGCTAGGTACGCCCATGGCCTATGTTTTCGCCGCGATCCCCGTAGCAGGTATCTCCATGTTGCTATTTTCTATTGAGACTATTCGCGATGATATCGCTAAGCTGCGTGCTGGTAGAGATGCGGCCAGTGGTGGAGAGGCCCCCGAATCATGAGTCCATTGATTACCTTGATTGGCAGTTTTCTGATTCTTATCGGCCTAAGTGTCCCTATCGCTTTTGCTATTGGTTTGGCTTCCATATTGACGATCATGCAATTGGGGCTGCCTTTAACCTCGGTCGTTAATCAGATGTTTGCCAGCATTAACTCATTCCCGTTACTGGCCGTGCCTTTCTTCCTGTTGTTAGGGCGCCTGATGAACGACGGGGGCATCACCGACCGCCTGCTGCGCTTTGCGGATAGCACCGTTGGGCATGTTCGCGGCGGTCTGGGCCACATCAATGTCATGGTATCCATGATGTTCGCCAGCCTTTCGGGGTCTGCAGCTGCAGATACTGCCAGCGTGGGGGCGGTGCTCATTCCTGCGATGAAGAAGTCGGGCTATCCCGCGCCGTTTGCTGTGGCATTGACGGCCGCATCGTCTGTGCTGGGGGGGATCATTCCGCCCTCGATTCTCATGGTAATTTACGGTGCCTTTGGCAATGTATCAGTGGGTGCTCTGTTTATGGGGGGCATTCTGCCAGGGATACTCGTCGGTTTGATGCAGATGGGATATGTGTATTACATCGCGAGAAAGCACGATATTAAAGCAACGGGTAAGTTCTCTTTCCGCCAAATGGGGCGTACAGCGATCACCGCTGCTCCACCTATGGTGCTGCCGCTAGTGGTGCTCGGTGGCATCACCCTAGGCGTATTCACTGCCACGGAAGCCGCTTCGGTAGCGGTCTTAGTAGGCGTGTTGTTGGCCTTTGTTTTTTATCGAGCGATACGTTTTAGGCAGCTTCCCGGCATTTTGTCAGATTCGGTTGTAGCCTTTTCGTTACCGATGTTTGCTGTCGCTTCCGCAGGCATTATGGGATGGCTGATTTCGTACTTGGGGATCGCTCAGGAGGTCGCTAACTTTATCCTCACCGTAACGCAATCGCGGGTGGGCATCATGCTGTTGGTGATGCTGTTCATGTTAGTGATTGGCACTGTCCTCAGCCCGGTGACAGCAGTCATTATCTTCCTCCCCATTATTCAGGGACTGTGTATCGCGGCTGATATCAACCAGGTCCATATGGCGCTGGTAGTGATTTTATCGCTCACCCTAGGGTTGATTACGCCTCCCTATGGTATTTGCCTGCTTATCGCAACACAGATTGGCGAAGTTTCCATGCCGCGTGCTTTTATGGCAGTAATACCGCTAATAGTGCTCATTATGTCGATAATTATCGCCATGATACTACTGCCAAGCGTCTTTCTGTATTTACCGCAATTAGTGTTTCCAAAAGCGTTTTAGTAAGGTAGGGTAGCGTTATATTAGCGCTACCCCCACCTCTACGATGCCAAATACTGCCACCCCAGCAGCGACCGGCCAGCCCAAAGAGCGGAGCCGCGACCATACCCACAATGTGACGGCAAGACCGATAGCAGTGGCAATCCATGAAACGGCACTCGGGCTCACTGGCACGATAGAAACACCGAGCACAGCGGCGATCATCAGCGGGCCGAGAATACTTAGCCACTGGGGCATATTGTTAATGCCTGTCTCACTGTTTATACGGCGCTGCATCCATAGAAAAGGCACCACACGCATCAGCAGAGTACCTATCGCGGATATCATCACCGCTAACCACAACGCGCTACTCATTACTTCCTCTCCTTTTTTCAAACTTCACCAGGTAGAAGCACAGCGCGCCACAGGCAGCCGCCAATGGGATGGCCACATTGCCCCATCCAGTCAGCGTTAAACACAGTGCGGCAATGATGGTGAGTCCCATTGCTACTGCCCAGCGTTTATCGGTAAAACGCGGAGCCACCATGGTGAGAAATAGTGCAGGCAGCGCGAAGGGCATAATTTCACCCAACAACGGCCAGCGGGCGGTAAATGTTTCGCCAGCGGTAGCCCCCACGGCAGTGCCCACTGCCCATGCTCCCCACGCCAGTAACGATGCACCTACAAACCAGCTAAAGCGCTTCGCGTCAGGCAACTGAGGAAGCCTGGTTAATGCCAGAGCAAATACCTGGTCGGTTAGGCCGTGCATTAGCCATGGCCAGTGGCGGCTGCGCGGCAGCAGCTCGGCTAGGTTAGGGCCGTACACTACATGGCGCACATTAATCAGTAATGTCATTGCTACCACCAACCACAGCGGAGCGCCGGTGGCGATCATGCCCACGAACAAAAACTGCGAAGCACCCGCGTAAATCAGCGCTGATATAGCTGTGGCTTCCCATGTGCTAAAGCCTGCTTGGCTAGCCACCAAACCAAACGATAGCGCCACCGGTATGTAACCACCCAATAGCGGAATCGCTTCCCGCACGCCTTGCAGCGCGCTACGCCACGGCGAGTGGCTGACAACTTGGTTCATGGTGCATCCCCCTGTTCGCCGTAAGTAATAGTGAGTAGCATGGTGGCCTCTTGGTCTTGGGTGCGGTAAAAGTGAGGCTTATCAGCGCTAAAGGTGATGCTTTCGCCAGGGGTTAGCGCAGTAACCGTCCCTTCAGGGCCGGCTTCGAGCCAGCCGCTGATCAGGGTCAGCGTTTCTTGAGTACCAAGGGTGTGAGCTTCGGCGTGGCGCAGGGTATGGGGAGCGCAGCGCATCCAGTAGGCATCTACCTGAGGCGAGCCTTTTCCTTGGTCAATTAACTGAACTTGTACGCCATCTTCACCTAAAGGCACAGAGATAGGCGCGACCAGGGTGCCGAAGGGGACATTAAGCTGCACTGCTAACCGCCAGATGGTATCCAAGGTGGGGTTGCCATTACCTTGTTCCAGACGGCACAGATTAGATTTGGCAATGCCAGCGGCATTGGCTAGATAGGAGAGTGACCAGCCCCGCGCTTGGCGAAGGGATTGCAAATGCTGGCCTAGGGTACTTAGTGAGTGCTCATCCATTCTATTATCTCGCTGTTCCTTTTATAGAACGTTCTATATAAGGAACAGCGAGAAGTCAAACAAATTGCGTTATATCGTGTGGTCAGAGCCGGACGGTTGACGGGCTCGGCAGGCGGCAGCAGTGAACAGCACATCCGTTGAGGAATTCAGCGCGGTTTCGGTCGCGTCTTGTACCACGCTGATGACAAAGCCAATCGCTACCGCCTGCATGGCGACTTCTGTTGGAATGCCAAACAGGTTGGCGGCCATCGGAATGAGCATCAGCGAACCACCGGCTACGCCTGAAACACCGCAGGCAGCCAGTGCAGACACCACGCACAGTAGTAGGGCAGTGGGGAAGTCGACGGTAATGCCTAGCGTATGGGTGGTCGCCAAGGTAATCACCGTTATGGTGATAGCTGCACCACACATGTTGATCGTCGCGCCGAGCGGAATAGAAATAGCGTAGGTGTCGGCATCCAGCTTTAAACGGCGGCACAGCTCTAAATTTACGGGGATATTCGCCGCTGAGCTGCGGGTAAAGAAGGCGGTGATGGCACTGCCGCGCAGGCAGGTGAACACCAGTGGGTAAGGGTTCTTACGGGTAGTGAGATAAACGAGCAGCGGATTGCTAACCAGAGCAACAAACAGCATACAGCCTACGATGACCCCTAGCAGTTGAGCGTAGTTGAGCAATGCCTCTACCCCTGACTCTGCCAAGGTTCCCGCGACTAAGCCAAAGATGCCAATCGGCGCTAAGCGAATTACCAGCGTGACAATGCGGGTGACAGCAGTGGATAAATCGCTTAACGCTTGGCGGGTGGTGTCGCTGGCTTGGCGTAGCATTAAACCAAGGCCAATGGCCCATGCCAGAATAGCGATAAAGTTCGCTTCCATTAGCGCACTTACCGGGTTAGCCACCGCATTTAATAACAGGTCCCTTAGAACGCTAAAAATATCCCCAGGAGGATTGCCGTCAATTTGCCCCGCATTCAATGAAAGTTCGGTAGGGAACAGAAAGCTTGCCGCCACTGCAATTAGCGCAGCGATTAATGTGCCTACCACATACAGTATGAGCACGGGGCGAATGTGAGTTGGTTGACCTTTCTTGTGTGCAGCGATGGCCGCGGTAACCAGCACAAAGACTAAAATAGGGGCCACTGCTTGCAGAGCGGCAATAAATAGCTGGCCAAGCAGTGCCACATTGCCTGCAATGTCTGGTGTGAAAAGGGCGATGAATATCCCGGCAACAATGCCTATTAAAATCTGCGGGATAAGGCCCAGCCGGAAAAGTGGCTGAAACACGGTGTAGACGGTGGCAATCATTGCGCGACTCTCAGGTAGTAGAAGGGGAAACGTTGCGGCGATAGGCCGTGGACGTGCCTGAAAGGGGCAGCATTCTACCAGCTGTGAGTATCTCGCGGGCAGTTGTATGAAAAACTTGGGGAGGGCGCCCAATTAGATAAGTAACTGACGATATAATGTGCTGATCGCTATGTTTTGATCTTGGCGATACCTACGTTGCAATCTATCGCTTCTCTTAAAAGAGAAAAGAACAGGAAACTTATCAATGCGCATTAAAGTGTTATTCGCTGCACTGCTGATACTGTGTAGCTCTTCGCTTGCAATGGCTGCCGACTACTACATCGATATCACTAATCGTACGGGCTATATCTTGTATTACATGTATATAAGCCCAACAGATTCGAAAAGCTGGGAAGAGGATGTGCTCGGCAATGATGTTCTGATGGATGGTGATACTCAGCGGGTGGCGATTACGGGGTATGACAGTCCTATCTTCGATATTCGTTTGGTCGATGAAGACGACGACAGCTACACCTTCTGGAAGGTAGATGTATCTACCCGGGATCTTGTGGTTACGCTAGATGATTTAGACTGATAAAAAACTCCCAACGGTTTGCCTCCCCTAACAGCGCCCTTGCTGATGATTCTTCGGGATAGAGGCAAGCCGTTTTGTTGAGCAATCCGTGTTATCAGCGTTTAACGCCACATAACATTGTCATGATGCAGGGGCACATCGCCGGATAACTATCTCTAGTTGATGATGCTGACTATCTAGGGGCACTCGAATGGGCATGCCAACCTCCGTGTCTGCTAAGCAAACGCCATCCAGTGTTGCCGTGAGGGCTTGGCTTAGGAGGGGTTGGCTTAAGAGATTCTGACTTAACGTCGCTGGAGAAGCTTGCGCGTTGATCACCTTGATATGATAGTGCGATTGGGCAAGGGTAATGTCAGCAGTAAAATGCGGCCAGCTAGCTGGCAGGCAGGGATAAATGACCAGCCAGCTAGCTTCCCGGCGAATGCCTAAAATACCCTCCATACCGGCTTGATACATCCAACCGGCGGCGCCGGTATACCATGTCCAACCTCCTCGTCCCACATGGGGCGCCACAGAATACACATCAGCAGCGACCACATAAGGCTCAACGCGATAGCGGATAGCCGCTTCCGTGGTGGTGGCATGGTTGATGGGGTTAAGCAGTGTAAACAGCTGATATGCCTTGTCACCTTCACCCAGTTGGGTAAAGGCCAAAATTGCCCACATTGAAGCATGACTATACTGCCCGCCATTTTCGCGCATTCCAGGTGGATAGCCGCTTATATAGCCGGGATCCTGCTTCGGGTGATTAAAGGGAGGCCAAAAGAGCAGCGCTAACTGCTGGTCGTGCAGAATAAGTTCGCGCTCCAGCGAGTGCATTGCGAGCGTCGACCGCTGAGGGTCGCTGGCGCCGGAAAGCACCGCCCATGATTGGGCGATGGAATCAATCTGGCATGCATCGCTTTGTTTGCTGCCTAGCCAGCTGCCGTTGTCGTAAGTCGCTCGACGATACCACTGGCCATCCCAAGCGCTGTTTTCAATTGCTATGCGTAGCGCCTGAGCATGTTCATACCAACGAGCGGCGCGTTGAGGATCATCTGAGTGGCAGGCTTGGGCCTCGCGCTGCTCGGCAATTGGCGCAAAGTGATGAAGTGTTTTAAGCAGCAACCAGCCTAGCCATACACTTTCTCCCTTGCCCCCAGCACCCACGCGGTTCATACCGTCATTCCAATCCCCGCCGCCTATCAGCGGCAAACCATGTTCACCCAGTTGCGAAAGGGTAATATCCAGTCCGCGTGCGCAGTGTTCAAACAGTGGGGCGGTTTCCAGCGAGGTGGTTGGCTGGAAAAAGTGTTCGTGCTCATGCGATGACAACTGCGCGCCGTCTAAAAAGCTCACCGGCTCATCAAGCACTGCTATGTCCTGGGTTGTTGCGAGATAACGCGCGCAGGCGTAAGCCAACCAAACCCGGTCGTCAGAGATGCGCGTGCGCACGCCTTGTCCGGAATGTGGCAACCACCAGTGCTGTACATCGCCTTCCGGGAATTGACGTGAAGCCGCTCGCAGTAAATGCTGGCGCGTTGTAGCGGCGTTGCTAAACGTCAATGCCATGCAATCTTGCAACTGATCGCGAAAGCCATAGGCGCCGCTGGCTTGGTAAAACGCTGAGCGAGCCGTTAAACGGCAGGCGATGGTCTGATACAGCAGCCAGCCGTTTAGCATGATATCCATCGCCCGATCAGGTGTTTTGACCTGGATGGCATTGAGCTGCGTGTTCCAATGGTCATGAATGTTGGCAAGCTCTGCATCAATGTCAGCATCACGAAAACGGGTAATCAGCCTCGTAACGTCGTCATTGGAGCCACCCTGACCAAGCAATACGATAATGTCGGCTGTTTCTCCTGGGGCTAGCGTCACGGGACGCTGAAGAGCGGCGCAGGGGTCTAGTCCCGCGCCTAACGTACCGGAAAGTGGCGTTTTACAGCGTAACTCAGCCGGTTCGGCCAGGTTTTTGCCATAACCGATAAACTCGCTGCGATTGCCAGTCCATTGCGTAGGTGGCTCGCCAATATCGAGAAAAGCCACTTGGCCTGGGAAGTCGGCATTCCATGGATTGGTAACTAACAACGCACCGCTTTCTGGTGCTTGTGACGTAATCAGGAAGGGAGCTGATGCGCTGCGCGACGTGCCCAAAACCCACTCTGCATAAGCGGTCACAGAGAGCTTGCGTGTCCGGTTTGAATGATTAGTCAGTCTCAGCCGTGAGATGCGCAACGGGGCATCCAGGGGCACAAAGTGCAACAGTTCTAAGCTGAGCTCGTCATTCTGATGTTCAAATTGGCTATAGCCAAAGCCATGACGCGCAATGTAGCGGCCTGAATCACGTATCGGGCTTGCCGTTGCGGTATAAAGCTCGAACGTCTCTTCATCTCGGACGTAAACAGCATCTCCGCTTGGGTCAATGACGGGGTCATTACTCCAGGGTGTCAGCTGGTTTTCTCGGCTGCTGTCTGCCCATAGATAGCCAGCGCCCTCTGCCGATACTTGAAAGCCGAACTGTTGATTGGCAATGACATTAATCCATGGCGCAGGCGTTGAGCTGCCCGCTTCTAGGATGGTGACATACTCTCGCCCTTGCTTTGCAAATCCGCCCCAACCATTAAAAAGCTCGAGTGTAGGCCGCTTAAGTTGGCGAGGAGTATGAGCCTTATCTATCAACGGTTTGGGGAGGGCGCGTTTAGTAATGGCAAGCGGAGGTTTGGCGGTGCTCTGACCAGACAACATAACCGACAGCTGATCGGCAATTGATCCTCGGTGCGCTATCAGCACCACGCGAGCAATTGATAGAAGCTGAGAGCGTGACTGGGTGCTTGCTAAGTCGGCGCGTAAGGCATAAACCGTTCCCTGGGCATAGCCATTGTGAAGCCGGGGTCTTGCTTGGCTGCTGAGAATCGTGGCTTCAATGGCTTGCTGTAGATCTTGAATATAAGAGGAGGCACGCTCATTGATGATGACGATATCGACTTCGAGACGTTTCATGCGCCAATACTCATGGGCGCGAAGTAATTGATGCAATTGTGGCAAATCGTCAGTGGATTCAATCCGCAGCAATACGATGGGTAAATCACCGGAGATCCCGTGTTGCCATAGCAGTGACTGTTGAGCTGCGCCGCTTTGAATCGTTTTCTGGGGTGCCCTAAAGCGTGCGTCGGGATAGAGCAGTGGGGCAGCTAAGCGCTGAAAGTCGGCGGCCTCCTCTGGCTGAGTACCCAAATGGCGTAGCTGCACTTGCGCTTGAGTCCAGGCGAGCATTTTTGCTCGCTCAAAGGCGCTAACATCATGATGCTTATCAATGAGATCCATCAGCGCCTCGCGTGAGCCGGCAACAACCGTCCAGTAAGCGATGCGGGCGGCTTTTCCTGGTGCGATTCGCAGGCAGTAGCGCGATGCAAAAATAGGGTCAATAACACTGCCTACCGTGCCTGATAAATGCTGGCCTTCAGCAAGTGCCCTCGCTGTGGAAATACGGTTGCCCCGGCCAATAAATTGCTCGCGGTCGGTCTCATATTGGAAGTCTCCCACAGTATCGCCTTCCACTACGGCGAAGTGAGCTGCCCACACTTGCGCTTCGCTGGGGTCCCGCCGCCGACGGGTGGCGATTAGCGCATTGAATGCTGGAAGGTATTCAGTAACCACGAACATTTTGGCAAAGCTAGGATGGGCGTTGTCGGTACTCGGCGTGGTGAGTACTAATTCTGCATAAGCCGTAACATCAATGTCGCAGGTTTGGCGTCCATTGTTGGTCAGTGTTAGCAAACGTACTTCGCTGTCATCTTCCCCAGACACCAGGATGTCTAAGTGACTGGCAATAGATTCGTGCCGATGGTCATAGCGAGCATAATCTTCAGCAAATAACACGTGATTGTCGTCGTTATTCGTGTCGGTATGTGATTCCAGTGATTGCCCTGTTGCACTCCAAACGCTTGGGCGTCGCGTATCGCGGAGAAAAATAACGCTTCCCCAGTGATCGCGTGTGGTATCTGGTTGCCAGCGAGTGATGGCAAGGTTGTGCCATCGGCTGTAGCCGCCACCTGTTGCGGTCAACATGACAGAGTAGTTGCCGTTTGAGAGCAGGTGAGTCACCGGAGGTCCGTTGACGCCGGTTGATAGCCGGCGCACGGTTTGTGCTTCGTTGATGGTTTGGCTAGCGGTTGATTTCACCTCTTCGGCACGGGGGTAAGCAATAGCCACATCCCGTGGAATCCGCTCTTGAAGCAATAGCTCGCTCGCCTGAATCATCGGTTCGCGGTGGAAGCGTTGTCGCATCTGCCCACGATGGAGCGTATTAGCGATGGCGACGATGGTCATGCCCTGGTGGTGCGCCATATAGCTACGCACAATCACCAGCTTGGCGCCTTTGGGGAGCCGTGAGCGGGTCAGATCTAGCGCTTCGTAGTAGCCATAGCGTCCTAGCGCGCCCATTTCTGCAAGGCGGCGATAATTTTTGAAGGCCCCCTCCGGGTCGATCATTGCCGCCAACCCCGTTGCGTACGGCGCGACCACTAAATCGGCCGATAGACCACGCTTCAGCCCTAATCCAGGCACCCCAAAATTGGAATATTGATAAGTATGCTCTATGTCCCGTGCGTTATACCCCGACTCAGAAATACCCCAAGGAGCTGAAAACTGGGCGGCGTATGTTTCCTGGCGCTTAACTATCAGACGGTTAGTTTGCTCCAAGAGACTGCCAGCGGGAGCGCGCATTATCAGCGACGGCATCAGGTATTCAAACATGGAGCCTGACCAGGAGATCATTGCCGCACCCTCTTTTAAGGGGGTGGCAGCGCGCCCAAGTCGGAACCAGTGGCGAGTGGCCACATCGCCTTTGGCAATGGCAAACAGGCTGGCCAGCCGTGCCTCTGAAGCCAGCAGATCATAACAACTGATGTCCAGGCTGGCGTCGTCTAGCGAGAAGCCAATCGACAGTAACTGCCGTTCTGGGTTGAGAAGAAACGCAAAATCCATGCTGAGGGCAAGCCGTCGCGCTTTACTGGCCAGTTGCTGGAGCCGCTTTACATGTGTGCCGTTGGCGATTGTGTTGTTTGTGTGGTCACCGCTATGCTGTGTAGCCGTTTTGTGCAGTGCTGCCACCCAAAAAAGCACATCTTTATCATCGTCACTAGCGAGATGCTCATTGAAAAGGTCGCCAGCGATACTAAGTGCTTTTTTGGTTTGCTTGGTCAGGGCTTCCAAGTCTAATGGCGACGTTTTATTTGCGCTTACGAGAGTGGCGACTTTCTCAAGCTGTTCAGTGAGAGGTTTGGTGGACGAAGGTGTTTCTGCTGCTTGGGAGGAGCGCTTAAGTTCTTCAAATTCAGGTACCTCAAATTTAAGTGCTTCGAACGCCAATGCCAATGTATCGGCTATTGCTTGGCGAGGGTCAGGTGAAAACGTTGTGTCCTGCCAGGTTTCCAAGGCGTTAGCGAGAGTAATGAGGTGACCAGCAAGGTTGCCGCTATCGACAGTAGACACATACCTGGGGTTTAGCGGGCGGAGATCATCGATTGCATACCAGTTAAAGAAGTGACCACGATAGCGGGGCAGGGTATGCATGACAGCAAGCGTTGTTTCTATACGGCTTAGCGCGTTGGGGTTACCGATCCAACCAAAATCACGCGCCGCCAGTATCGACAGCAGGTATAGACCCATATTGGTTGGTGACGTTCGCTGGGCGATAACCGGCCGAGGCTCTTCCTGAAAATTGTCCGGCGGCAGTAAATTGGTCGATGTAGTTACAAAGGTTTCAAAGTAGCGCCAGGTTCTACGCGCAATAAGCCGAAGCTCAAGGGCGGTTTCTTCTGCTATGAGAGGTTGGGTCGCAATACTAGCCGTACTGCTTAGCCAAGTTGCCAGCGCAGGTGCTGCTATCCATAGTAGTGCGATCGGCAAGACCACTAGCCAAACACTACTGTTAAACCATAACGCACTGAAGGAAATGGCTACGCCAAGTAACGTGCCGGGTGCCATATGCCGATAAAATCCCCAAACGGTCAGGTGCGGGCATTTCATCGTCTGGGCCGACGATGTCCACTCTAGTAAATGGCGGCGAGTTATAAAAATGCGTATCAGAGTGCTAACAATGGCATCTAGCATCCGCCACGCTTGGTCGGGGAGAAACATCAGTTGCAGCAAAATTTGTTTCAATCCCAGCGTCAGTTCATCCCACCATTGTTGGAAGTGGTAGCGAAGGTTGACGCCTGCGCGCAGCGGAGCGAACGACGTTATTAACGACAGTAAGACCGGTATGCTAAAGATCATAATGACCATTAAGCTGCTGACAACGGCCATCATGACAGGCAGTTGCCAGCTCACTGCAAGGCAGGCTAATAGTAGCGGGGGGAGCAGCGACCGGCGTAGATTGCCGAGTATTTTCAAGCGCCCTGAAGGCGGTAATGAAGCTGTTAATAGCCAAGGGAGTAACTGCCAATCGCCTCGCACCCAGCGATGTTGGCGTTTGGCCACCACATCATAACGGTCTGGAAAGTCTTCTATGACTTCAATATCTGATGCCAGTCCTGCACGGGCAAAAATGCCCTCAAACATATCGTGGCTTAGCAGGCTGTTTTCAGCGATACGGCCCTCTAGTGATGCTTCAAAGGCATCAATATTATAAATACCTTTCCCTGCAAACGAGCCATCACCCACTAGGTCTTGATAAAGATCTGAAATGGCGGCGGCATAAGGGTCAATGCCGCCTGGAGAAGAGCACAGCTGTTGATAAATAGAGCCTCTTTCGCCTGTAGGCATCGATTGAGTGACGCGCGGTTGCAAAATTGCATAGCCTTCGACTACCCGCCGTTGCTGCGGATCAAATCTAGGGTGGTTTAACGGGTGAGCTATTTTGCCAACCAGTTTGCTGGCGGCTCCTCTTGGCAGGCGTGTATCGGCGTCCAGCGTGAGAATATAGTGCACATTTCTTGGTAGGGAAGGTGGGTCCCTGAAGGTCGTATCGGTTGCGCCACGTAACAGTTTATTGAGCTCATGAAGCTTGCCCCGTTTGCGCTCCCATCCCATCCAGCATTGTTCACCTGCGTTGTAGACGCGGTTGCGGTGCAGTAAAAAGAAGCGCTTTTCATGGCTAGCAGGACAGTAGCGTTTGTTTAATTCCTCAATGCGTTTTTCACAAATGCTTAACAGTGCCTCATCGGTGGCTAGTTCTGCCTGCTGGGCATCAACACCATCCGTTAACAGTGCATAGCTAATAGCACCGCCATCACTACCCAGATGGTGCACCTCAAGCCTATCAAGCTGTTCTTTTAAGTCGGCTTCATTGGTCAATAGCGTTGGCATTGCCACCAGCGTACGCAGAGAGGGGGGAACACCTTTGGAGAGGTCTAGGCTAGGCAGTGGCTGAGCGCCGATATTATAAATAACGAAACGATTGACGATAGACGTAGCAATCTCAACTGTGGGTAGTACGCCCAAGGCTGCCAATAACCATAACCACAGTGACGACACCTCGCCTGAATGCATTGATAGCAGCAACCACCCGGCCAATATCATCAAAGCGACTGTAGTCGCTGTCAGCATTATGACGTAGCCATTAATGCCATTTTTCAACAGCAGCTGGCGAAATCGTCGTTTCAATGGCGGGCGATAGTTAAGGCGTTCTTCTAACGTATTCCTACCCGCTGCCACTAAAAAATAACCGGGGTCTTCGACTCGTGCTGCCTCATGGACATCATCGGTAAGTGGCAGCGCTTCTCTTGATAGCGTTAGCGTATGATCAACGACTTCCAACTCGCTATAGGCTGAGCCACGGGCGAGCTCTTCCACTGCAATGCGATACTGATTACGTGTTGAAAAATCGTACTGCGCAAAGCGGCTGTGTTCGCGTAATTTTGCGTCTACCAAACTGACACTTTCGAAAAGCTCAGCCCAATCGGTACTAGAAATAAAACGCATACTGGTAATGATATTTCGCACAGTAACGTTCGCTGCACCTTGGCGCTGTTGGGTACTTTGCACCACATCATCAATAGATTCGCCCTGGCGATTAAGCTGCTCGAAAAGCCAGCAGGCAAGTGCATTGGTATGGGGGTTAACGCCGCGTAAACGTTTGGCTAATTGAGCTATAAAGGGCGCCGACAGTGGTGTTTTCTGAGACGTAAAAGAAGGGAATTGATGATCAACTGAACCCTCATCCATTGAACAGTTATCTGTCGAGACGCTATTAGCCGATTCGTTGTTTATCGAGTCGTTGTAAGTTGAATAATGGTTGGAGGAGTCGTTTCTCTTTGGCGAGCCATTTTCAGTAGCAATCCATTTAGCCGCAAGTGTATCCGCGGCATCGCGTGCCGTTTGTTCAGTAATGATTTGATCGGCAAGTCGACGTAAATTTTCAACTAATACAATGCGAAGCGTTATCGCGACCGCCCATAACTCTCCAATTGTTAGTGGCTGTATGCGTTGATAAGCTTTAATAAATGTACGTAAGTTAGCGAGTTCTATATTGCTATCGGTATGTGCAATAAAAGCCCATGCAATACCAAAGACCCGTGGATAGCCCGCAAAGGGTCCTTCTGCAAGTTTTGGTAGCTGTCGGTAGTAACCCGGCGGAAGATCGCCGCGTATTTCACGAATTTGTGCTTCGATAAGATGATAATTATCAAGTAACCAAGCGGCAGCGGGAACGACATCTCGACCTTCTGCCAGCGTGACAGCGCAAGCGCGGTAAGCGGCAAGTAATACGCGGGCATTATCGTTTAGGCGGCGCGTTAACGACGCCACTTTAGTTGGGCTTGCAGTCACAACCTGCGCCAGCGCTAAACTACCTGCGTGCTGTTCAAGCCGTTCTGTACTAAACAACTCTTCACGTACTGGCGCAGAGGAGCTCCACAATGCCATAGAAGCTTTGTGTTGGCGCACACGACGAAATAAAGGCGTCTGAAAAAAAAGAGTCACGGGTTACATCCTGATGAATGTGTACAGCACAGCTCTTAAAACAATGCTTTTCTATCAGGACGATGTGCTTAACGTTCGCTGCTGTCGGTTCGATAACGCACATTGCGTGCATAACCGTTATAGGGCGATCTTAAATGCTAGCGTAGGGTCCAATAGCCTCCCCATAGCCGCGTGGCAGTCGTGATTAGACAACCGGCTGCAAAGAGACCCGCTAACCATGGAAAATACTGAGGAAACAAGCAGAAGAGTACTAACGCAATAACGGTTTCTGTGCCTTCGGTTAACCCCTCTAAATAGTAAAATGCCTTTTGTGGAAAGTTTGGCCGTTCAACATTGCGTGCTTTCGCCGCAATAGCAAAGGCTAAAAACGATGTCCCTGTGCCGATAAATGCGAATAGCAATACCGCTGCTGCCAGCGCATTTTGCCCAGGGTTAGCCAGCGCGAATCCCAGTACTACCGCCGCATAAAAGACAAAATCTAACCCAATATCAATGAACCCACCCGCATCGCTTTGCTGGCCGCTTAGCCGGGCAAGCGCACCATCAAGCCCATCACCGAGGCGGTTCAATAAAATCGCCATTAGTGCCAAAACATAATATTCAAAGGCTAATAGCGGTAGCGCGCTCATACCCACTAAAAAAGCCACTAAGGTAACTTGGTCAGGGGTAATCTGCTGGTTGTTGAGATACCGAGCCATACTGGCAAGTGGCCGATGGGTCAACGGCATAGTAAAACGGTCGAGCACGTGAGCATCTCCTTGGAAAAAGACTCAAACCTACCGTGATAAAAGTGCAGTGTCACATCAGGGTAAGGAGCGCTAAAAGCTACAACTAAAGTTGTTAGACTTTGGTTGTAGTTTTCGTCAATTCGCTGGACTAATACCTGGCTGCAGTGAATAAAGGGCACCAAAAAACCAGCTAGGCTGGTTTAAATACGCCATAGGGGGTTGCTGAGAGAAGCTCCCTTTCGATCACCTGACTGCGAACGGTACTTTGATAATGCGCAGAACTGCCACCATGACACTCTGGGAGTCGCTTTGGCACTCCCATGACCAAGTCAAAAACCTACTTATGTGTGCGTTGCCAACCTCCGGCGCTGGACGCTCATCCTCTACTACGTCAGGTGAGCAACAACACTCGGGTAGCAGACCACCAAAGCCACCTGCCTATACGACAGCTCAAAAGGTTGGGCTAGTGCTAGGACCGATGCTGTTTGCCTTCGTGCTGCTGTTTTTTCACCCGGCGGAGCTTAGCTTAGAAGGCCGCATGGTACTTGCCACCACGCTTTGGGTAGCCGTGTGGTGGATTACCGAAGCCATACCTATCCCTGTTACGTCACTTTTGCCCATTGTATTACTGCCAATCACTGGGGCGCTTGAGAGTAGTGCGGTTACGGCAGCATACGGCAATCCTATTATCTTCCTTTTCCTCGGCGGTTTTATGATTGCCCTGGCGATGGAGAAGTGGGATCTGCATAAGCGTATTGCCCTCACCATTATTTCAGTATTGGGCACCAGCATTAACAGTATTGTGTTCGGCTTTATGGCGGCCACTGGCTTTTTGTCGATGTGGGTATCCAACACGGCGTCGGTCATGATGATGCTGCCTATTGGCACCGCGATTGTGTATCAGGTAACCCAGGAGCTGAATAAGAGCGAGGGTGATCACAGCGAAGACATCGATAAATTCAGTAAAGCGCTGATTTTTGGCGTTGGTTACGGCGGCACTATCGGCGGTTTGGGCACCCTGATTGGTACACCTCCCAATATCATTCTGGCAGCGATTGTGAATGAGCTGTTTGGCGTTGAGATTACCTTTGCCAGTTGGATGATGTTTGCTTTCCCGGTCGTTGTGGTGCTGCTGTTTATTGGTTGGCTAATGCTGACACGCTTTATTTACCCGATTAACTTCAGCAACCTTCCGGGTGGCAAAGCGCTCATTGCTAAGGAAAAGGCCGCGCTGGGTAAGATCACCTTTGAAGAGAAAGCCGTGCTGGTTGTTTTCCTGTTAGCGGCATTTTTCTGGATTACCCGTTCTTTTCTGTGGCAAGGCCAAATACTCACTATTCCGGGGATTAACGACACGATGATCGCCATTGTGGCGGCAATTGCGCTGTTTTTAATTCCTTCGCCAAGCAAAGGCGGCTGCCTGCTGGGGTGGGATATTGCCAAAGACGTGCCTTGGGGCATTCTGCTGCTATTTGGCGGTGGCTTGGCGATTGCTGCTGGCTTCGGTTCCTCTGGATTAGCCGCCTGGATTGGTGGTCAGATGAGTGTGCTGGAAGGTGTTAACTTCTTGCTGGTGATCTTGTTAGCCGCTGGCATGGTGTTGTTCTTGACCGAAATCACTTCCAATACAGCAACGGCCACGATGATTCTTCCGGTGCTTGCCTCGCTGGCGCTGGCGTTGGATATCCATCCGTTCGTGCTAATGGTACCTGCGGCCATGGCAGCTAACTGTGCTTTTATGCTGCCGGTGGGTACTCCCCCCAATGCGATTATTTTTGCGACCGGAAAAATCAAAATTATCGAAATGGTACGCAACGGCTTCTGGCTAAATATTTTCGCACTGCTGCTTATCGTTGCGGCGGTTTATTTCTTATTGCCTCTCATGTGGGGTATTGACTTAACCACTTATCCGGATGCGTTCCGCGACTAACAGCCAGTCACTGCTGTTGCTTCAGCCCCGCCATGTGCGGGGCTTTTTGTAGGGAGCTTTGGTAGAAAGCTTTGGTAAAAAGCTTTTTGTGCTGCGTGACGGACAGTTTGGAATGCAGATTGCTATGATGGGGCATATTTTTTGCGTTGAGCCTGCCATGCGACTACTTCATACCGCCGATTGGCACTTAGGGCGGCTGTTTCACAACCTCTCCCTGCTGGAAGACCAGCGCCATGTATTGAACCAGCTACTGGATATTATCGACCGCGATACGGTGGATGCTGTGCTGGTTGCAGGCGATATCTACGACCGTTCGGTGCCGCCATCCGCTGCCGTCACGCTGTTAGATGAGGTGCTTGGTGAGCTGTGTGAAAAGCGTGGCCTACCGGTGATTATGATTTCCGGCAACCACGACGGCGCTGAGCGACTTGGCTTCGGGGCGCGCCACCTGCGCCAAGCAGGGCTGCATATTCTGTCTGATCTATCTGCCTGCGATCATCCCGTGACACTGTCGATTAATGGGGAAGAAGTGGATGTGTTCGGTATTCCCTACGCTGACCCGGAGTATGTACGCAGCCAGTTTTCGGTGGATGTCCGCGATTTCGACAGCGCCCACCGTTTCTTAGTCGAACGTATCAACACCCAGCGCCGAGCGGGTCGACCTACTGTGCTTATGAGCCACTGCTTTGTGGATGGCGGCAGTGCCAGCGATTCAGAGCGCCCGTTAACCTTGGGGGGCGCGGAAAGTGTTGCTTGGGAGCCGATGCAGTCGTTTGACTACGTCGCCTTAGGCCATCTTCATGGGCCGCAATATCGCGGCGGTAACCATATTCGCTACAGTGGCTCGCTGCTTAAATACAGCTTCTCAGAGGCTAACCAGCGCAAAGGCGTCACGCTGGTGGATATTGGTCCCGAGGGCGTGAGCCAGATCGAGCACCGCCCGCTGACGCCGCGCCGAGAGGTACGTGTGCTGGAAGGCGAACTGGCCGAACTGCTAGCACAAGGCAGAACCGATACCCAAGCCGATGACTATTTGTTAGTGCGTATGACCGACCGCCACGCGATTCTTGACCCCATGGGCAAGCTACGCGAGGTCTACCCCAACGTGCTGCATTTAGAAAAGCCCGGCATGTTGGAAGCCCAAGGGCGTCAGCAGTTAGATCGCGAGCGGCTGCAGTTTAGCGCGTTGGATATGTTTAGTGATTTCTTTACCCAAACCAGCGGGGACACCATGAGTGATGAGCAGGCCAGCGCCATGCGCGAGCTCATCACCGCCCTAAGCCGTGAGCAGGAGAGCCAGTCATGACGCCGTTAATGCTCACCATGCAGGCGTTTGGCCCCTTTGCAGGCAGCGAAACGATCGACTTTACTGCGCTGGGCAAAAGCCCATTGTTTCTGATTAACGGCCCCACGGGCGCAGGGAAAAGCTCGATATTAGATGCCATCTGTTTTGCGCTTTACGGCCAAACCACCGGTAATGACCGCGATGCCGGCCAAATGCGCTGCGACCAAGCTGCTGCTAGCTTGTTGACCGAGGTGAGCTTGGATTTTCGCCTGCGCGATAGTGCTTACCGAGTGCGCCGGGTGCCCCAGCAGGAGCGCCCCAAGGCCACTGGTGAAGGCACAACCACACAAAGTGCTGAAGCCCAGCTGTGGCGGCTGACCCCGGAAGGTGATGAGGATGAATGTTTGGTGGCGCGTAAGGTCACTGATGCCAACAGCCAACTGCACGCTTTAATAGGTCTGGATGCTAACCAATTTCGCCAAGTCATGGTGCTCCCCCAAGGGAAGTTTCGTGAACTGTTGTTAGCGGAATCGAAAGACCGCGAGAAGATTTTTTCGCAGCTATTTCAAACCCAGATTTTTCAGCGCATTGAAGAGCGCCTGCGTACCCAGGCGAATCAAATTGAGCGAGCGGTGAATGATCACTGCCAGCATATCAGCGGCATTTTGGCCGGGGGCGAGCTGGAAAGCGAAGCGGCATTAGCGCAAGAAGTAGAGGCGCTAACCCCGCAAGTAGGGCAAGCGCGTCAGCGTTTTGAAACCGCTCAGCAGCAGCGCCGTAGTGCTGAACAGCGACGAGATGAAGCCCAAGCGTTACAGCGCCAATTTGAAGCGCGGGACAGCCTCGCCGCAGAGAAAGCACGCCACCTTGAGCAGCAAGCGCAAATAACGGCCTTTCAGAGCCGCTTGACCCAAAGCGACCATGCTCAAGCGCTGCGACCTTACAGTGCTGCGTTAGTCCAAGCGCAGCAGGCACTCACTACCGCCCAAGAAGAGCAGCGACAGGCTGATGCCGTGCTGACTACCCAGCGTACCAATACTGAACAAGCCAAGCGTACCTTTGAAGCGGCCCGCCAGCGCCAGACCGAACTACCTGCACTCCGCGAGCGCCATCGTCAGTTGGGCGAGTTTATCCATAAAAGCCAGCAGTTAAGTGAGCTTGAAGCGCGCTGGCAAGCGGCACAAACCGCTTGGCAGCAAGCCGATGGCATACTTAAGCGTGATGAAGCTCAATTAGACGGTATTCGTCAGCAAGGTGAAGCGCTAAGCGTTACTCTTGAGCAGCTGCAAACGGAAAGTCAGCAGTTGGCCAGCGCCCCTGCAGAGCTGAGCCGCCATGAGAGCCTGCTAGCTCAGCGACAGGAGTTGGAGGAGCTGATGCGGCAGGGGCGTGAACTTGCCGCTCAACAACAGCAGGTAACGACGGCGCTTAAAGGTCGGCGAAGGGAAGCAGAGCAGGCTAAGCGCCACGCAACTGAGCAAGAGATGCGCTGGCATCAAGGGCAAGCCGCACTGTTAGCGCTCACCCTGGAAGAGGACGCGCCTTGCCCGGTGTGTGGCAGCCTTGAACACCCATCTCCAGCGGTTCAGCATGCTGATATCGTTACCCAAGCGCAGGTAGAAGAAGCCCGCTCGGCTGAGGAACAGGCTCGCCACGCCTTACAAACCGCCGAGCGTCAGGAGCAACAGTTAGCACAACAGCTTAGCTATAACGCTGAGCAGGCGCAGCGCCTTAGTCATCAGCTAGGCGATTGGACCAGCCAACCACCGTTTGAGCTGCAACAGGCCTGCGAACAATTGCGCCGCCAAGTCGCGCGTCGGCAGCATGTTGAGGGTGAGATTAATCGGCAAAACGCTGCCCGTGACGAGCGTCGCCGTGACTGGGGCATGCTGGACAAACAGCTCAAAGCCCAGCGGCCTGCGGTTGAAAAGGCCAAAGAGGAGGCGTTACGGCTAGAGAGCCAGCGCGATCAATTAAGCCAGTCACTGCCAGAAGATGCCCGCAACCCGTTGGCCATGCGCCAAACGCTCACTGAACTTGATAACCAAATTGCTGAGCTTGAACAGGCCTGGGAGCGTGCACAGCAGGTGCTTTCGACGAGCGAAACTCAGCAGGCGCGGACAGAGGAGCAACTGCGCGGTGCAAACCAGCAGCTGGCGCGTAGCCAGCAAGCGCTTGAACAGGCTCAGGCTGAGTGGCAAACGGCGCTACAAGCCAGTTCATTTGAAAGTGAAGCTGCTTATCAGGCGGCTCAGCTAGAGGATAACCAACGGCAAGACCTGGCTCGCCAAGTAGAGGCCTATCAACGCCGGTTGGCTGAGCTTGACGGCGCGCTACACAATTACCACGCCCAGCTGGCCGAAAAAACGCCGCCAGATCTCGTCGCACTCACCAAATTCACTGAAGCTGCCCAAGCGGAGGAGCATACCCAGCTCGAAGCGTGGCGAACACTAGATGGGCGGTTAAATACGTTGCAGGGTATTCGCCAGAAACTTGCCGCCGCCCGTGCGGCCCAGGCCGAGCTTGAAGCCCAGTATCGGGTGTGGGGGACATTAAGCGAAGTGGCTAACGGGCGCACCGGTAATCGCATTAGCTTGCAGCGGTTTGTGCTAGGAGTGCTGTTGGACGACGTACTGATCCAGGCATCTGAACGGCTGGTGCGTATGAGCCGCGGGCGCTACCAGTTGGTGCGACGCGAAGACCCATCCAAGGGCAACAAAGCCTCGGGATTGGAATTGGACGTGGCCGATACCTACACCGGCAAAAGTCGCTCGGTAGCGACGCTTTCCGGCGGCGAGTCGTTTATGGCGGCGTTGGCGTTGGCACTAGGGCTTTCTGACGTGGTGCAGGCCTACGCAGGCGGGATTCAGTTGGATACGCTATTTATTGATGAGGGCTTTGGTAGCCTTGATCAGGATGCATTAGACCAAGCAATTGCTATGCTCAGTGAGTTACAAATGGGCGGGCGAATGATCGGGATTATCTCTCATGTCAGCGAACTCAAAGAGCAAATGCCTGTCCGTGTTGAAGTGCGTGCCAGCCGACTTGGTAGCTCGGTGGAAGTGAAGGGCGCGCTTCTTTAATGCCTGGGGTGGCGTTAATTCATGCTGCGTTCATACAGCATGTTTTATAACGGAAGTGAATCGTCTAGCGAGCCCTAGAGATACTATCCACTTAGATACTATCCACGTAGGAGTGCAAGGATGAACGCAAGCAAGATTTTACAACAGTTGATGAAGCAGGCCGGCGGTAGCAGAAGTAGTGGAAACAGTAGTGGAAACAGTGGTGGAAACAGTGGAAGCGGTATCGATGTTAAAGGCGTTATTGATGGGCTATCGCGCCAGCTAGGCGGTGGCAGCAGTAGCGCAGGCCAGGGCTCGCGGCAAGGGGGCGGCTCTAGCGGTTTTGATATTAAGAGCCTGTTAGGTGGTGGCGCAATGGGCATGCTTATTGGCTCTAAGCGTGGTCGTAGCATTGGCGGTAAAGCGCTCAAGTACGGCGCAATTGCTGGTGTGGGCATGCTGGCCTGGAAAGCATGGCAAAGCTCTCAGGAAGGGAAAAATGCGGCTAACTCGTCTAATGCTGCTCAAAATGCATCCGAGGGCGAACGGGTAGAAGTGCTTAGCGGTGAGTATCAAGAGCGGCGCAGCCTTGAGCTGTTGCAAGCAATGATTATGGCCGCCAGGGCCGATGGGCACATTGATGAGCAAGAGCAGGCACTCATCACAGAGCAGATCGATGCGCTAGGTGCCGATCAGGAGATGCATCGCTGGGTCGAGCAGCAGCTCAATGCCCCGCTGGATGCTCAGACACTAGCCCGTGAAGCTGACTCTCCCCAGGCTGCCCGCGAGATGTATCTGATCAGCGTCGCTGTCACTGATGATCAAAATCCCATGGAGCGCGCCTGGTTGGATCAATTGGCAAGTGCGCTGAATCTCTCGCCCGACATGGCTGCCGAGCTTGAACGCCAGGCGCAGCAGGCAGGTTAATGCTGGATACACTTAATTTTTGGCTAGCCATCGGCTTTGGGCTGGGGCTAGCGCCAGTCGCGCCGGGTACGGTTGGTTCGCTGCTGGGCATTCCCTTAGCGTGGTGGTTGTTGAGCCGACCACTGGTGCAGCAGGGCGTTATCATCGCTGTTCTGCTGGCACTTGCAGTGCCGATTTGCCACGTCGCTGCGTGGCACTACGCAGGATTAGATCATGGCAGCATTGTTGCTGATGAGTACTTGGCGTTCCCGCTAGCGGTTATTGGGCTGCAAGCAGCTCGCCATCCACTGGTGATGGCGCTGGCATTCGTTATTTATCGCTTCTTTGATTCGCTGAAGCCGCCGCCAATTCATTTGGCAGAGTATGTGCAGGGTGGCTTTGGAATTGTGTTAGACGATGTTATTGCGGCGTTAGTGACGTGGGTAGTGATGGCCCTAATAGTGAAGTTTTGGCAGCGCCGAACCGCTGAGCAACGTTTAAACCCATAACAATATCAGCAACAAAAAAAGCGCCGCTAGCCTGTTGAAAGCTAGCGGCGCGCTCTTTTTATGACCTATGACTCTGAGCGTTTACCACCTCACTCTTTAACAACAATTACCGACTTTACGTTAACGAACTCAAGCATGCCAAAACCGCCATGCTCA
This sequence comes from Halomonas sp. IOP_6, assembly GCF_021151565.1. Taxonomy (NCBI): domain Bacteria; kingdom Pseudomonadati; phylum Pseudomonadota; class Gammaproteobacteria; order Oceanospirillales; family Halomonadaceae; genus Halomonas; species Halomonas sp. IOP_6. Next base: position 218,331 of record NZ_JAIRBO010000003.1, on the reverse strand, counting down.
CGCCCATAACCAGAGTCTTTAACGCCACCAAACGGCATTTCCGGGGTAGCGACGCCAAAGCCATTGATAAACACCATGCCAGTGTCGAAGTACTTGCTGGCAAGCTCAGTAGCACGCTTCACATCTTTAGAGATGATGCCACCGCCGAGGCCATAACGGCTGTCATTAGCAATGCGCATGGCGTCTTCGTCGTCTTTAGCGCGAATCAGCGCCGCGACGGGTCCGAATAGCTCGTCATCGTAGGCGGGCTGGCCGGGTGTCACGTTATCCAGCACGGTCACTGGGTAAAACGCGCCTTTACCAGATGGCTTTTCTCCGCCGCAGAGGATTTTTGCGCCTTTACGCACACTCTGTTCCACCTGCTCGTGGAGAGCATCGCGTAGGTCAACCCGCGCCATAGGGCCTAAGTCGGTATCATCTGCCCTGGGGTCGCCTACTTTCAGCGCCTTCATCTTTTCCACAAAACGCTCTTTGAACGCTTCATAGTTGGCATCGGTCACCACGAAGCGTTTTGCAGCCACGCAGGTCTGTCCGGTATTAAACACTCGGCCAGTGACGCAGGTTTTGACGGCAACGTCGAGATCGGCATCATCCAGCACCAAATAGGCATCGTTTGAGCCCAATTCCAATACGGTTTTTTTCAGGTGTTCGGCTGCTTTTGCCGCCACTTTACGACCTGCACCATCGCTACCCGTAAGGGTGACGCCACGAACCGCCTTGTGTGCAATCACCTCATCAGATACATCGTGAGAGATAATGATCGTGCGGAAAACGTTTTCCGGTAGGCCTGCCTCGCGATAAATCTTTTCGAGCAGTAGGCCGCTGCCAGTGACATTTTCAGCGTGCTTCAGGAGTACGCTGTTACCCGCCATAATGTTGGCGATGGAGTAACGTACTACTTGATAAGCGGGGAAGTTCCACGGTTGTATGCCGTAGATAACACCCATGGGAGAGTAAGTGACAATGCCACGCTCGCCATTGCTGGGGTTGCGCTCTTCGTCAGCTAATGTGGTGGGGCCATGCTTAGCGGTGTAATCGCATATACCTGCGCAAAGCTCGACTTCCTGGCGGGCTTGGTTGGGTAGCTTGCCCATTTCCTTCACCATCAGTTCGGCAAGCTCTTCTTTATTGGCGTTAAGCGCTTCGCCAATGGCTTTCACTACCTTAGCGCGCTGTTCAAGTGGTTTAAGCCGCCAGTCGAGAAACGCTTCATGGCTAGCCTCGACAATCTGCTTGGCATGGCTGGCATCCATTAGCGCATAAGTCTCAAGCGTTTCGCCGGTGGTTGGGTTGACGGTTGTAATGCTGTTGCTCATAAGATCTCCTATCTTTTGATCAACGGGGCGTTAAAGAATAGACCAGCTATTAGCCGACTGGTCTATTAATACTGACTCTCCACTCTAGTAGAAAAACGCTGCTTTGCCCAAATTGATTGTTAGCGTCTTAACTAAAGCGCTACCTCTAAGGCAGTCACCGATAAAATACGTTCCGTTAAGCTCGCACGTTTATGGTGGGCTACTGAAATGTTGGGCCGCCTGCTTCTTCACCCCATACTTCTTCCAAGCGATCATCACGACCACAGCTCAAGCGATAAAATCGGTAGCGCAGTGGATTTTTTTCATAGTAATCCTGGTGATACTCTTCAGCTTCCCAGAACTCGCTGGCAGGGGCTATCTCAGTCGCTATAGCCTGGTCAAAGCGTGCTTCCATTTCAGCTTTCGACGCTTCTGCTAGTTCTCGTTGTTCATCATTATGGTAAAAAATGGCTGAGCGGTACTGGTCACCGCTGTCGCAAAACTGGCGGTCTACGGCGAAGGGATCAATATTGCGCCAGAAAATCTCTAGCAGCTTTTCGTAGCTGATTTGGCTGTCATCGTAGGTAATTTGCACCACTTCGACATGGCCAGTTCCACCGCGAGAAATCTGCTCGTAGGTAGGGTTTTCAAGCTCGCCGCCCATATAACCAGAGATGGTGGCGCTGACGCCGGGCTGCTTATCGTAGGGCGGTTCCATGCACCAAAAACAGCCGCCAGCAAAGGTGGCTTCCGTATTGGATTGGGCATGGAGTGGCGTGCTGGCGAGACCTGCGGCCGCTATGACAAACAGCGTTAAGGGCTGAGATAAGAGGCGAAAACGGTGGTATCGAATCATTGTAAGCACTCCAGTAGACGTGGTGAGTTATCGCGCGATGTCTAGTCGCTTAGTGGCAACGTTGGCTAATACCTTACATAACCTATTCGCTACCCCAGCCGGTAAGGCCATACTGTGTCTAACGTATCCAATGCCGCTCTGATAGTCGGCTCCGCGGCACGTTCTTTGCGCCATATCATGCTAAGTGCGCAGGGCAGACGAACATTTTCGGCTACAGCCAAACCGCTTTCCTGGCGTTCGGCCATTGCCAGCGCGTCCCTAGCTAAGCTTAGACCCACTCCCGCACGTACTAAATCCAGCATACAAGCTTCTTGGTCTACTTGGGCAACCCTATTAGGTGTGGCGCCACTTGGGGTTAGGACGCGCTCTAGCAGCCGGTGGTGTGCCGAGACCGAGGGCGTGACTATCCAGGGAAGTCTGGCTAGAGCTTCCCAGCGAGTATCTAACAGTTTGGTTTCCCAGCCTGCTGGGGCAATTACGTGATAGTGGAAGTGGGTCAGCTCACGGCAAGCAAGGATTTCGCTTCCTGATCCTTCGCCGGGAGGGGCGAGAAAAAAGCCCACATCCAGTTCGCCTTGCTCTACTTTCGTTAATACGTTGCCACTCATCCCGTGGTGCAACTCGGTTTCCAATTGAGGGGCGCGAGCCATCAATCGGCTGAGAAATTTGCCCAGCCGAATAAATTCCGGGTCAACAATCGTGCCGATTTTTAGTTTTCCTCGCAGGGTGCTGTGCAAAGCGCTAGCGCGTTGCTCAAAGGCCAGGGCGCTGGCCAGGGCATTTTCTGCGGCGGGCAATAATGCATAGCCATCGGCGGTTAGCGTTAACCCCTGAGGGCGACGGGTGAATAGGGTTAACCCTAAGTGCTGCTGAAGTTGCTTCAACTTTAGACTGACGGCGGGTTGAGTCAGGTATAGCTGGTCAGCTGCCCGTGAAACGCTTCCGGTACGTGCGACGGCTACAAATGCCCGTAGCGCTGAGTTTTCTTGCATAAGCGAGCACCTGTTGTCGTTATGTTATTTGAAAAGCTTATATCTGGGTTAAGAATTACTCAATTGATTGCCTCGCAGAGCTGGTTAATCTGTCGATACTTAATTCGTTATTTTAATCTGCTTATAAAGGTAGCCAAATGACAACAACCACTATTCATCATTTCATTAACGGGCAGATCAGTCAGGGTAGCTCGGGTCTTTCTCAAGATGTCTTTAATCCTGCGACGGGTAACGTTACCGGAAACGTGGTTCTTGCCTCTGCATATGATGTAGATAGTGCTGTGCAAGCCGCTAAAGCGGCATTTCCTACTTGGGCCGATACCCCGCCCATTCGCCGGGCACGGGTAATGTTCAAGTTTTTGGAGCTGCTCAACGCCCATAAAGATGCATTGGCGGAAGCAATTACTAAAGAGCATGGCAAAGTGTTTACTGATGCCCAGGGCGAAGTTGCCCGAGGGATTGATGTCGTTGAATTCGCTTGCGGTATCCCTCAGTTGTTAAAGGGCGACTATACCGAGCAGGTAAGCACCGGTATTGATAACTGGACCATGCGTCAGCCATTGGGCGTGGTGGCTGGCATTACGCCGTTCAACTTCCCTGTCATGGTACCGATGTGGATGTTCCCCGTGGCGATTGCTGCCGGTAACACCTTTGTTCTTAAGCCTAGTCCGCTTGACCCCAGCGCCTCGCTGATGATTGCCGATCTGCTCAAGCAGGCTGGTCTGCCGGATGGTGTGTTCAATGTGGTTCAGGGCGATAAAGACAGCGTTGAAGCGTTGATCGACCATCCGGATGTTAAGGCGTTGTCGTTTGTTGGCTCTACGCCGATTGCTAACCTGATTTACGAGCGCGGCGCTAAGCACGGTAAGCGGGTGCAAGCACTGGGTGGCGCTAAAAACCATATGGTAGTGATGCCGGATGCCAACTTGGATAAAGCCGTGGATGCCTTGATTGGCGCTGCCTACGGCTCGGCGGGCGAACGTTGTATGGCAATCAGCGTGGCGGTGCTGGTGGGCGATGTGGCGGATGGCGTGGTGGCTCAACTGGCGGAACGTGCCAAGGCGCTGAAGGTTAAAGACGGCATGCAGCTGGATGCGGAAATGGGCCCGATTGTCACCCGTCAGGCTCACGAGCGGATTACCGGTTACATTAATAAAGGTGTAGAAGAAGGCGCACACTTGGTGGTGGATGGCCGAGAATTCGATGCCGCGCAAACCGGTGACGGCTGTGCCGAAGGCTTCTGGATGGGCGGTACTCTGTTTGATCATGTCACCCCCGAGATGACCATTTACAAAGAAGAGATATTCGGACCAGTGCTGGCCTGTATTCGGGTGCCGGATATTGCCACTGCCATTCAACTGATCAATGACCATGAATTTGGTAACGGAGTGAGCTGCTTCACTGAGAGCGGTAGCGTTGCGCGGGAATTTGGTCGCCGTATTCAGGTGGGCATGGTCGGCATCAATGTGCCCATTCCGGTACCCATGGCGTGGCATGGTTTCGGCGGTTGGAAGCGTTCGCTGTTTGGCGATTCGCATGCTTATGGCGAAGAGGGCGTGCGCTTCTATACCAAGCAGAAATCCATTATGCAGCGCTGGTCAGACTCTATTGATTCAGGCGCTGAGTTTGTGATGCCTACGGCGAAGTAACGCCATTACGTTACGGGAGCCCGTTCATGTCACATGTTACTAATAATAACTTCGATTATATTGTGATCGGCGCAGGCACCGCAGGGTGCCTGATGGCAAATAGACTCAGCGCCAATCCAAATAATAAGGTGCTGCTAATTGAAGCGGGCGGGCCAGATAACTACCACTGGATTCATATTCCGGTGGGCTATCTTTACTGCATCAACAACCCGCGCACTGACTGGCTGTTTCGTACCGAACCAGACAAAGGGCTCAATGGCCGCTCACTGATTTATCCCCGGGGTAAAACGCTAGGTGGCTGTTCCAGCATTAATGGCATGCTTTATCTGCGTGGTCAGGCACGGGATTACGATCACTGGGCCGAGTTGACCGGCGATGACGCCTGGCGGTGGGAGAACTGCTTGCCAGATTTTATGAAACACGAAGACCATCACCGTTTGGATGAAGGCGGTGATGGCGATGCCGATCATCGCCGTTACCATGGCCATGGTGGCGAATGGCGGATCGAAAAACAGCGCTTAAGCTGGCAAGTATTAGATGATTTCGCCGAGGCGGCGGTGCAAGCGGGTATTCCGCGCACTGACGATTTCAATCGTGGTGATAACGAAGGCGTTAACTATTTTGAAGTCAACCAGCGCAATGGCTGGCGCTGGAATACTTCTAAAGCGTTTTTGCGGCCGATCAAGCAACGCACCAACCTAACGATATGGCACTCTACCCACGTCAATCGTCTGTTATTTGAACCGCAAGATGGCCAACCGCGCTGCGTAGGCGCAGAGCTTCTACGCGAGGGCAAAACGCTTAGTGTGGCGGCTAATAAAGAAGTTGTACTGAGTGCCGGCGCTATCGGTTCGCCACAGATTCTACAGCTTTCCGGTATTGGCGCGCCCGAGCTATTGCAACAACACGGTATTGATGTGGTGGCAGCGCTACCTGGCGTAGGCGAAAACTTGCAGGACCACTTGCAGATTCGCTCCGTCTATAAAGTGAAAGGGGCAAAAACGCTTAATACCATGGCCAGTACTCTACTGGGTAAAGCCAAGATTGGTTTGGAGTACGTGCTGAAACGTAGGGGGCCGATGAGTATGGCGCCTTCTCAGTTATGTATCTTTACGCGCAGTTCTGACGAGTATCAGCACGCCAACATCGAGTACCACGTACAGCCATTAAGCCTTGACGCGTTTGGCCAGCCACTGCATGGGTTTCCTGCGATTACCGCCAGTGTCTGCAATCTTAACCCCACAAGCCGTGGCTCGGTAAGGATCAAAAACCGTGATCCACAAACGGCGCCCGCCATTGAGCCTAACTACCTGAGCACGGAAGAAGACCGCAATGTGGCGGCAGACTCATTACGGGTTACGCGGCGGATTGCCGAGCAGCAGGCATTCGCTAAGTATCAGCCAGAAGAGTTTAAACCTGGGTTGCAGTATCAAAGCGACGAAGAACTAGCCAAATTGGCGGGCGATATCGGTACCACGATCTTTCACCCAGTCGGGACGGCGAAAATGGGCCGCGATGACGACCCGGGGACCGTGGTGGATTCCAAGCTGCGTGTTAAGGGAGTGAGCGGTCTGCGAGTAGTGGACGCCAGTATTATGCCGACCATTACCAGCGGTAATACCAACTCACCTACCTTAATGATCGCCGAAAAAGCAGCAGGGTGGATGATGGCCGCGGACCAGTCATTACCCTGACATTTTTTTTAACTATAGTATTGACGTGCGGCTAAGTTAAGCGCATGCTGGATGCAGTTGGTTAGCAAGTCGAACGTTGTCAGCAGTATCGAAACGCCCAAGCGTTTAGTCTGGTGAAAGTTTCTTGTTCTACCCACTGCAACTCGGGTATTACCCGGCTCTACATCAAGCTACATCGAGGATTTCGATCATGGCAACTGGTACCGTTAAGTGGTTTAACGACACTAAAGGCTTCGGCTTCATTTCTCCGGACGACAATGGCGACGACCTGTTCGCGCATTTCTCTGAAATTCAAGCTGACGGCTTCAAAACTCTGCAAGACGGTCAGAAGGTTTCCTTCGACGTTACTCAGGGTAAAAAAGGCCTTCAGGCTTCTAACATCAAAGTTCTTTAATTAGAAACGATGATGTTCGCTGTTAGCGCGTAACGCTAATATGCTAAAAAACCCCGCGAAAGCGGGGTTTTTTCGTTTTTATCTAATCGGTATCCTGTTCACGCCTCACGCCTCACGCCTCACGCCTCACGCCTCACGCCTCACGCCTCACGCCTCACGCCTCACGCCTCACGCCTCACGCCTCACGCCTCACGCCTCACGCCTCACGCCTCACGCCTCACGCCTATATTCTTTTTTGTTCTTACTGTGTTTCTAAAAATAACTTTTTAGAATATCTTCGAGGCGGCACAATGCTCCTAAGATTTTAGGTTAGGGATGCAGGATATGTCGCTGGATGCTTGGATAGCCGTGGGGGTAGTGCTGACTATCTTCCCGTTAATGACACTGTCTCGACTGGGGCCAGACATTATTCTGCTTGGTGCCGTCGTGGTGTTAATGACCTTGGGGGTCATTGACCCGCAGCAGGCGCTGGGCGGTTTTTCTAACAGTGGCTTGTTTACCGTGGCCTTCATGTATGTGTTGGTTGCCAGTATTCGTGAAACGGGTGGTATTGACCTGATTATTCGCTATGTACTGGGTCGTCCTAGCAGTGAGCGGGGTGCACTTGTTCGGCTTTTGCTACCCGTGGCATCGCTGAGTGGTTTTCTTAATAACACGCCCGTAGTGGCTACCTACATCCCTGCTGTCATGAGTTGGAGTCGGCGACTAAGGCTTTCTCCTCAACGGCTTTTAATGCCGCTCAGCTTTGCTTCCATTCTAGGCGGTACCATTACACTGTTTGGTACCAGTACTAACTTAGTTGTGCATGGTTTGTTAGTAGAGCGCTATCCCGCGCTTGAGATGGGGCTATTTGATTTAGCGTGGGTAGGTGTCCCTGTTGCGCTGGCGGGCCTTGCTTACCTTATCTTCTTGGGACCACGTTTATTGCCTTCACGAGAGGGGATGTCAAAAGCGTTTGCTAACCCTCGTGAGTTCACCATCGAAATGGAAGTTGATCCTGCGGGTGTGCTGGTCGACCGTACGGTGGAAGAGGCTGGTTTACGCCACCTTCAAGAGCTTTTTTTAGTTGAAATTGAGCGTGCAGGTAATGTGGTGAGTGTAGTGGGGCCAGGCGAGCAGCTAAAGGCAGGTGACCGACTCGTTTTTGTGGGCACCTCGGACGCCGCTGTAGAGCTACAGCAGATTCGTGGACTCATTCCTTCTCGTGATGCGGCGTCGAGTTTGGAAAAAGAGTTTAAAGAGCGGCGCTTGGTTGAAGCGGTGGTATCGAACCAGTGTCAGTTTATTGGACAGCGGATTCGTGACGGCCGTTTTAGAACGCTGTATGGTGCTGCTGTATTAGCAATCTGTCGTGGTGGTGAGCGGGTAACCGGCAACTTAGGCCAAGTCCGTTTGCAACCTGCTGATGTGCTGCTGTTAGAAGCACGCCCTCCGTTCATTGAGCGCCACCGCCAATCGAAAGACTTTCTTTTAATTAGTGAGTTGAACGGTTCAGCGCGGCCTGTTCATGAAAAAGCCCCGCTGGCATGGGCGATTTTGTTGGGGGCGGTGCTGTTGGCGGCATTAGGTGTCTTAAGTATGCTCAATGCTGCCATGTTGGGCGCGGCGCTAGCGTTATTAACCGGTTGTTGTTCCGTGGGGGCTGCTAAGCGTGGCCTGGATACGCAAGTGTTGCTGACCATTGCAGCATCTTTCGGGGTAGGGGCTGCGCTGCAAACATCCGGCGCGGCGGATTTCCTGGCGGGCAGTGTTCTATCGTTGGTGGCGGGTAACCCGCTGTTGCTATTAATTGCCACTTATTGCGTCGTGGCAATGTTAACCGAGTTGGTGACCAATAATGCTGCTGCGGTGATCATTTTTCCGGTGGTCATGGCAGCAGCAGAAAGCCTGGGGGTTAACCCGATGCCCTATGTGGTGGCGGTAATGTTTGCTGCCTCGGCGAGTTTTTTGACACCGATTGGTTATCAAACGAACCTTATGGTGCATGGCCCTGGCGGCTATCGGGTCAGTGATTTCTTGCGTGTTGGTGGTGGCTTAAACCTATTGACGGGGGCCATTGCCTTAACCCTTATTCCAATGGTTTGGCCGCTTTAAGCAGGCAAATGACTCGCCCAACGCGTCACTTTACGCTAGGGTGGCGCTTTTAACGTCAGCAAGGAAAGAGCCCATGACAGCCCCAGGCGAACTGATTATTGAACCGCAAAATGGTCAACCCGCCGATGCGTGCGTGTTTATTATTCACGGGTTGGGTGCCGATGGGCACGATTTCGAGCCGCTAGTGCCAGCCCTTACGCTACCGGACTCAGCGCATGTGCGTTTTATTATGCCTCACGCGCCGCGCTTGCCGGTCACTATTAATGGCGGCATGGTGATGCCCGCGTGGTACGACATCCTCGCAATGGATTTGGGGCGTCGGGTGGATGAAGCGCAACTAAAAACGTCTGCTGAACGCATTCAGGCACTGATTGAAGAGCAGATTGATCAAGGAATCGACAGCCTCCGCATTATCGTAGCGGGGTTTTCTCAGGGAGGCGCAGTCGCTTATCAGGCGGCGCTTTCATTCCCTCAGCCTCTTGGCGGACTGTTGGCCATGTCGACCTATTTTGCGACGGCCGATAGCATCAATTTAGCTGAATCCAATCGTGATATTCCCATCGAAGTACATCATGGGAATTTCGACCCCATCGTTCCTGAAACTTTGGGCCGCAGTGGTGTCGAACGCCTAAAAGAAATGGGCTACACGGTTAATTATCGCCAGTATCCGATGGCGCATGCGCTATGCCCGCAGCAGGTAAATGATATTGGTAAGTGGCTGAGCGAGCGGTTGGGCTAAGTGGGTAAGCAGTACCGAGGTCGTGGAGCTGGCGTACCTGGTGATATCCCTCGTGAGGGGTGGCTCGATATTATTTGGCGTGTAGTGCGTGCTGCACGTCGGGACCGGATTACTATCTTTGCAGCGGGCATCGCTTTTTATGCCCTGCTGGCGCTATTTCCGACCATTGCCGCCGTTATTTCTCTTTGGGGTTTGCTGTTTGATCCTGTTGAGGCAGGCCGTCAGCTTTACGAAATTAGCCGTTTTATGCCACCGGATGCGGCAAATTTGATTGACCAGCAGGCTCAAGAGGTGGTCGAGACGACGGAGTCTGGCAATGTGACGACAGCACTTGTGGGGCTGTTAGTGGCCATGTACATCGCATCGAAAAGTGTTTCCATATTAGTGGTTGGCTTAAACGTAGTGTATGGCGAACACGAAAAGCGGCTGTTATTACTGCGTGGTGTCGTGCTGGTATCGTTGACCTCTGGTTTGATCATAATGACGCTAGTGTCACTGGGGTTTATCGCCATTGTGCCGATAGTGGTTGATGCGCTGACGATTGAGCCACCGGTGGATAGTGTTTTGAAATGGCTGCGTTGGCCCGCGCTGTTGTTACTGATGAGCGTGCTTATTGCTTTGCTGTATCGTTACGCGCCTTATCGACGTTCTGCCCAGTGGCGCTGGTTAAGCTATGGCACGCTGTTTGCCACCACTATGTGGTTACTAGGCTCAGGTGGCTTGTCGCTTTACGTACGTTACTTTTCTACCTTTAGTGAGCTGTATGGCTCTCTTGGTGCTGTTGTGGCGCTAATGCTGTGGTTTTGGCTGTCAGCGTTTGTGGTGCTGTTTGGTGCTGAACTCAACTGCGAAATGGAGCGCCAGACCTGCAACGACACAACGGTGGGGGCTGCTCGCTCACTTGGCGAACGTCAGGCATTTGCTGCCGACACGGTAGGTGTTGAAAACCCCTGGAATAGCGAAAATGTTGATACGCGACACCAGTTGCAGGATAAATGACCCCGACAGCGATATGCACCAATCAACATCGCCCAGCAAAGCTGGGCGGTGTTGTTTAGTGGAAGTGTGAATCGGTAGGGTTTTTGCGGAAAACGTTACAAAAGCTCTTCGGCAGCCAGTGCCAAGCGTGAACGTTCAACGCTTTTCAGGGTGATATGCCCAGCATGGGGCCAATCCCTAAATCGTTCTACAACAGCAGCCATGCCACAGGTGTTGGCGGTGAGGTAGGGCGTGTCGATCTGGCCAACGTTGCCTAAACAGACAATTTTGGTATTTCGGCCCGCTCGGGTTACCAATGATTTAAGCTGTTTGGGGGTAAAATTTTGCGCCTCGTCAATAATCAAGAACGTATCGTTTAAGGTGCGCCCACGCATGAAGCTCGGTGCGCGAATCTGAACCCTGGAGCCAATTAACTGCCGAGTAGCACCATTATCCCAGCTAGATTCCCCTTCTTCGTTACGCAACAGGTTGTCCATATTGTCGTGGAAGGCACCCATCCACGGCGACATTTTCTCCTCTTCGGTGCCCGGTAAGAAACCGATATCTTCGCCCATGGGAATCGGCGCACGGGTAAACACAATGCGCTCAAATAGTTTGGCATCCAGTGTTTGCTGGAACGCTGCGGCGAGTGTCATAAAGGTTTTGCCGGTGCCTGCATTACCAGCAATGGTGACCAGATCAATGTCCGGGTCCATTAGTAGGTTGAGGGTGAAGTTTTGGCGACTGTCGTGGGCATGAACGCCCCATACGCCCGCATGGTGACGGTAGTTGGTAAGTAGCTGTAGTCGGGCAGATGACGGTGAAAGCTCACGGACAATGGCTTCAAACTCGGCGCCATTTTCGCTATCGGATACCAGCATGCCGACATGCCAATGGCGAGGCATGTTGCCACTTAGCTGATAAAAGGTGTGGTGGTCGATACGCTCAACGGTGACGTCGACATTGAGCGCTTCCCACAGCGAAGCACCATCCTGTCCCGCGGTGGCGTAAACCTGCGCACCTTCAATCATCGCATCGCTGTCAGAGAAAGCGCGGTCATTCAGGTAATCTTCCACCGGTACTTTTAGCGCGGCGGCTTTTACCCGTAGGTTGATATCTTTGGTGATCAGGATAACGGAAGCATCCGGACGCTCATCGCGTAGCCGGCAGGTCTCCGCCAAAATGCGGTTATCGGGGCTGTCATCAAGGGAGTCGAAGGGTTTAAGGTCGTTGTAGCACAAAAAATGTAGGCGGCCCGATTCACCACTGATGCGGGGAATGGGAATGCCTTTCTGGATTTCGTCGAAGGTGACTTGGCTGGTTAAGTCGGAAAGCGTGCGGCTAATTTGCCGCGCCGTACGGGCGATCTCTCTGATGCCGTTTTTATGCTTATCTAGCTCCTCGAGTACAGTCATGGGGATAACGACGTCGTGCTCATCAAAGTGGTAGAGCGCGGCGGGGTCGTGGATAAGGACATTCGTGTCTAGGACATACAGCCTAGTCGCTTTCTTATCGAGTCGTACCATCGTGGAAACTACTCCTTAGTTGACGGCAACATCGACACTGGCAGATGCACTTTACGCTTAGATGACACTCACCTGCGCCGGTTCTCTAGCGTGTCCTTTTGATCTCCTTATGTAGCACTTTTTTACAAGTTCCTTAACAGAGTGGAAGGCATGAGCAATTTTTTCCAATGCTCTATTTCAACGTTATTACAAAGCATCAACGGGTAGTGCCTAAAAAGCGTGACACTTTCGTTAGCAGTGCGGTGGCGACCACTCCCAGGCTTTCTCCTTCTACGTAGCGATAATAGTGGCTGTCCAGGGCGAGATCATGATTTAGCGCGCAAAGCTGATGGCTTTCTATGGCTTCTTTCACCAATGGGTAGGGTAGCAGTGCCCAGCCAGTGCCATTGATGGCGGCATCGCGAATGACCTCAAACATGGTTAGCCCTAGATAATTTGTCGAAAAAAGTGCCTCACTGACTAGTTTATCGCCCTGCTCATAGGTTAAGCACACCTGAGTATATTGGGCGAGATCGTCGCGGGTAACACTGGGTAAGCGGCTTAGCGGGTGCGACGTTGCCGCTACTAGGCACATGCTCACCGGTGCAAGGTTACTGGCATTTACGTCGGCACCCTCAGCGGTATACAACCCAAAGGCGATATCAACGGTTTGGCGAAGGACGAACTGTGGGTGCTCTTGGGGAGGTAATAAATATACCGAGATGGCCGTAAGCGGATAGCGCTGCTTTAAATCGTGCATGACTTGTCGCCAAAATGCTTCGGGCAACGCATCATCCCTGGCAATGCACAGCTGGCTTTCTACGCCTTGCAGGTGCTGTTGGCAGTGTTTTTTGATTCGGCTGGCACTTGTCAGCAGTCGGTAGCAGTCCGGCAGCACGCTTTCACCTACCGCAGTGAGCTGTAGGCTATTGCCTGAACGCTCGAACAGCACGACCCCAAGACTATCTTCTAAGGCATTCACTGTGGCACTTAGCGTGCTGCGTTTTATCCCTGTGTGTCGCGCGGCCGCCGCAAAGGAGCCATGTTCAGTAACGTCAATAAACGCCTGCACTTGTTCTGCGCGCATAGGTTACTCCGTGGAGAGCCAAAAAAGTTGGCGCTGAGCGATTGGTGAAACGTTAGTGTACTCACTATTATGCGTTGGGTTTAACACACTTTACTGGAGTATTTCGCGTGACCCCCTTTGTCGCCGAGCGCCGTGCGCTCAGATTTTCTGCTGTCTCTGCCAGCCTGTTCGCCTTTACCGGCCTTGCACTCGGGCTTGCCAGTGGATCAATTACTATTTTATTCGATAGTGGCTATTCGCTATTAAGTTTAGTGCTGGCGTCGCTGTCGTTGTTTGCGTTAAAACAGGCGCGCAAACCGGCAGATAATCATTACCCCTTTGGGCGGCTGACCGTAGAGCCGTTGGCTGTGCTGCTTAAAGGCGTAGTGATCGCGTTAGTGTGCCTGTTCTCAATGGTGTCTGCTGTGTGGAGTCTTGCGCAAGGCGGGCGGCTGGTAACGTTAGATCTTGCGTTGATGTTTGGCGTGGTGAATGTGGCAGGCTGTTTACTGACCTGGTGGTGGTTGAGCCGTTATGCCCGAATTGCGCGCTCTTCACTGCTAGCTGCCGAGCTGCGTCAGTGGCAAATGGACACATGGCTTAGTGCCGCCGTGATGCTGGGCTTTGCGCTCACGTGGGGATTAACGCTGACCCCTTGGGCTCATCTGGCGCGTTTTGCCGATCCTGTGATGGTGCTGATTATCGCCGGCTACTTCTTGCCGATGCCTATTCGCATGATGCGTGGTGCACTGCGAGAATTGATGTTTGGCGAGCCGTTGGGTAGCGTTCGCCAGGACGTAGTGCAAGAGGTGGCAGACTTCGATATTGCTAATGACGACGTACGTTTAGCTCAGGTTGGCAGCTTCTTAATGGTTGATATTCAACTGGATATGCAACAAATCAATGATGCGGAGGAGATTGTTGAAAGTGTAGAACAGCATTGCAAACAGCGTAATCTGCGTGCTGTGACCAGCATTACATTGGTAACTTAATTTATTAGCAGCAGAATAGGCAGCAGTGACAGCGCTGCCGCAACCTGAGACGTTGCCGATAGGCGTTTAGTCGTTTGCTCTCTTTTGAGGCTTACCTTTGCGCTGGGTGCTTGCCATCTCTTCAAGTTCCTCTTCGCTCATTGAGTCATACATGTCTTTAGAGGAATCATAAAGTTCACTAGGCTTTGTTTCACCACGCTTGGCAGAAAGCGCCGCCCCCGCAGCTTTCTGCTGTGCTTTGGAAGTTGCTTTCATAGGTCGACTCCTGTCAGTTGACTTCCTTAAACCAATCACGATATTAAGCTTAGCAGAGAGAAGTGTCCTTTCCAGACGAGCTGGCGATGTTAACTTAAGAGAATTCCATGACACCGGCGATTAATAGCGCGAAACACGCGGGAATTGCATTTCAGATCCATGAGTATCAACACGATGCTGCTGCGCAATCTTACGGGCTGGAGGCAGCTGAAAAACTGGGTGTTGCCGCTCAGCAAGTGTTTAAAACCTTGGTAGTTACCCTGGATGGTAAGCAGTTGGCAGTTGGTATTGTACCGGTCACCAGCCAGCTGGGGTTAAAGCAAATTGCTAAAGCGGCAGGGGCGAAAAAAGCGTCAATGGCGGCGCCAGGTGACGTGGAACGGACCACGGGGTATGTGCTTGGTGGTGTTAGCCCGCTGGGCCAGAAAAAGCGTCTGCCTACGTTTATCGACGACTCGGCGCAGACATTTTCGACACTGTATGTAAGCGCGGGGCGACGTGGGCTGGAGATTGAGCTTGCTCCGAACGACTTAGCAGCGTTATGCCAGGGGCGTTTTGCGGCGCTAGCAACGACGCTTTCCTAATATCTGATTTACTATCTATGGGGCTAGCAACCACTCATCTATGAGCCTAGCAACCACCCATGTTGTACCGTTCGCCTATCCTTGCCAAGGCATAGGTTGGCGCTTTCTGGTATGGTGCTTCACATTATAGGTTTGCTGGGCAATATAGCCCCTTCAGGATAATTTTGTGTCTGACACTTCTTTTGCATCGCTTGCGCTCTCTCCTGCGCTTTTAAGCAACTTAGATTCCCTTGGCTATCACGCAATGACGCCTGTGCAGGCGCAAAGCCTGCCACCGATGTTGGCGGGTCGTGATGTGTTGGCTCAGGCCAAAACGGGGTCGGGAAAAACCGCTGCCTTTGGCTTGGCACTGCTGGCTGAGTTGCGCGTAGAAGCATTTGCTGTACAGGGCCTTGTGCTGTGCCCCACCCGAGAGCTCGCCGACCAGGTGGCCGAAGAGCTACGCCGTTTGGCGCGTGGGTTGCCCAACGTTAAAGTGCTTACCCTATGCGGCGGAGCGCCGTTTGGGCCGCAGCTAGGCTCCTTGGAACATGGTGCGCATATTGTCGTGGGTACGCCGGGACGTATCGACGAGCATTTGCGCAAAGGCTCGTTGACACTGGGGTCGCTTACCACCTTGGTACTTGATGAAGCCGATCGTATGCTCGATATGGGCTTTCAAGACACCATTGATGCGATCATTGATGAGACCCCAGCTGATCGCCAAACGCTGCTGTTTAGTGCGACATTCCCAGACGATCAGGCTTCAGGTGGCCTGACTGCTATGACCCGAGGCATTATGCGTGAGCCAGTGATGGTCAAAGTGGCCGAGGTTCATGATGCCACTACTATTGATCAACACTTCTATGACGTTGCCAATGAAGAGGCGCGTTTCGCGGCCCTTCAACAGCTGCTACTGGTTTATCGGCCAGCGACCAGCGTGGTGTTCTGCAACACTAAACGCGAAACTCAGGCGGTGGCTGAGCAACTGGTGGATGCTGGTTTTAGCGCCGTGGCGCTCAACGGCGACTTAGAGCAGAAAGATCGTGATCGTCGCCTAATTCTGTTTGCTAACCAAAGTGCGTCTATTCTAGTAGCAACGGATGTTGCTGCGCGCGGTTTAGATATTGCTCAATTAGATGCGGTGTTTAATTATCAGATTGCCCGTGAGCTTGATGTTCACGTGCATCGAGTAGGGCGAACCGGGCGCGCAGGGGCTAGCGGCATTGCCTGTACGCTGGTAACACCTAAAGAGCACTATCGGCTGGAGCGGTTGGAAGGTTTGCTAGAACAACCGATTACCACTGAACCCTTGCCCAAACCCAAGCATTCAGTGCCATTTGAACCGCCTATGGCAACACTACAGTTAGCGGGTGGTAAGAAAGACAAGCTGCGCCCGGGGGATATCCTGGGGGCCCTAACCAGCGAAGGTGGCCTGCGTGGTGATCAGGTAGGCAAAATTAAAGTGCTGGCCCGCAGTGCCTATGTGGCAGTGGAGCATGGGGCTGTTCAAAAAGCCCAGGCCAAACTTGAACGTGACAAACTTAAAGGGCGCGCTTTCCGCGTCCGCCGTATTCGCTATTGATCGATTAATGATTGTGCACAGATAGTAAAGAGGAGCCGACGCAGCTAACCATGAAAATCCCTAAGCGATTACAGCCTCTGGTCGATGATGGAATGATCGACGAGGTGCTGGTGCAGTTAATGAGTGGTAAAGAGGCGCAGGTGTATGTCGTGCGCTGCGGTGAAGAAGTACGTTGCGCCAAGGTCTTTAAAGAAGCTAAACAGCGTAGCTTTAAGCAGGCCGTGCAATACCAGGAAGGGCGCAAGGAGCGCAATAGTCGTCGTTCGCGCGCCATGGCCAAAAAGACCCGCTACGGTCAAAAAGAGCAGGAGCAGGCGTGGCTGAATGCGGAAGTCGATGCGCTATATCGTCTTGCTGCCGCTGATGTCCGCGTGCCTGAGCCACATGGTTTTGTTGATGGCGTACTGCTCATGGAAATGATCAGCGATGCCGAGGGAAACGTAGCGCCACGTTTGGACGAAGTGACCCTAACCGAGGAGCAAGCGCTGCGCTATCACGCCAAAGTGATTCAAGACGTAGTGCGAATGCTTTGCGCAGGTTTGATCCATGGCGACTTATCTGAATTCAACGTGCTGGTTGACGCCGAAGGGCCGGTGATTATCGATTTGCCCCAGGCGGTGGATGCGGCGGGCAACAATAGTGCGGCAGCAATGCTAGAGCGCGATGTTGATAATATGCGCGCCTACTTCGGTCGTTTTGCCCCCGAGCTACTGACTACCCACTACGGTAAAGAAATGTGGGCCTTGTATGAAGCAGGCAAGCTACACCCTGATATTAAGCTGACTGGCCATTTTGAGCTTGATAGCCACATAGCTAATGTCGATGAGTTATTGGAAGTGATTGATGATGCTATTGAGGAAGAGGCTGATCGTCAGGCGCGCATGCGCGGCGATGATGACGAAGATTAAAAATAGAGGTACTTGGCGCCTAACATCAGGTACCTAAAGCCTAGCGCTTAACAATCGGCGCTTGATAATCGCTACTTAACAAAAGGCACTTTACACCTAGCTCTTAACACCCTAAAGCCCTTAGCAGTGGTAAGCTAACGTTTACGCTTAGCAGGTTAATAATTGCGTTTTAACGTTAAAGGTTAGGGTGGAGAAGAGCGTGAAAGGCATCCGTGTCAGCGCAGAAAGTGCAAAGGGACTTGTAACATCGCTTGCCGTAGGCGCCGTGGGCGGTGTCGTTTTTCACCTAACCGGTTTACCGCTTGCCTGGATGCTAGGCCCGCTGATCGCTAACCTGCTGGTATCGGCAAAAGGAATTAACGTTGGCGTACCGGAGCCGCTGCGCAACGTGTTTTTAGCGGTTATGGGATTGGTGCTGGGCAGCCAAGTAACCCCTCAACTTGCCCATCGTGTACTGGACTGGCCAATCTCGGCAGCACTCTTGCTGGCAGGTGTTGCGGCATCCACCGCTGTTGCTGCGGCGTGGTATCGTCGCTGTGGCTTCGACCCGGTCAGTGCTTGGTTTGGTGCATCGCCAGGGGCAATGACGGCAATGATCATGCTCGGCGATCAATGTGGCGGTGACCCGCAACGCATCGCCATTGCCCAGTCGCTACGAATTATTCTCGTCATCCTATTTCTTCCTCCCCTGTTTTGGGCATTTGAAGGCGGTGCTGGTGACATTGGGCCAGCCCAGGCTATCCTTGAGCACGGCTGGATGCTGCTA
Organism: Halomonas sp. IOP_6; assembly: GCF_021151565.1. Lineage (NCBI taxonomy): Bacteria > Pseudomonadati > Pseudomonadota > Gammaproteobacteria > Oceanospirillales > Halomonadaceae > Halomonas > Halomonas sp. IOP_6. The sequence goes on along the minus strand of NZ_JAIRBO010000003.1, from coordinate 200,000 downwards.
ACTATTCCTTTCTTATTACCCGTGGGTCGGTGGCTGCGCATTCCAAGTTCGGCGTTACTTGCGCCGCTTATTATGGCGGCCTTGCTATCTGGGTTTGGGCTGGCAAGCCTTACGTTGCCTAGTTGGGGAATGAACCTCATGTTATGGGTGCTAGGCAGCGCGATTGGCTCGCGTTTTCAAGGCATGACACGACGCCTGCTCGGGCGTTATTTATGGCAGTCGGGGGTGGCGACGCTGCTTGCACTGGTGGTGTTAGCACTGTTTGCTGAACTTATCCATCAGCTGTTGGGCGTGCGCCGTGACGTAGCCCTATTAGCGCTGGCTCCCGGTGGCATCGGTGAAATGGCTATTCTTGCTGTCGCGCTTAATATCGATCCTGTGTTTGTAGCATTTCACCACTTACTGCGTATGGTCACACTGATGATCTTGGCCCCTTTTTGGGCTCGTTGGCTATTGCGTCGCCAATCTTCTTAACTACATCTGTCTATTAAGGTAACGAAAGGACTTTCTATGTTGTCACGTACGCTAGCGCCGCTGTTCCGTTACTTTGAAAGGCGGGTGAATCCCTATCCCGAAGGCGAGGTTGCCACGCCACCGAAAGGACTGCTGCCGTTTATTTGGCATTTTTCGCGCCCTGTATGGCCGTGGCTATTGCTGATGTCGGTCGCGACTGCCTTGGTTTCTGCGGCGGAGGTGGTGTTTTTTAGTTATATGGGCGACTTGGTCGATTGGCTGGGTAACGTAGAACGCGCGAATTTCTGGTCGGATCACGGGCTTTGGCTGGCAGGCGTGGGCTTGTTAGTGATTATCGGCCTGCCGCTACTGGTACTGGCGCAGTCTCTGGTGACCCACCAAAGCATCTTCGGTAACTACCCGATGATCGGCCGCTGGCTTTCTCACCGCCATATGCTTAGCCAAAGCTTGGCCTTTTATCAGGATGAGTTTGCAGGGCGAGTGTCGCAAAAAGTCATGCAAACAGCGTTGGCTATTCGTGAGACTGTCACCAAAGTGATGGATCTAATGGTTTACGCCATTGTGTACTTCACTGGGGCGGCAATTTTATTAGGCCGCGCAGACCCGTGGCTGTTGCTGCCGCTGGGGCTTTGGTTGATCGGTTATTTAGGCATTATGCGCTTTTTTGTCCCGCGCCTGCGCGACGTTTCGATGGCTCAGGCCGATGCTCGTGCCCAGATGACGGGGCGCGTGGTTGATAGTTACAGCAATATCCAAACGATTAAGCTGTTTGCTGATACCGAACGTGAACAGGGCTACGCCAAGGATGCGATGCAAGGTTTTATGGACACGGTGCATCGTCAAATGCGGCTAGTCACCATCATGAGTGTTTGCCTGACGCTGCTCAATACGCTGCTACTGGTGGGAACGGCGGGTATGGCGATTAGCGCTTGGTATTTTGACGCTATTTCTCTGGGCGTGTTAGCGATTGCGATAGCCCTGGTCATGCGTATCCGCTTTATGTCGGATTGGATTTTATGGGAAGTGGCCGGCCTGTTTGAAAATATTGGTACGGTGCAGGATGGTATGAATACCATCGCCCAGGAGCCCACGATCAAAGATGCGTCGAATGCCAAAGCGCTTGCGGTGCCCTATGGCGAAATTGTGTTTGATGCGCTGCGCTTTCAGTACGCCCAGGCTAAAGGTGAAAGTAAAAACGTCTTTGACGGGTTGAGCCTGACGATTAAACCTGGCGAAAAAATTGGCTTGATTGGCCGATCCGGAGCGGGTAAATCCACCCTGGCCAATCTGTTGCTGCGCTTTTATGACTTACAGGGCGGGCGTATCCTGATTGATGGACAGAATATTGCTGACGTCACCCAGACTTCATTGCGTCATCAGATTGGCATGGTGACTCAGGATACCTCGCTGCTGCACCGTTCGTTGCGAGATAATATTCGCTACGGTAGCCCTCATGCCAACGATGATGATGTGTGGCAAGCGGTGTGTCGCGCCCATGCAGATACGTTTATTAACGAGTTGGTTGACCCTAAAGGGCGGCGCGGTTTAGACGCCCATGTCGGCGAGCGCGGCGTTAAACTCTCCGGTGGACAGCGCCAGCGTATTGCCATTGCTCGCGTGTTGCTTAAAAACGCCCCGATTCTGGTGTTGGACGAGGCCACCTCAGCGTTGGATTCCGAAGTGGAAGCCGCGATTCAAGAGCAGCTCGATTCGCTGATGGAAGGCAAAACGGTGATCGCCATTGCGCACCGACTCTCTACCATTGCGATGCTTGACCGGTTAATTGTGGTCGATGAAGGTCGTATAGTGGAAAGCGGCACACACCAGGAGTTGCTGGCACAGAACGGCATTTACGCCAGCCTGTGGCAGCGCCAGTCCGGGGGCTTTTTAGGGCACGATCTTGATCTTGGCCTTGATACTGACCCCAGTGCCCTCATTTCATATTAGACCAGTCGTTTACTAGGCTTTTTAGTACTCTTTTAAGTACTAGGCGTTTTAAACGACATGTGTTCAATAGGAGGTAGTGATGCAAGCCATTCAGCTTCGAGAGCCCGGCGGTTTAGCTAAACTGGACGTGGTTGAACTAACGGCGCCAGGTGAGCTTGGTCCCGGTGAAATTAAAGTACGGCTGCGCGCCAGCTCACTTAACTTTCATGACTATGCCGTGGTGGCGGGGATGATTCCCACCGCAGATGGCCGTATTCCCATGTCGGATGGTGCCGGTGTGGTCGAAGCGGTTGGGGAAGGCGTTAGCGAGTTCGCAGTCGGTGATGCAGTTGTGTCGACGTTTTTCCCTGATTGGCTGGAAGGGCCCGCGCGAGTAGGCGACTTCACCACCACGCCAGGGGATGGCATTGATGGCTATGCTCGCGAGCAAGTAGTGGCCGCCGCTACCTCGTTCACCCATCAGCCGCAAGGTTATAGTCATGCGGAGTCTGCGACGCTAACGACCGCAGGCTTGACCGCTTGGCGGGCATTAGTCGTTGATGGTGGGTTAAAAGCAGGAGACACCGTGCTGGTGTTGGGCACTGGGGGTGTTTCCATTTTTGCGCTACAGTTTGCCAAAATGATGGGCGCGCGGGTAATTGCCACATCGTCTTCTAATGAAAAACTAACCCGCCTGCGCGAGCTGGGCGCTGAACACACCATCAACTATAAAGAAACGCCTGACTGGGGTAAGGCCGTTAAGGCGTTAACGAATGGTGAAGGTGTCGACCATGTTGTTGAAGTAGGCGGCCCTGGTACGCTGCCGCAATCAATTGAGGCGGTGAAAATTGGCGGGCATATCGCGCTGATTGGTGTGCTAACCGGTCGGGAAGGCGAAATACCAACAGCCAAGCTGATGGCTAAGCAAGCTAAGCTGCAAGGTCTTATTGTGGGAAGTCGTCGTCATCAAATCGAGATGATTCGTGCTATCGAAGCGGCTAATTTGAAGCCGATTATTGACCGTGAGTTTGCACTGAGTGACATTGCCGACGCTTTCCGCCATCAGGAGTCCGGTGAACACTTCGGTAAGATTTGCCTGACTTTCTAGCTAGGCAGTACTTATTACTGGATTGAGTTAACTTTTTTGATTTTGGAGTGTTGCCATTGCACGCCCACCGAGGGGTGGGTGTGCAAAAAAGATCACGTTTCCAAGCGGCTGTACACGACCCCCTTGACTTCAAGTTCCCAAATATCATCATAAGGAACGGTTACTCCGTCGATATCGCCTGGGTCACCCGTGCTGTTTTTGATCTGCGTTTCAGGAATGACCTTTAACCCCGTGAAGCCTACATGTTGAATACGTGCGCTAAATCGATTTCCCTCATGGTCGATCAGCACCCGTTCGCCTGCAATGCACTTTGAAAGCTTTTCATGCAGTTCTGCCATAGTGACGTTAACTACGCTCATTGTCGCCTCCTGCGCTTTGCTCTCATATTAGTTAGCTACTGTATAACGACTTTATTTTAGTCGATAAGTTCGGCTAACCCCTCAATGACAATATGAGGCATGCTAACCTTAATCCACTAATTTATGTTCGAGGCGGCATATGACGCAGCGCTCAACGAAGACTGCTTTTTCGCCATGGGAAATGGTGGCACTTGAGTCGTTTCAAACACCAGAACACACCCAAGCCAGCCAGTGGCGGCGTAGTTGGCGAGCAGCGACTACGTGGATAATGGGCAGAGAAGCCTCCGAACACCAAGCAAAAGAAGAGAGTGAGCTACGTAAGTTATCTGAAGTCGCACTTTCGCACTGGGTGCCTGCTATTGATTGGACACCGGCGGCTCGTGCTCTCAGCCAAGTAACGGAAGGGTATGTTGATGCGCCAGTCGTGTTGTTTATTTCACCACCTCATGGTGGCCACGCAGCTGTAGTTAGCCATTGGGCGCAGCAGCAGGGCGTCAATTGCATATCTGCACCCACCCTCAACGAGCTCACAGAGGGTTGTCTAGAGTGGGTCGAGCGCTGTGGTTCCCAGCGTCAGTGGGTAATTCCCGCCTTAGAGCGGCATTTTTTACGCCATACCCAAGGACTGCAGGGCGTCCGTGAATTGTTAGAGCGGGCGTTAAGCGGTCGTTTGGGGCAGGGCGTGATTGGTTGTGATAGCTGGACGTATGCTTATTTGCAGCATGCGGTGGGGTTGGAAGGCGTACCCGTGGTTACCCTTCAGGCATTAGAGGGTGAGCAGCTGGCACACTATTTTGCCCAGTTGGCGGGTGATGGTGGCGTCCGCCCGACGGTGTATAGCTCCCGTACGGGGCAGCCGATTCTTGCTGACGTTAGTGAAGATAGCGCTGATGGTGAGCGTTCCTATAAAGAGTTGCAACGTCTAGCAGCCCATTGTCGAGGGCATTTAGGTATTGCTTGGCACTACTGGCGAGAGCGACTGCGCGAACCGGTGGGAAATGACGAAAGTGGCCGTTCACAAGAGCAGTCTGAAGGGCAGCCAAAAGAGCCGTCAAAAGAGTCTTCAAAAGAGCTATGGCTATTGGATGCGTTGGCAGAAGCGGAGTTAGCGTCGGATACGGGGGATGTGGCAACGCTGTTGCTGCATACACTGCTCATTCATGGGGGACTAGAGGATCAAGCGTTAGGGTATGTGCTGCCATTCTCAAGTCATGAAGCGCTAAACGCACGGTTAGCACTTGCTCGCCAGGGAATTCTCCGTTGCCATCAAGGGCGCTGGCAAGTCGCCCCATTAAGCTACGCAAGCGTGCGACAACTGCTGGAATCGCGAAACTATCTAGTTGACCCGCTTTAGGAGCTTATATGGACGATCAAAAGCAGTACGCCAAGCTGTTTAATGAGTTTGATAGTCAAGCGCTGATTACCTTAGGAGTCATTCTAGCGAGTACGGTGCTATTGATTATTGTCAGCCAGAGAGGATTGAACTGGTTAGCCAATCGCTTGCATGGCCAAGTACGGTTTAGAGTATTTGCGCTGGTGCCACTCACCCGGTTATTGATTTTAATTACCGCACTGGCTGTGGCTGTACCTATCGTTATTGAGCCTTCATTGCGCAATATGGTAACGCTGCTGGGGGCCATTGGCCTAGCGATTGGCTTTGCCCTAAAAGATTACGTAAGTAGCTTGATTGCCGGAGTAGTATCTGCCGTTGAATTGCCCTATCGGCCAGGGGATTGGGTCAACATTGAAGGGACTTACGGCGAAGTAAAGCACGTTGGTATGCGCACAGTAGAAATAGTAACGCCCGACGATGATTTGGTGGCGGTGCCTCATCTTAAACTTTGGGATTCTGCTATTTATAACGCTAACAATGGCGACGTTAGTCTTCAGTGCGTGGCAAGTTTTTATCTTCACCCGGAGCACGAAGCTGGCTGGGTGCGTAAAGCGTTACGAGACGTCGCGTTAACCAGTGCTTACCTTAAGTTTGATAAGCCGATTATTGTCGTAGCGGAGGAGAAACCTTGGGGCACGCATTACCGTATTCGCGCTTATCCGGTGGATCCTCGGCAGCAGTTTTTATTTATCACCGATTTGACCGTGCGCGGTAAACAAGTGCTAAGCGCAGCGGGCGTTACTCCGGCGTTGTTACCGCCTGATGCAGCCTTGGACTCACAGGGCGCCGCTAGTTAATGACAGGCGACCTGTGGTCGCCGACGATATAGGTGCCGGCGACCACAAGGGGGCTAACCGAATGACGGTTTAAGCAGTTGCTTCCGGTAGTTCGGCACTGTGGAAGACACTCTGAACATCGTCCAGCTCTTCGAGCATGCCCAGCAGTTTCTCAAACATCACCACGTCATCGCCGTCGATGGGCGTGGGGGTTTGTGGTAAGAATTGGATTTCGTCTACTTCGAAATCAATCTCACCGAAAGCATCCAGCAGCGCTTGTTTGGCTTTAGCGTAATCGGTATGCGGCGCAAACACCGTGATACGTTCCTCTTCCTGCTCAATGTCGGTAACGTCGACATCGGCTTCCATGAGTGCTTCAAGCACAGCTTCTTCATCACTGCCCGCAAACGAAAAAATCGCGCAGTGATCAAACATGTGACTAACGCTACCGGGAGTGCCAATTTTGCTTTTCGTTTTGGTAAAGCAGCCGCGCACATCACCAAAGGTGCGGTTGGGGTTGTCGGTCAAACAGTCGACGATCACCATCACGTTACCGGGACCAAAGCCTTCATAGCGCGCTGGTGAAAAGTCTTCGCCGCCTGCGCCGCTCGCTTTATCCAAGGCTTTATCGATAACGTGAGACGGCACCTGATCTTTCTTAGCACGCTCCATTAAACCGCGTAGCGCAAGGTTACCGTTTGGATCTGTGCCGCCTGCTTTAGCGCAGACGTAAATTTCACGTCCATACTTGCTGTAAACCTTGGTTTTCGCAGCGGCCGTTTTGGCCATGGATTCCTTACGGTTTTGAAACGCCCTACCCATATTGAAGTCCTTTATTAGCCATGAACCGCCTGCATAGCAGGCGTCATCGTTTTCAAAAAGGGGAAAATTTTACCCAACAGCGTACCATGCTAACAGCGTTATTTAAGGGGATGGATTTATTCGCTAAACGCTTGTGCGACTGTCGTATACTCAGCCAACCTACATTGTTGTCTTTCAAGGAGAGAAAAATGCCGTTGTCACTCTGGCTATCGCTGGCCGCTATCTGTGCCATGGGGGCGATGTCACCAGGACCTAGCCTGGCACTGGTACTGCGCCATACGTTAGGAGGTGGTCGCTTACCCGGCATGACGGCTGCGATCTTTCATGCGCTGGGCGTTGGGTTCTATGCGTTGCTCACCGTATGGGGCTTAGGTGCGCTTATTGTGCGCCATCCAGATTTATTTCAACTAGTGACATGGTGTGGGGCGGCCTATTTAGCCTGGCTTGGAATAAAAGCACTACGGGCGGGCAGAGGTGGAGCGCTATCCCCCGATGCCGCAGTGACGACGCCGCGACAAGCTGCCAAGGAAGGGGTGCTGGTGGCGCTGGGTAATCCCAAGTTGATCATTTTTTTTGTGGCGCTATTAAGTCAGTTCGTGACGCCTGAAATGAGTGTCCTTGCCAAGGCAATTATCGTCGCAACTGCGATTATTATTGATGGGGGCTGGTATGTTTTAGTAGCAGTAGGGCTTTCACACTCTCGTGTATTGCCTTGGCTCCAGCGCCATGCCCACTGGATCAATCGAATCACTGGGGTGCTGCTTATTGCACTGGCGCTGCGCGTTGTTGCAGGGCCGATTAGTTGATAAGCCGCACTGGTGTAACTGCCAATGCCGTGGCATGGTAAAGCCTATGCTGGTGGAGTCATTTAGGGGGCCTTGCGATGATGATTTATGAGCAGGATTGTTATACCCATCAAGGCAAGCCATTTAACTTGCGGGCGCTGCGCGGGCAAGTGTTGTTGGTCGTTAATGTGGCCAGTAAGTGTGGCTTTACCCCGCAGTTAAAAGAGCTGGAAAGTTTGTACCAGCGCTACCGAGACCGTGGCTTTACGGTGCTTGGCTTCCCCTGTAACCAGTTTGGTAAGCAGTCGCCGGAGAGTGCAGAGGCTTTCTGTATCTTCGGCGAACAGCAGTTTGGCGTCAGCTTTCCACTAATGGAAAAAGTGTCAGTGAATGGTCCAAACGCCCACCCACTGTTTGTGGTGCTTAAACAACAAGCACCGGGCGTGTTAGGCACCAAAGCGATCAAGTGGAATTTTACCAAGTTCTTGGTGGGACGCGATGGCAGGGTGATCGCGCGGTTTGCTCCCAAGGATCATGGTCTGTCACTGCGGCTTGCGCTGGAAGCCGCCCTTGATAAAGAGTAAAGAGCAAGCTAAACGGTTAGAGCTCGCCACGGGTAACCATTAGTCGCTGCATTAACTCTACCCAGCGATGACGAACCATCATCGTGGTTAATCCAGAAAACAGCGCCCAACTTTTGCGCCGCCAGCCTTTCAGGCGCAAGTTGTGGCTTACCAACTGCTTCATCAGCGCATAGTCATCGAATTTTCGCCATTCACTGGCAATAGACAGCTGGTGCCTCGCCATCACTGGAGCAAGCTCCAAGCGGAACATCCACTCTAGCTCTTTCAGCGACATATCATGCTGTTCGATCATCTCAATCATATGGGCGTAGTCACGCTCGCTCGGCTCACGGTCCAGCCATAGCGGCGCAAGAGCAAGCCATAGGTCGCCGCGTTCATCGACTAGCTGCTGTGCGTTCATCAGGGTCTCGTCGGCAAGGAGTTGTCTGGTCGCTATCCTGCCGTGAATGGCGAAGAAGCTCAAGAGCGGACAGGGCGCGTCTAGACCGCTAGAATACCCCCACACGGTAATGGCACTGCCATGCTGATAGCGACATCAATCTGATAAAGGGGTCCAATGTGATCATTAAACCAAAAGTGCGTGGCTTTATCTGCACCACCACTCATCCTAAAGGCTGCGAGCAAAACGTTCTGGAACAGATCGAAGCGACCCGTGCTCGTGGTTTAGATAGAAGCCAAGGCCCAAAAAAGGTATTGGTGATTGGTGCTTCTAGCGGCTACGGCTTGGCAGCGCGTATAACGGCTGCCTTTGGTTATGGCGCTGATACCCTAGGCGTCTTCTTTGAAAAGCCTAGTAGTGAGAAAAAAACCGGCACTGCTGGTTGGTACAACAGTGCCGCATTTGACAAGTTTGCCAAGCAAGAAGGCCTGTACAGTAAATCAATCAATGGTGATGCGTTCTCTAACGAAGCGCGTGAAAAAGCCATCGAGTTGATCAAACAGGACATGGGTGAAGTTGACCTGGTGGTGTACTCCCTAGCTTCACCAGTGCGCAAGTTGCCAGATACTGGGGAAGTAAAGCGCTCGAGCCTGAAGCCGATTGGTGAAACGTATCGCGCTACCGCGATTGATACGAATAAAGACGCCATCATCGAGGCAGAAGTCGAGCCTGCCACTCAGCAAGAGATCGACGATACCATCACAGTAATGGGCGGTGAGGACTGGGAGCTATGGATGAGCGCCCTGGACGACGCGGGTGTGCTGGCGAAAGGCGCGCGTAGCGTAGCGTTTAGCTATATCGGTACTGAAATTACCTGGCCGATTTACTGGCACGGTGCGTTGGGTAAAGCGAAAGAAGATCTTGATCGCGCCGCGGCTGCGATTGATGCCAAGCTGAAAGAGACAGGCGGTGGTGCCAATGTTGCCGTACTTAAGTCGGTCGTTACCCAGGCGAGTGCCGCGATTCCAGTCATGCCGCTGTATATCGCCATGGTCTACCGCATCATGAAAGAGCAGGGCCTGCATGAAGGTACGATTGACCAATTAAACCGTTTGTTTGGTGAGCGTCTCTATTCTGGTCAGCATGACGATATGGCTACTGACGACCAAGGCCGCCTACGTCTTGATGACTGGGAGCTGCGTGACGACGTACAAAAAGCCTGCCAGGACCTATGGCCAGCCGTCACGACAGAGAACCTATTCGAAATTACCGACTATGCTGGATATAAGCACGAATTTTTGAAGCTGTTTGGCTTCGAACGTGATGACGTAGATTACGACGCAGATGTGAACCCTGATGTTCACTTTGATGTCGTTACACTATAGCGCTAAGCGTGACGAGGAGAGTTAATCGCCGCGCTGTTGATCATCTAACCGGAAAGCGAGAGGTGTTGTATGGATACCAAGGAAAGCAAAACCCGGGAAGAAGAGATAGAGCACGTAATGAATGAACGTCTGCCTGAGGACTATGAAACATCTCAGCCGCAACGGCAGCCAGAAGCGAAAAAGTCCCCTAACGGGCTACATAAGGTGCTTCCTTTAGTCATTATCGTGATGGGCATTATCGTTGCGGGAATTGTCATCCTGGGGCTTGGCAATAGCGGCGGTTAACCAAGACACATACTCCTTCTGTTGCCGGGCCTAGTGCCCGGCAATTTTGTATTTATGCCTCCTATTTTAGTTTTAAGAGCCATAGCGCTGCCTTCACTTGCGCAATTGGGTAAGATGGCTTTTTCTCTAGCAATTTATCTAAGTTGGCGGCGATTTCTATGCAGCAAAGCAACTTGTTATGTCCTCAAGTACGTTGATGTCATCCGCCAGTGAACGTCGGCGGGTGGCCTTTGTGTTGCTGCCTGGTTTTTCGCTGTTGGCCCATGCGAGCGCTATCGAGCCGCTGCAGATGGCCAATCAGCTAAGCGGGCAGATGCTTTACCACACCGTTACGTTAAGCTTAACCGATGAGCCTGTGCGCAGTGGCGCACAACTTTCCTTACTCGCTCAACATGTCTTAGGCGCGCCGCTTGGTCCGCTTGATATGCTGTTGGTATGTGCCCCTACACCACTACCCTATGCACTGCCCGCCAAGCTAAATGAGTGGCTGCGCAGTCATCAGGGCAGAGGTGTGGCTATTGGTGGCCTTGCGGGAGGCACGGAAGTGCTTGCCCGTTGCGGGCTATTAGAAGGCTACCGCGCCACATTGCCCTGGCAGCGCTTCGATGCGTTTGCACAGGCTTATCCTCAGGTCACGCTTTCTCAGCAACTGTTTGAAATTGACCGCGATCGGATAACCTGTGCCGGTGGCACTGCGGCAATGGATATGATGCTAACGCTGATTGGCAAGCATCACGGCCAGCGCCTTGCCGAGCAGGTTTCAGAGCAGTTCGTTTGTGATCGCATTCGCTTAGCCGATGAACGCCAGCATGTACCACTGCGTAATCGCCTTGGCCATGCGCCACAAAGCCTGGTAGATGCCGTCACGTTGATGGAAGCTAATATTGAAGAGCCGCTTTCTACGCTAGAGCTGGCCGAGCATTTGGGTATTTCTCGACGCCAGCTAGAGCGACTGTTCAAAAAGTATCTGCAGGCAGTACCTAGCCGCTATTACCTGGATTTGCGCCTACAAGATGCGCGTAAACAATTAAGAGAGAGTGATCGGCCGGTAGGTGATATCGCGCTGATGACCGGATTCTCTTCTGGTGCGCACTTTTCTACTGCCTATCGTAATCACTTTGGCATTACACCGCGGGAAGAACGGCTTGGATAAGCGCGGCTTTTCATAATTTACCGTCCCAATACTGAAAGCACGGCGTCTATTGCCCCCCGTATACTGAATCAATCCTTTACTCCACCGGAGGTATCGTCCCATGAGCTACACCCCAAGCCGTCAGGATTTCGATAACTACATGGCGCCAAACTACTCGCCACAACAGATTATTCCAGTGCGTGGCAAAGGCAGCCGCTTGTGGGATCAGCAGGGGCGTGAATATATCGACTTTGCTGGTGGTATTGCAGTGAACTCGCTTGGCCACTGTCACCCGGTGCTAGTGAATGCGCTTAAAGAGCAGGGCGAAAAGCTTTGGCACCTGTCTAACGTATTTACCAACGAGCCAGCACTGGCGCTTGCCAAAACACTCACTGAGCGTACTTTTGCCGATAAAGTGTTCTTGTGCTCATCCGGTGGCGAAGCTAACGAAGCGGCGCTGAAGCTAGCTCGCCGTTGGGCGGTAGATCACCATGGCGAGCAGAAAGATAAAATTATCTCGTTTTATCAGTCTTTCCATGGCCGCACTTTCTTCACCGTGAGTGTGGGTGGTCAACCCAAGTATTCTCAAGGCTTTGGCCCAGTGCCAGGCGGCATTCTGCATGCCAACTTCAATGACCTGGAAAGCGTACGCAAGCTAGTGGGCGACGATACCTGTGCCATTATGGTTGAGCCGATGCAGGGCGAAGGCGGCATTGTTCCCGCGACCCAAGAGTTCCTTCAGGGCCTGCGTGATCTGTGTGACGAACACAACGCGCTGCTGATTTTTGACGAAGTACAAACGGGCGTTGGCCGCAGCGGTGAACTTTACGCCTACAAAAATTTCGGTATCACTCCGGATATTCTCACCAGTGCCAAGTCATTGGGCGGCGGCTTCCCGATTGGTGCCACCTTAACCACGGATGCGATTGCGAAATCTCTGGCAATTGGCACTCATGGCTCTACCTATGGTGGCAATGCGTTGGCATCTGCGGTTGCTCTAGCGGCTGTGGAATTCATTGATACTCCTGAAGTACTTAACGGCGTTAAGCACCGTCACGACCTGTTCCGCGAGCATTTAGAAACCATCAACCGCAAATATGGCGTATTTAAAGAAATTCGCGGCATGGGAATGCTGATGGGCGCACAAATGTCAGATGCCTTTGAAGGCCGCGCTAAAGACATTCTGCCGTTGGCTATTGAAGAGGGTGTGATGGCCCTGATTGCTGGTCCCAACGTGCTACGCATGGCGCCATCTTTAGTCATTCCGGAAGAAGATATTGCTGAGGGTATGGCGCGTTTAGAGCGTGCTATTGAGCGGCTAGTTGCCAGCGCATGAGTAGGCAAGAAGCCACACAAGAGGGGGCGTTAAGGATGCTGGTAATTCGACCGGTAACAATGGCTGATCTTCCAGCCCTGGAGCAGTTGGCTGAGCACGCGGTGCCGCGGCTCACCAACCTGCCCGCCAACCGTGATCGGCTTGAGGAGCGCATCGTGCGCTCCCAGGAAGCCTTTAATAGTGAAATAGAGTTCCCTGGTAACGAGCATTATATGTTTGTGCTGGCGGATGATGACCGCGAGGAAGTGCTAGGCACGGCGACTATTCGTGCCCAGGCAGGCGCAGCAGAAGCCTACTACACCTATCGCCAGGAAACGCTGATTCATGCTTCTCAACAGCTGAATGTGCGCCGGGAAGTGCAAACCTTGGCGCTTTCTCATGAAGCCTCTGATGCCACACTGCTCTGCGCGCTATCGCTTAACCCGCGCTACAAAGGCACCAGTGCTGAAAGCCTGTTACGCCGTGCGCGACTAATGTTCATTGCTCAATACCCCGAGCGTTTTTCACGCATTCTGGCGGTCGCCTTTCCGGGCTATCTGGATGGTAAAAACGAATCGCCTTTTTGGGAAAGCGTCGGTCGCCACTTTTTTGCGCGCAGCTTCCAAGAAATGAATCACATTGCAGGCGTTCGCTCGAAAAGCTTTATTGCTGAAGTGATGCCGCAATTTCCGCTTTATCTACCGCTGCTAACGCCTCAGGCACGCGCTGCCATTGGCCGAGAGCATCCCGCCCATGAAGATGCACTAGCAGAAATGCTGGCAGAAGGCTTTGTGCGCTCTCGCCATGTCGATATTTTCGACGCAGGGCCGATTGTAAAAGCCGAGCGTGAGCGATTGGAAACCTTCCGTCGTGCTGCCTGGCATCCTGTCAGGGTACGCCCTGAACACGCATTGCCCGATGCAGAGCCAGCGATGATTGCCAACCAAACCTTAGGTGATTTCCGCTGTATTGTGGCGCGTTATGCGCTTTCGCCTACTGGGCAATTAATGCTTTCACCACAGCACGCTAAACGGTTGGCTGTTGAAGAGGGGCGCGCGGTGCTGGTAGCGCCGTTAAGCCTGCCAGGCGCGGTAGATGCGCTTGATGAAGGAGAAATGTAATGCGCATTCGACCCATTGCCCGAGACGATTTGGATGGGCTCCAGGCGCTTGCGCAACAGGCAGGCGTTGGCTTTACCTCACTGCCGGATAACCGTGAGTTTTTGGCTGGAAAAATTGAAGCCGCTGCCCGTGCCTTTGAAGAGCGCACGCCAGCTGATGATCGACTCTATTTCTTTGTACTGGAAGATGAACAGAGCGGAGAATTAGCGGGCTGCTGTGCTATTGAAGGCCAAGTAGGTCGTGAAGTGCCATTTTATAATTACCGGTTAGGTACATTGGCGCACTCCTCGGTGCAGTTAGACTTGCACCGTACAATCGACACGCTATTTTTAAGCTCTGATCATACCGGCGATGCGGAAGTATGCTCGCTGTTCTTACGCCCTGAATATCGCGGCGAAGCAAATAAGCACCTACGTAATGGTGCGCTGCTTTCCAAAGCTCGCTGGCTGTTTATTGCTCAGTTTCGTGACCGTTTTCCGCAAAAAGTGCTGGCGGAAATGCGCGGTGTGTTTGATGAGAATAACACCAGCCCCTTTTGGGAAAGCCTGGGTAAACACTTTTTTCCCATGGACTTTAGTGAGGCTGATCGGTTAACCGGGCTAGGCCAGAAAAGCTTTATCGGTGAGCTGATGCCTAAGTTCCCGATCTACACCACCTTTATGTCTGAAGAGGCACGTGCCTGTATTGGCCAAGTGCACCGCCATACTCGGCCAGCCCTTGAAATGCTTAAGAAAGAGGGACTGCGCTGGGAAGGCTATATCGATATTTTCGATGGTGGCCCCACGGTGGAAGCCTATATTGACGACGTGCGAGCGATTCGTAATTCGCAGCTCTGCCAAGTGGAAGTTTCTCAAAATGCTCCCGACGAAAGCGTCAGCCGCTGGCTGGCAGCCTCTACCGAGATGCTTAACTTCACCGCCAGTTGGATAGGCCGCGGACCCAGCGAGGAAAACACCATCGTGCTTAACCCGCAAGAAGCGGATCGCCTGGGCGTGACGACGGGTGACTACCTACGCTTATTGGAAACCTAGTTTTTCAAGAACCGTTTTTCAAAAATAGCTTTTCAAGAACGGTTTTAAACAGTCTTTCAGAATAAATATACATAACAAGCTCGCACAACAAGCACGCATACGGGAAGGAGATAAACATGCACGCCCAACAGCAGCAACTGATTAACGGCGCCTGGGTAACGGGCGATGCCGATACCTTCACAAAGCACGATCCGGTTTCAGGAACACTGCTGTGGCAAGGTGCTTCGGCTTCAAGCGCACAGGTTGGCGCCGCTATTGATGCCGCGCGTGTAGCTTTTCCTGAATGGGCGCGCACTACGTTTGCTGAGCGCCAAGCACTTGTTGAGCGTTTTGTTGAGGTACTTACCGCCCGTCGTGAAGAGTTAGCGGTAGCGATTGCCTCTGAGACCGGCAAGCCGCTTTGGGAAGCACGCACTGAAGCTGGCGCGATGGTCGGAAAGGTGGCGTTGTCTATCAAGGCTTATCATGAGCGCACTGGTGAGCGGGAAAAAGAGGTGGGTAGTGCGAAAGCTGTACTGCGCCATCGCCCCCACGGTGTCATGGTGGTCTTTGGCCCCTACAATTTTCCCGGCCACCTGCCCAATGGCCATATGGTACCCGCGTTGCTCGCCGGTAATACCGTGGTGTTTAAGCCTAGCGACCAAACCCCGCTGACCGCCGATTTAACCCTGCAGTGCTGGGTGGAAGCGGGGCTGCCTGCAGGGGTGATTAACTTAGTGCAGGGTGGTGTCGCTGTAGGCCAAGCTTTGGCAGCGCACCCCGGCATTGACGGCCTGCTGTTTACGGGCAGCGCTAAAGTGGGTGGCATGTTGCAGCAGCAGTTCGCCGGGCAGTTGGATAAAATCCTGGCGCTGGAATTGGGCGGCAACAACCCGCTGGTGGTGAAAGATGTCGACGACGAGCGTGCTGCCGTACTGACTATTCTGCAATCGGCATTTTTATCCGGTGGTCAGCGCTGCACCTGCGCCCGCCGCTTGATGGTGCCGCAAGGGGACGTTGGCGATCGCCTGATCGACGCGCTTTCCGACGCTATCGCCAAGCTACACGTGGCAGGGCAATTTGAAGAAGCACCGGCGGCGCCGTTCTATGGCGGCTTGGTCAGCGTGGCGGCTGCCGATGGCTTGCTTAAGGCGCAAGACGAGTTGGAAGCCCTGGGCGGTACGGTGATTAACCGGATGCAGCGCCTTAAAGAGAACACCAGTCTATTAAGCCCGGCGCTGATTGATGTCACAGGGTTGGACGTGCCCGATGAAGAGCATTTCGGCCCACTGCTGAAAATCCATCGTTACAGCGATTGGGATGAAGCGTTAGCCCTTGCCAACGATACACGCTACGGCTTGTCTGCAGGACTCATCGGTGGTGATAAAGCTGACTGGGACGACTTCCTGCTGCGCATTCGTGCGGGCATCGTGAACTGGAACCGCCAAACCACTGGGGCTTCTGGCGACGCTCCCTTTGGTGGCGTAGGTGACAGCGGTAACCACCGCCCCAGTGCTTACTATGCGGCGGACTACTGCGCTTATCCAGTGGCGTCGATGGAGGCCGATAGCTTGGAAATGCCGGAAACGCTACCGCCAGGAGTCAACCTATGAGCGACGTGGTGAATAGCAACGCGGTTAATAACAGTGTCAGAGAAGTCAATTTTGACGGCTTGGTCGGGCCCACCCACAACTACTCAGGGCTGGCTCATGGCAACGTGGCGTCGATGAGTCATGGTGGCCTGGTGTCCAACCCTAAAGAGGGCGCACTGCAAGGGCTTCTGAAAATGAAGTCACTGATGGATGCTGGCTACGCTCAGGGCGTATTACCCCCTCAACAGCGCCCTGATGTGGGCGCATTACGGGATTTAGGCTTCAGCGGTAGCAATAGCGACGTGCTGAACCGTGCCGCCAAAGAGGCACCCCAACTGCTGAGGGCGGTCTGCTCAGCTTCCAGTATGTGGACGGCCAACGCAGGCACCGTTACCCCGAGTGTTGATGCGCCTGACCGCCGAGTGCATTTTACGCCGGCTAACCTGCAGTCCAGTTTTCATCGCTACCTCGAGCCGCAAACCACCGGCCGTGTGCTGCAGGCTATTTTCCATGATGAGCAGCACTTTGCTCATCACCCGGTACTGCCAGCAACGCCTGCTTTTTCTGATGAAGGCGCGGCCAATCACACCCGGCTATGCGGGGAACATGGCGAACCAGGCGTTCACCTTTTTGTGTATGGTCGTCAAGCATTTGGTGACGTGCGTAGCGGCGAACGTGAGCCAAAACGCTTCCCTGCTCGGCAAACCCTGGAAGCCAGTCAAGCAGTGGCCCGCCAGCATGGGTTAACGGATGCACAAACGGTGTTTGCTCAGCAGCATCCGGATGCTATCGATGCGGGTGTCTTCCACAACGATGTCATTGCCGTGGGTAATGGCCCCGTATTGCTCTATCACGAAATGGCCTTTTTGGATGAAGCGCGCACCTTAGATGAGCTGCGTAGCAAAATGTCCACACCACTGATTCCTGTGCGGGTGTCGCTAGATGCGGTGAGTATGGAAGATGCGGTAGCGTCGTACCTGTTTAACTCCCAGCTCCTTTCCAATCCGGATGGCACCATGACGCTGGTCGTGCCCAGCGAATGCCAAGAGCGTGACGCGGTTTGGCGCACGATCCAGGACTTTATTCTGGCGGGCAATAATCCGATTAGTGATGTGGTCGTTAAAGATGTTAAACAGAGCATGCGCAACGGCGGAGGCCCCGCTTGCTTGCGCCTGCGGGTTGCCCTATCCGAAGCCGAACGGGCAGCGTTGACCGGCCGCGTATTAATGAATGATGCGCTGTACGATGATCTGACTGCTTGGGTCAATCGCCATTACCGTGATCGCCTTGCGGCAGATGACCTGGCCGACCCTAAGCTCGCCACAGAAGTGCTCACGGCGTTAGATGAGCTGACGCAATTGCTAAAAGTGGGATCAGTTTACCCGTTTCAGTTGGGGTAAGAAGTACACCCAGCAAAAACGCCAAGGCACAGCCTTGGCGTTAATCGTATATGACTGCAACTTATTGGTCTTGCAGGTTTTTTTATTGCGTGGTAAGCCTATGGCGCACCTGCAATGTTCTCGGCTCAGGGAGAGTGGTTAGGAGGGGAGTGATAGTATTCGCTAAGTGCTCTAACGACTAACCACCAAAACTAGAGATCGATATTTTGAAAAAAGTATTAATGAGTGCCTGCCTCTTAGGGAAAAAGGTTCGCTATGATGGTGGAGCTCTTCCCGTGGCTGACCAGATTATTGAGCAGTGGCATTCTGAAAGGCGAATCGTTTCTGTCTGCCCTGAGGTTGAGGCGGGGATGAGTATTCCCAGACAGCCTGCAGAGATTTTTGAAGGCAGTGGTCAGAGCGTAATAAATGGCGAAGCCGATGTGATTGAAAAAGAGGGAGCCAATGTCACTGCCGAGTTTTTGGCGGGGGCTTCCGTTGCTCTAGATTTATGCCTTAAATTTAATATAAACGTCGCGGTACTCGCTGAATCTAGCCCATCATGCGGAAGTTCCGCTATCTATGATGGCAGTTTTTCCGGTAAAAAAGTGCCAGGCATGGGAGTAACCGCCGCACTGCTCCGCCAGCATGGTATACGGGTGTTTAATCAGTATGAAATAGCGGAAGCCAATCAAGCGCTTCTCGCTAAACATGATGATTAAAGCGTCGAGAGCTAACCAGAGGCTCCCTAGCACTCGGTGTACCGCGTCTTATCGGCTTAATATCCTACGGTAAATGCCTGTTGAATATGTGTTGGCGTTTCTGCTTCATCAAGCATCGCCACTGCAAAATCCTCCATTGAAATACGCGATTCCCCGTTCTTATCCATGACAAGAGTGTCCGAGCCAAGACGAAAGGTGCCTGTCCGTTTTCCAGGGACGAGCATGGCGGCAGGAGAGAAGTAGGTCCATGCTGTGCGAGTTTCGGCAAGGCACCGTTGATACTGTGCTTGGCAAGCCTTGGCAATTTCTAGTGCCGTTGCCGGTAGAAAGTCGGGGGCGGTTAACACCGTTTCTCCGTTGCGTCCGGGAATTAGCAATCGAGCGGCTCCGCCCACTAATAGCACACGTTGTTCGGCGAGGGCGCTGTTGAGAACCACATCCGTGAGTGTCACCAGCAGCGCTTCCTGCCCCTCTGGTGGGCGAACAGCGCTGATCAATAAATCCTGGCCTTCGACCACCTGTGCTAGCTGGCGCGGGTCTGATATATCGGCAACACAGTAGCTTGCCTCAGCAGGTAGCTTATTACGCTGACTTTCAGCTCTTACTACGCCTGTGACGTGATGCCCCCGCGCTAACGCCTCACTCATAATGCGTGTTCCGACGTCACCTGCGGCACCCAGTATCGCGATTTTCATGCTAGTTATTCCTTGGTTTAGTGGATCTTGATTGAGTAGATATTCAGTTAGTACGAGAAAGCTGTTTGGCTTTGCCAATATTGAGCAGGAGAATACCTGCGCCAATTAAGACAATGCCTAGGAGTAGGCCCTCTGGGGCGGCTTCTCCCTGCAGGAAGATAGCAACAGGCACCCCCACGACAGCGCCGACGGAACCCAATAAGCTCAGGAATACGGGGCCACCGCTTTTCTGTAGCAGGAACAGTAGAAAGAACTGGCCAGCGAACACTAGCGCTTGGAGTGCAATCAGCATGATGGGCAAGTGGTGTTGAGTTGGAACACGCAACGAAAAGCCTGGTAAGAAGCCTATTCCTAGCAGGATTACAACGGCGGCAATCAGCATGCCGGGGGCCAGAGCACCGCTCGACACACCTGCAGGCCAGCGCAGAGTCCGGTAGATGTTGCCGGTGGCTAAGAGTACTGGGCCAGCCAGGGCAATCAGAATCCAGAGGTGATTGGCATCAGGTGACGATAGCTTATTGGCTGCTAAGGTGATGGCACCCAACAGCGCAGACATAACACCAGCCGCTCGAATAAATTGAAATTTTTCTATTTTCAATAACAGCGCACCAATGTAGGTGAGCAGCGGCGGTAGCGTAATGATCAAGGCAACGAACCCAGCACCCACATGTGGGATAGCGGAGAAAAAGATCAAGTTAGAGCCAGCCACGCCAAGCAGTGCAGATACGGAGTAGTACTCAACCGAACGCAAGCTAATAGGCGGTAAATGACCACGCAGTGCTGAGACGGCCAACAGAATTAACGCCGCCCCAGTGATTGACCAAAACAGAAATGCGAGTGCAGATAGCTGCATTTCACCAGCAAATTTAGCCAAGTTTGTTGATAGGCCTAGTAGTGCGCCGCCTGACAGTAGGTAAATCAGTGGTGCAAGCCAGACCCTTTTTGGTGAGTGTGTAGCAATTGTGTTTGATAATGCCATTAGATATGCTCTCAATTAATGTCTTGATATCAAGATATATGCAGGTTATCTTGACGTCAAGATAAATGAGCTAAGTAATAATCAGGAGCGCGGTACTTATATGGATAATATGGATATAGATCATGTAGATAGGGATCATGTGGATAGGGATCATGTGGATAGAATTCTTAATCAGTGGCGACAGGAAAGGCCTGACCTTAATGTTGCACCGATGGCCACCCTTGGGCGGATTAAGCGACTGAGCTACTGCTTAACCCGTGAACTGGAAAAGACCTGGACAAAGTACGGGCTGAACGGTGCAAGTTTTGACGTTTTGGCGACCCTTCGTCGAGAAGGCCCCCCTTTTGCGCTATCGCCAGGGGGGTTAATGGCTTCCACGATGGTGACCTCTGGCACCATGACTCACCGTATCAACCTGTTGGAAAAGGCTGGTTTGATTGAGCGGGTCAAAAACCCAGAGGATGGGCGCGGTTTTTTGATCTCTCTTTCACAGCGTGGATTTGAATTGATTGATGAGGCGGTTACCGCTCATGTGGAAGCGCAGGCGCAACTGGTGAGTGGCCTAAGTGAAGAACAATTGGCGCAATTAGATGCTCTGCTGAAGCAGTTTTTAGCGGGATTGGAGCAGTAGTGATGTGTGCCATAACTGCTTACACATCGATATCTGCTGCGCCCATTTGTTAAAGCGTTGAGGTGTTGGAATGAGCGAGCAGATATATCTCGAAAAGTCACTCAGCGCTGCGGTTTATCCGCCATTAAAGCGGGCGCTTGGTGTTGTGGACACTACCTTGCCTATGGTCGCCGTTGATGCAGGCTGCGGAGCAGGGCGCGATGCACTATTCATGGTAGAACACGGCTATACAGTGCATGCCTATGATAAAAGCGATGAAGCGATAGCGCGTCTGGAGGAGGTTGGAGGGCGTTATATTCATCAAACTCTATTTCCTAACGTGTCCTGCTTTGAACAGTTTGTGTATCCCAGAACTGCGCTCATTAATGCATGCTCAAGCCTGTTTTTTTGTGACCCTGGGCTATTTGCCAGCGCTTGGCAAAACCTTACGCGTTCACTACTGAAGGGCGGTGTATTTTGTGGCCATTTCATGGGGCCTGATGACAGCTGGGCAAAAATGGGGCGAGGAGATTTATCGATACACACCCATTCTGACATCCAAGCGCTTTTTAAGGATGCGTTCGCCCTGGCCGGTGATGTTGGCGGGCTGGGGCGTTAGCAGGTATATGGCAGTTGATAGAGCGTGTATTCCAGATCATACGACTCACCGCTGCTTGGAATCTAACTCTGTATTGCTCTATTCATGAACGCAGCGAAGTTCTGGGGTAGGCTGCACCTATATTTGTATTATCAAAGGCCTTACACCCAATGAGTACCCCGAGTCACCACTTTTCAGATGCTGAGAAGCGCGGGTTATACCGCGCCATTTATGAACGGCGCGATGTGCGTTCACAGTTCTTGCCCGACCCGATTGCCCCGGAAATTCTGGCCAAGCTTTTAAAGGCAGCCCACCATGCTCCCTCGGTAGGCTTTATGCAGCCCTGGGATTTCATTGTGATCGAAAGCCGCGAGGTTAGAGCGGCGATAGTGGCGATGTTCGAGCGAGAAAACCAAAAAGCCGCTGAGCGGTTTGAGGGAGAGCGCAAGGAGCGCTACAAAGGATTGAAGCTCCAAGGCATATTAGAAAGTCCGATTAACCTCTGCATTACTTGTGACCGCAGCCGGGGAGGCCCCCATGTGCTAGGGCGCAATAGCATTGTGGATACCGACCTATTTAGTACGTGTTTAGCCGTGCAAAACCTCTGGCTGGCAGCGCGGGCAGAGGGCATTGGTGTTGGCTGGGTAAGTATTCTTGACCAAGATCAGCTAGGCACGGCGTTGAAGTTGCCTGAACATGTTTATCCGTTGGCTTATCTTTGCCTTGGCTACGTCAGCACGTTTTTAGATCAGCCCGAGCTGGAGGCAAAAGGCTGGCGCTCCCGGCTTTCATTAAATGAGTTGGTGCACAGCGATGGCTGGGGCGGTTCGTTGGCAGAAAGCCCGCTTTTAGCTGCTTTGCAAGAACACGAATAGCCGAGCTTTTGAGCGGTGGGGCGTTCGTGAGTGTCTGCGTTGATTTGCTGTCGTTGTGATGGGGGCTCATCAACAGAATAATCGAGGCTCAAGGAAAGGAGCAAAACACTCATGTTGAATAGAAAGGCTAGCGCACCTCGGCACGTGAAAGGCACTGTGGGGCGGTCACTGGTCATAACGCTGACATTTTTTGCGCTACTGGCCGCCGCGGTCGTCATCGAAAAGCTACCTATGTGGTTGCTGTTCATCTACCTAGCGGTCAGCGTGGTGACATGTCTTACTTATGTGGTAGATAAATCCGCCGCACAAAAAAACGCGCAGCGGATTTCCGAAAATACCTTGCATGTGTTGTCACTATTGGGCGGCTGGCCTGGGGCAATGGTTGCACAGCAATGGCTTCGCCACAAAACACAAAAGCGCGCCTTCAGGCGTATATTCTGGATGACTGTTTTGGTCAATCTGGCGGTGCTAGTTAGCTGGACATGGGCATAATCTGCTAATGACTTATTCTGTTAACGTTTATCGCCTACGCTAATAGCAGACTGCTTTTTACGCACCGATAAAGGCACCGCGATGAGCCATGCATTAACCGGGCATAACCGCCCACAACAAGTGATTGAGGCAATTCAGCAGGTGAATGCGCCGCTCAATGCAGCGCACCGCCAAGCAAAGTACGCCAAAATGGCCGTGTCTCCCTACCGATTCTTTCGTGGAACTAATCACTTGTATTGGCAAGACGTTTGGCACGACTGGCGCTTTGCGCTATTCGGTGGATGGCCTAATACCCAAACGTGGCTTCAGGGCGATGCGCACGTTTATAACTTCGGCGCTTATGGTCATCACGATGACCAAGTGCGCTACGGTATGGATGACTTCGATGACGCGTTGATAGGTGACTATCAATACGATGTATGGCGGTTGGCGATCAGCGTGGTACTGGATAGCCGTGAAAACGCCGCGTTAAGTTCTAAAGCGACGAATAAAGCGCTGAAAAAGCTGTTAGAGGGGTATATCCATACGCTAGCTGTTTATAACCAAGAAGCTTATGAAAAAGATAAGCTGACAAACGAGCAACCCATTGAAGCGGTGACTCTGGATAGCGCCAAGGGACCATTGAAGGCCTTCATGGGCAACGTCGCAGATAAGCAGAGTCGGGCGCGTATGCTGGAAAAATGGACAACCCTCGATAGTCAGAAAGGGCGCATGTTCGCTGAGCGCTCTGGGAAGCTTGCGAACTTACCAGCAGATGTCGCCAGCCAGCTGCGTCGTTTGATTGAGCAAGAATATCAACAGACGTTACAGCACCCGATCAAAGAGAGTGACCCAAAACATTTTCGTGTCAAAGACACCGTTCGCCGCCTTGATGCGGGAACGGGGTCGTTAGGCGTAGAGCGTTATTATGTTTTGATTGAGGGTGGCGCGGATCATGAACACGACGACGTTATATTAGATGTTAAAGAACAAGTAGCACCGGAAGCTTATGGCTTAATGAATAAAGCCCAGCAACAGGCGTGGCGAAAGTTATTTCCTAATGAAGGCATTCGCCATGCAGCGGCATTTCATGCCATTGCCGAACACCCCGATGCCTACTTGGGTTGGCTGACCATGAATGGCAAAGTTTTTTCGGTGCGGGAGCGCTCTCCGTTTAAAAAAGATGTGCCTACTCATAAGCTTTCAGGGGGAAAGTCTTACCGTAAATTAGCGCGCCAATGGGGTGAAATTCTCGCACGTGAACATGTGCGCGGTGCTCAGGCGCTTCACCGTGGTCAGTCAGCACCATTTGCTAACGCGGTATGCCAACGTTTAGAAGGTCGCGAAGCGCAGTTTATTGAGGTAGTGACGACCCTGGCAATTGCCTATGCCGACTGTGTATCTCAAGACTATAAGGTGTTTGTGGAGCACTTTTTGAAGACAGATTCTGCTTAACAATCCACGCCATTAACGTTCATAGTGTTTGCTGTTTACTGAATAAAAAGCCTTTATCTTCAAGAGAGTCTTCCCAAACAACACAGCGGTTTCGCCCGCTGTGTTTTGCTTGATAAAGTGCCTCGTCGGCAAGTCGTAGCAATGTCTTGGGGTCTTGGGTGTGATCAGGGTAAGTGGCGATACCGCAGGAAAGCGTGATCTGCCGAAGCGGTATACCCTGATGAGCAAATGCCGCTTGCGAGATGGATATTAGCAGTGCTTTTGCTCTGGATTCGGCAACAGTTCGCGATGTGGCAGGCAGCAAGGCAACAAATTCCTCCCCACCAAAACGACAGATGACGTCGAGATCACGTAGATGTTGTCGCAGCAACTGTGCAATATCCACCAGAACGGCGTCTCCTGCATCATGACCAAAATCGTCGTTGATCTGTTTGAAATAGTCCACATCCAGCATCAGTACAGAGAGTTGGCTGGTAGGCTGTCGTACTCGCTGGCACTGGTGCTCAAATGCTGAGTCGAAGTGGCGACGATTATGCAGACCCGTCAATGGATCTTTGCGGGATAGGCTATCTAACTCCTGAACGAGTCGGTCAAGATCAGCGGTACGGGACGCTACTTGTTGCTCAAGAGTTTCATTTGCAAGGGCAAGTTGTTGTTGAGTATGGCGATAGTGCCACAGAAAAATAGCAGCGTTGGCGACAGTGAAAGCTAATGTTCCATAGCTTAAAGGAACGCTGCGCCAGGCTACAAAACCATGGGCGACGGCCATGTCGGCTAACAGCAGTGGGGCGAAGAAAGTAAAACTCACTACTAGTAGTCGCTGCTCCACATTCAGCCATTGAAAGCGCATGAGTGCTAGCACCAACATGACAGGGAGCGAGATGGCTAGCATGACGTCAAAGATGGGAAAAGTAAGCGAAAGACTGATCACGCCCAACAAAACTAAACCCATAGCGAAAACGAGGTATAGCAGATGGGTAACCCATAGCCGTGTGATCCAGTGTTTGGCCGTGCCTTCCAGCCAGTTGCTGAGTAATAAGCCCAATGCCACTGGCAGTGTATAGTAGCTGCCCGCTCGCAACATGTCCCAACCCAGAGCGCCATCTGAAATTAGCTGGCGAGCAGGAGTTTCAGCAAGCAACATCAACCCTGAAGCATAGGCAAACAGCGCAATGGCACCAAAGCCTTGGCGTTGCGGCCCTATCAACGCGAAAATAGTTGCCAGAATTGCCAGCACCAACACCAGCGCACTCACGCCAAGATCCTGAGCGGAGTCGTGAATAACCTGATTTAGTACATCACTACGTTCCATCACTTGTACTTGGCCCCATAGACCGATGCTGGTGTAGTAAGAGTAGAAGCGAAAAGTGAGCAATTGCCCGGCAGCATCGTCGGGTAAGTCGATCATATGCCAGGGCCAACCTGCAAAGCTCCCCTTACCCTGAGCGTCAAACTCGCCGTATTGGTAAATAAGTTTGTCACCTAGATAAACCTGTCCGATAAGATTCATGCTAGTGATAAAGAGAACTGGATCGTTCCAGTCTCCGGAGGGTAGCGTCGTGCGTAACCAGAGATGTTCGTGCCCCTCGCGGCCAGGCGGGTTAAGTGGAGAGTCAATCGCCTGCCACTCGCTTGCGTTGCTGTGCAGCCATAGAAGGCGATTATTTGAATCCTGAGGAGAATCGCCCCAGCGATATTCCCAACTTTGCAGTGGTTGTGGCGGGGAAGCAGCGAAAAGCCCGCTTGGAAGCATCACAAGCGTGGTCAGTATTAGGAGCAGCTGAGTGTAATGACGTATGGCAAGCCAACGAGGCAGCATGATGAACGTCTAATCCTCTGATTATGATCCTTCTTCTTGTAAGTACTTCAATCAAAGCCTACGAGTTGATTGAGGCGCACATGAGGCAAACAGCAAAGATTCTTCCCAGTTTAACTAAAAATATGCCCAAGGCGATGGTTGTTTCGTCAACGTTAATAAATGTTTCTAGGAAGTGGCGAAATGAGCTGGGCCTCTGTTGGCCCAGCCTTGGCAGGTTTTGCGTCGCTGATAGAAATAGCTGATAGAAGTAGTTGATAGAAATAGTTGATAGAAATAGTAACTAGCGCAGTATTATTAAAAGCATACTTTTTAAGTGGATGCGGCGCCGCCTACGATGCCGCTGCGGAAGCCGCTCTCGCTGCTGTTGCGATTTTTGAGATGGTTGGCGACAGTATCTTCAGGTGATCCTGCCATTTCGCGGAACATACCCATTGAGCCCAGTAGAGCAGAGGACTCGTAAGGCACGAATACCCGCTCACCATCTTTCGCCATGTTGGGCAGCCCTTTGATATAGCTTTGGCCAAGTAGATAGCCAACTACGGTGCGCTTGTTCTCTTCGCTATCGCCGATGGCACTAAGCACGAGTTTGATGGATTCCTGCTCACCTTGAGCGCGTAAAATCGCCGACTCTTTATCCCCCTGGGCGTTAAGAATGGCCGACTCACGCTGTCCTTGAGCCATTGCAATGGCTGCAGACTTTTCACCTTCTGCTTCTGTCACTGTGGCGCGGCGTTTACGTTCAGCAGCCATCTGCAGGCGCATCGCAGACTCTACCTCTTCTGGCATGGCGATATCCTGCACCTCTACCCGAGAGATTTTGACACCCCATTTGGAAGCGGGCTCTTCCATCGCTGCCTGGATTTCATTGTTAACTTCGGCACGAGACTCAAACAGTTTATCTAGCTCCATCTTACCGACCACTGAGCGAAGCGTGGTTTTAGCCAAAACCTCGACTGCTTGGCTCATATTCTCTACTTCATAGACAGCTCGTTTAGGGTCGATAATTTGATAGTAAAGCGCGCCGTTGATCCTCACGGTGACGTTATCCGTGGTGACGACTGGCTGGCCCGGGAAGTCCATGACCGTTTCACGGCGGTCAATGCGGATTTCATCGCTGGTAATGGCTGTGTAGTCTTCGCCCATTTTGCGATAGCGCAGCATTGTGATCGCGCGTGGCTGCTCAATAAACGGAATAATGATGTTGATGCCGCTTTCAAGTACGCGATGAAACGAACCTAATCGCTCAATCACCATCACTTCTGACTGGCGAACAATGACCAATCCTTTCGAGATGATGAGCACGCCAATAACGACAATAATCAGGCTGATAAGCAGGCCTGGGCTAATTGATAAATCCATGAGATTATTCATGCTTATGGCTCCTTGCGTGGGGAAATTGCATCCTGGGGGCTAGCGTTATCTGGAGGTGTCAGCGTCACTAAGGCCGTCGTACCTTCAAAGCGCTTAAAGATGACTCGGGTTCCTGGCGGCAAGTCGGTATCACCGCTCTCAATGACACGCAAACGGTAGAAATCACCGTTCACTTTAATGCCAGTGGCGTTGTCAAAGTCGCGAACCAGTGTTTTGTAATGATTACCTTTTTCAACGCCCGTGCCGGTCGTGCCGTAGGCCACACCTTTTGGCGAAAAGCGCGGACGAATAACCATAACGCCTAAAGGCACTAAGACACCCGCGAAAATCCCCATACTAAGTAACTGCCACGGCAGCGATAACCCTAGTGCAGTTACCGCAGCGGTCAGCGCCGCAGCAATTCCCAGCGCAAGCAGTAACATTGCGCCAGACGTCAATTCTGCGAGACTTAGCAGCAGAGCAATCACCAGCCAAGTATAAGCAGGGTTCCAGTCCATGTGTGCTCCTTGCTGTTTATGGATGAAGCTGTCCACTAGCCTAACCTACTCAGCGTATATTGGCCTGCGTACTGCATGACAGCCACTGATTAGTGATCTCATCTTCTTCGCTATGACCCGAGTACTCATAGGAGTGCTATCCTGCTCGCCTTATTAGCATGTCTCCAAGGAGAGTCGCGTGTCGGGTGTGATTTATTGGTTGGATATGGCGGGTGTCATCGTATTCGCCTTGTCAGGTGTGATTTTAGCCTGTCGTTCGCGAATGGACCCCTTCGGCATGCTGGTGCTGGCGGCGGTGACCGGCATTGGCGGCGGCACACTCAGAGATTTGGTGCTGGGCGTCCGTCCGGTCTTCTGGGTGACTGATCCGACCTATTTGTGGGTGATATTAGCCACAGTGGGTGTGTCTTTGGTGGGGTTTCACTATATTCATCGCCTCTCTCGGGGCTTTTTGCCCGTTGCGGATGCGTTTGGGCTGGCGCTATTTACTGTCATAGGCACCCATAAAGCACTGCTACTGGGCACATCAGGCGTTGTGGCGGTGTTAATGGGCATGATGACAGGGGTAGCGGGTGGTATGATTCGTGATGTGCTAGCCCAGCGGGTGCCCATGGTGCTCCGTGAAGAGATCTACGCAACGGCAGCCTTGGCGGGTGGCATGGTGTATGTGGTGTTCGATGCGTTAGAGGCGCCGCTAACCTTTGCGATTGCAGCTGCATTAACGGTGACACTTGGGTTGCGCCTAGCGGCGATTCACTGGCATCTGGCGCTACCGGTATTTGCCTGGGTTACGCTACCACCGAAAACGCAAGATGAGGCTTCGGCACCGCTATCAACCCCTCAGAAAGCTAAAGAGCGGGTACGGATGATCCGGCGAGAGCGTAAAAAACGTTAGCCGGGTGGCCTTCCTTTGGTGATGCCGCGAAAGGAAGGCGTGTTTGCCTCTGCTTCCTTCTTTTTCTTTGTCTTTCAAAACGCATTTGCTTCTCGCCAGCGATCAAACCAGCGTTTTGGTTGCAGTACCTTTAACGTGGGTTCGCTGTCGATCAGCTCTACACCTATCCCTAGAGCGCCAAGGTGTGCATAGAGCGCACCATTGGCGCTTTTTTCAGCTAAGGTGACATCGGAAAGCAGCAAAAGTGGTCCGCCGCTAAGCGTGAGATCATGTAGGCGTATGCGTTCGCCGTTGATCTGAAGCTGCGCGCTACCGTTAATGTCATGCACGTTTAATAACCGCCCCAGCCAATCACTTTGTCTGGCGCGGGCGAGAAAGAGCCGGGCCAGTAGCCCGGTGTCGCGCATGCCAAGACGCAGTTGGCTGGTTAGACGAATTGGGTCGTCCCACTCAAGCTGCGCTTCTTCCATCGTGAGTTGTACCCACCAGCCAGCATCTTGTGTGCCTTCCGAGCTTTGCCGAAAGACGTTTTCAAGACGCAGAAACGAGTCATTGGCGTTGAAACGCCGTGTCTCTAAATCACCTTCGGTGAGTTGCAGATGCAGTTCAACATCGCCTTTTAGCTGCTGATCAAGTAGCGCTAGTTCGGCACCAAACGCACGCAGTGTCATGTCACCCTGGGCGGTAAGCCCATCCAGCAGCCATTCGCTGGTTAGGCTAGCTTGGCCGCCCAATAAGATAACCCCGGCATTTTCAGGTAGGTAACGGTTATAGCGGGTGAAGTCGGGCACCTCCGTAATAGGCAGTGCGATGCGAGTAGTGAAGAAATCGGGCTCTGGCGAGTCCAGCACGTCACTGAAACGTTCAGTTTCGGTTGTGAGGGCAAAGTGGCGGCCTTCCAAATGGGGGCGGTCATCGTCCTGGCGCATAAGCGCAAAGTGTGGAATGCCTAGTGAAAGCTGGGCCTGCTCAGACGTGTCGAGCTGGGCAGTCAATTCGCCACGCCCAGTGGCGACGTAATCTAAAAATGCCACCTCAAGCTGATTGGCATTCACTCGTAGGCGGGTGGGGGCAAGTAAATGGTCATTACGAAAAGCCCCTTGAGCGAACAGTTGGCCGTTACCCGCAATTGCCAAGCCATGGGCGTCGGGTAAAAAGGTATTTAAGAATCCCAGCTGCTGAATGCTACCTTCGAGTGAAAACTCACCACTGAGCGGTTTATCTTCATCACCGTTACTGTCGCTGCGCTGAAAACGGCCGTCATTGAGCACTAAAATACTCTCTAAACGCTCATTGGTAGACTGCGTATCCGCCACTTGCCAGCGCAGACGTGATCCGCTGATATCAAGCCTTGTGCCATCAAGAGCAGCTTGGCGAATGGCTAACCTAAGCTGTGCGTCGCTTTCCAGTACGCCGTTCTGTTCAGTGTGTTGCCAGCGGGTGGCTAGTTGCTCTCCTGTTAAAAAGATCTCACCGCGCATTTGATCGGCGGTGAAGTCGAGCTGTCCACGGCTAGTCGCTTGGCCGCTAAGCAATTGTAATGGAGCCGGGTCGGGCAGGGCGGCTTTAAGATAAGTTTGTAACACGCTGATGTCAGGTAAGCGCGCGGACTGCCAGGTTAGGCGGGCAGTGGCGTTTTCTCGCGCTAGCGCGGGGTTCAGTGGGCTAAGCGCATTCAACGTAATGGCCGCGTCCGCCATCAACGTTCGCTGATGGTGGCTAAGGGTGGCGTCAGTGAAGGTGAGTGTCGCGTCTATCGTCTCTTCGCTGGACAGTTGTGCGGCCAACGAGCCACTTCCTTGAGCCGTGAAATCAACTAAATTAGCCGCGAGTGTTGGTGCTTGAATCGCTAAGAAGGCGTCATGAGGCTTGGCGTCACGTAGCGTCACGCTGGCTTCAATTTGGCCGTTACCTTCAAGCCGAACCCCTTGGCCATCAAAAGTGTGTGCCAGAT
The DNA here is from genome assembly GCF_021151565.1 of Halomonas sp. IOP_6. Classification (NCBI taxonomy): domain Bacteria; kingdom Pseudomonadati; phylum Pseudomonadota; class Gammaproteobacteria; order Oceanospirillales; family Halomonadaceae; genus Halomonas; species Halomonas sp. IOP_6. The sequence continues at coordinate 169,234 of NZ_JAIRBO010000003.1, read as the reverse complement.
AGCGATCAAGCATGTCCAGGCGAGTGACGTCGCCTTGTAGTTCCAACAAGGCGCCAGTGGGCAGATCTAACTGGTCTAAGCGTTGATTGGGCATACTGGTCGCTAGGTGAAGTTGCGTATTAGTGGCATAAGGGTGGGTATCCGCCAAGACGACATTGATGAGTTGCGTTGAAAAGTTGAGCATGTTGTCTTCTACCGCCAAGCGCACGGCGCCTTCACCAACGGCGGTGTGGAGCGGAAGCGTTGTTTCTGCAACCAACCAACGCAGGTCGTCTGTTTCGCGGGGTTGCAGGCGCTGTTCGTTCACCGCTAAGCGTAATTCGGGGGCATTTAAGGTTAGCTCGCTGCCATGCTGTAGCTTGCCATCGCTTAGGTTAAGTTCTCCCGCTAAGTTGCCGTGACCATCAAGTGTCAGCCAGGGCAGCGCTTCTAAATAGGGCATAAATACATCCCAAGCATCTGCCTGCGCTGCGAGGGTCAGTTGTGCGGAGAGGGCGCTGAGCAGTTCAGCGGTGAGCTCTGCGCGGGGAATTTGCGCGGTAGTAACACTGTCCAGAGAGGCATCTGCGCGCAACTGGATATTTTGTACTAACGAGGCTTGGTCGCTAAGGCGTATTAGGTGACCTTGGCTGATATCCAACGACACACTTGGAACGGCTAACGCAGCGCGACTTAGCTGGGTATCCGCCACCTGCAGCTGGCCTTGTGCCTCGAGAGCAATATCGCCTACTGTCAAGCGGCGAAGCCCGTTGGCATCGAGTGTCTGTATGTGTAGTTCGCCGCGCAGAAGTGCTAGTAACGACAGCGAAAGCGTTGCACGTTGGGCTTCAACGGATATCGGCAAGCTGTCGTCTTCCCGTGCTAAGTAGAGGTTCTCTACTTCCCAGCGCCCTGGGTGAAGGCTGTTTGCATTCGTCCAGCGTACTTCGACCCCCTCAATTTGAGACAGCCGTTTGGGTAGCCATTGGCTATTCAGCAGCCAAGAGCTGCCAAATACCCATACCAATGCCGCTATCAAAGCGCTTAATAGCGTGAGTAGTAGGATGCGGGGTAGACGTTTTGACCTAAGGTACTTGTTCGGCATACGGGCTTCCTTGCAGATGACTCCTGTCGGCGCGTGTTTTATGGCATTATGCGCGTCGTGGGGCCGTAATGGGTTTTCGATTTCAACGCTAGGCAGGCAGCAAAGCCATGTTCAAGGATTTTTACGCGCAACGCGGAGAGTATGTTGTGATCTCTGCTGAGCAGGCCAGCCGTTTCGCTAAGGGCGTGGCCGGCGATTACAACCCGATTCACAATCCAGATGCGCGCCGTTTTTGCGTACCTGGAGACCTGCTATTTACGCTGGTGCTGGTGAAGTTTGGGTTGTCGCGACAAATGGAATTTCGCTTCACCAATATGGTGGGAGCTGATACACCACTCAAGTTTAGTGAAGAAGCGAATGGTGATCTACTTGTCTGCGATGAAGGAGGCAAATGCTACCTGCAGGTGACTCGTGGGGGGGAGATTACTCACGATGAAGCGGCTATTGAGGCGTTTGCCCGCTGCTATGTGGCGTTCTCAGGGAAGAACTTTCCTCACTATTTAAAGCCTTTGATGGAGCAGCACGGGGTAATGTTTAACCCCAAGCGCCCCTTGGTTATTTACGACAGCATGGGGTTTTCCTTAGAGCGCTTAGACGGTTTCTCGCCAAACTTAGCCCTAACGAGTTCATCGTTAGAGGTTCAGGGCAAGCGTGCTGATGCTTTACTTGAGTTCTCGATTGAGTCTGCAGGAGAAGCGGTTGGAGTAGGCTCGAAGAAATTAGTGGTCAGCGGCTTATGTGAGTATGACGCGACTGAAATGGCAGCGATTGTTGATGAGTTCTACCGCTTAAAAGCGGCTTACGAAGCGGCGTAAGTAGCTCCGTTGCGTTAGCGTAATGGCGGGTGCCATTAACGCTAACGCTAAGGTATTCTCAAAGCCTATCAATTAAAAAAACACGCGAAGCGTTCTAGGCGCTTCCGCTGGATACAAGAGGCTTTGCATGAATCGCATCAAAACGCTTACGCTTGCCTGCGCAACAGCCACGCTCGCCGTTTCAGCCATGAGTGCTCAAGCGCGGGATTTTCGTCTCGGCCTTATCACGCCTGCACAGCATCTATGGTCTACCGAGGCGGAAGCCTTTGCCCAAACACTTAACGAGCGCTCTGATGGCGAGCATAGCGTTAGTGTTTTTCCAGCTCAGCAGCTTGGCAATGAAGCGCAAATGGTTCAGCAGCTGCAAACCGGCGCGTTAGATATGGCTTTCTTGACGATTGCCGAAATTTCCAACCGTATTCCCGATTTTGGCGCACTATACGCACCTTACTTGGTCGATGACGTTAATCACGCGGCACGGCTGTTGCGTTCTGACGCGGCTGGGGAACTACTCGAATTAATGCCACAAGAAGTCGGCTTAATTGGCGTTGGCTACGGCATGGTAGGCATGCGTCAAGTGCTCAGCCGTGACCCTATTGAAAGCGCCGACGATCTGCAGGGGCAGCGTTTACGTATTACCCCTTTCGAGCCCATTCGTGATTTCTATACGGCTACTGGTGCTGCCCCTGCACCCATGCCGCTATTAGAAGTATATGACGCGCTGGCTAACGGTCAGGTCGATGCCATTGATATGGATTTCGACTCTATTTTGATTTTGAAATTCTACGAGCAGGCAGAAAACCTGCTGATTTCTAACCATATGATGTTCCCTATGGTGGGCGTCGTGTCTGGGAGAGTATGGCGCGATCTTTCTGAAGAAGATCGTGAGCTGATTGATACTGCGATGGCTGAGCATCTAGAGAACGTGCTGGTGGGTTTTGAAGAGAAGGATGCCGCTCAGGAAGAGGAAATTCGCGCTTTGGATATCAACATCGTTGAAGCGGATGCTGAGTTTTTCTCTGACGCCATTGCACAGTGGGAAAACATCTGGGCGCCTAAGGCACCTATGTTAGAAACGTTACGCGCCGAAGCTGACCGGTTACGTGACGAGTAATATGCTGCAACGTTTTTCATCAGGGCTTGCACGCTGTGAAGAGATTGCCGCCGCTGCTTTAGCAGCGGCGGTTACCTGTCTGATTCTCACCAATATTGCGTTTCGCGCGCTAGGTAGTCCGCTTTACTGGATTAGCGAGCTGGCAATTTATGCCATGATCTGGATGACCTTTTTGATAGCCGCCACGGTGTTTAAACGCCGCCAGGGGATAGCGGTCACGTTGCTGAGTGATCTGCTACCGCAAACCGGCCGGAAACTGATAGGTATCTGGGTAGATGCCATGGTGCTGTTATTTGCTCTGCTGTTAGCGTGGCTTTGTTGGCGTTGGTATCAGCCCCTTGCACTGGTGCAAGCGGGGTTTGATACCCGTGCTTTTCAAGGGCAAACATTCAATTTTATTTACGCTGAAAACACCTCCACTCTTGGCATTAAAAAATTCTGGGCGTGGTTAATTGTGCCGTGGTTTGCATTTTCCCTTAGCCTGCATGGCTGGACAAATCTTATCCAGTCACTCAAACAGTGGCGAACCCCGACCCAAGCACCCACTGCCAAAACGCTACGCTAATCCTGCTTACCCTATTGACGGTCCGTTTATGACGATTGCTGTTTTTTTGCTGCTGTTGCTCGGCGCTGTGCCAATTGCGCTAGTACTGGCATTGACTGCCATGTGGTATATCCAGATGTCAGGCAATACGGTGTTGTTTGATTCGTATCCACAGCAGCTGTTTAGCGCCATTGAAAGCTATGGATTGCTGGCGATTCCGTTATTTATGTTGGCGGGCGAATTAATGAATGAAGGCGGTTTAACTCGCCGTTTAATTGCTCTAGCGCGCATTTTAGTAGGAGGGTTTCGCGGTGGTCTCGCCTATATCAATTTAGTCGCCAACATGATGATGGCGGCGATTATTGGTTCGGCGGCCTCGCAAATTGCCATTATGTCCCGGGCGATGGTGCCAGCGATGGAGCAGGAGGGCTACGATAAGCCCTACAGTGCGGCGATTACCGCCGCGGGTGGGCTACTGTCGCCGATTATTCCGCCGTCCATGCTGTTTGTGTTGTTTGGCGTCATGGCCCAAGTGCCTATTGCAGAAATGTTTATTGCGGGGTTGCTGCCGGGGCTGCTCTTGGGAACAAGCTTTTTTATAGTGATTGCCTTGGTAGGCTTGGTTCAGCAATACCCTAAAGGCCAGTGGCCTACTCGCTCTCAGGCACTTCATGACCTGCTTTGGGGGCTACCAGCACTGCTCATTCCTGTGATCATTATTGGTGGCATCCTATGGGGGGTTGCCACGCCAACCGAGTCGGCTGCGCTGGCCTCTCTAGTGGCTTTAATCATGGGTCGCTTTGTGTACGGTGATTTGCGTTTACGTCAGTTACCCCAGGTGCTAACGCGCACGGCGATTAATGCGGGGTTGGTCATCATGCTGATTGCCGCCGCTGGTGTGTTTGGCTGGGTGGTGATTTATGAGCAGCTTCCGCAGATGGCCGCCGCATGGATTGCCGCGTTGACCAGCGACCCCTTCGTGTTCTTGCTACTGGTGATTGGCGCACTGCTGTTAGTGGGAATGGTGATTGATGGCATTGCTGCGCTAATCTTAGTGGTGCCGATTTTAATGCCCATTGCCCAAAGCCAGTTCGCTATTAGCCCCTATCAGTTTGGTGTGGTGGTGTGTTTAACCCTGGTGATGGGGTTGTTAACGCCTCCCGTAGGGGCAGGGCTGTTTATCGCTTCCTCAATGACGGGTGCGCCGCCGCTTAAAATATTTCGCTCGCTGCTGCCGTTTTTGCTAGCAACGTTAGTGACCCTTGTTCTTCTCGCCTGGTTGCCGTGGTTAACCAACGGGCTTATCCAGCGTTAATCGGCATCACATCCATTCCAATCTCTAAACTGATGTTCTCCTCGGCGTTTATGATGCCTTTTAATGGCGGAACATCAGTCCCTGGCTGCTTACTCAGCGCCGAGTTGGCTAACTCTTTATCAAGTGGCTAATTGACGTTTACGTCAACTTGCTGATATACCCTAGAGTTCATCTTTGCGTCTCATAACAAACACAACGTTGAGGAAGGAAGTCATGTCCGTTCGTGAAATCCCTATGTATATCGATGGCCAGCCAGTCATGTCACAAAGCCAGGATTGGCGTGATGTGGTCAACCCTGCGACTCAGGAAGTGGTTGCCCGCGTACCATTCTGTACCGCCGAAGAGGTGGAACGTGCGATTGCCAGCGCTAAAACAGCTTTTAAAGGGTGGCGTAAAGTGCCGCTTGGCAAGCGCATGCGCATCATGCTGAAACTTCAGGCACTGATACGCGAAAATACTGCTGAATTAGCCGCGCTAATTACCGAAGAGCACGGTAAAACCCTGCCTGACGCTGAAGGTGAAGTAGGGCGCGGTTTAGAAGTCGTTGAGCACGCTTGTTCAATTACGTCGCTGCAGTTGGGTGAACTGGCGGAAAACGCCGCGAATGAAGTCGATGTTTACACTATGCACCAGCCGTTGGGCGTTGGCGCAGGTATTACCGCCTTCAACTTCCCGATTATGCTGCCCTGTTTTATGTTCCCGCTTGCCATCGCAACGGGAAATACCTTTGTCCTGAAACCGTCTGAGCAAGACCCCAGTTCCACCATGCGGCTGGTTGAACTTGCCCATGAGGCGGGCGTTCCAGCCGGCGTTCTAAACGTGGTTCACGGCGGTCCTGATGTTGCCAACCAAATCGCCGACCATCAGGATATTAAAGCGCTTTCGTTTATTGGCTCGACCCATGTGGGCTCCTTGCTTTACAACCGTGCCGCCGCCGCTGGAAAGCGTATGCAGTCGATGATGGGAGCTAAAAACCACTGCGTTGTTATGCCGGATGCCAACCGCAGTCAGGCGATTGATAGCCTACTCGGCTCGGCGTTTGGTGCTGCTGGCCAGCGCTGCATGGCTAACTCGGTTGTCGTGCTAGTCGGTGAAGCGCGAGAGTGGCTGAAAGATATTGAGGAAGGCGCGCGCAGCATGAAAGTTGGCCCTGGCACTCAGCGCGATGCAGACCTAGGGCCGCTTGTCTCACCACAAGCGAAAGAGCGCGTTGAACGCCTGATTTCAGCGGGTGAGAAAGAGGGTGCTAAGCTGCTGGTGGACGGCCGTGATTGCACGGTAGAGGGCTATCCAAACGGCAACTTTGTTGGCCCAACTCTGTTTGCCGATGTGACCGCTGATATGACGGTGTACCGGGAAGAAATTTTTGGCCCCGTGCTATGCGTGATCAGTGTGGAGACGCTGGATGACGCGATTGCGTTTATCAACGCTAACCCTAACGGTAACGGTACGTCGATCTTTACTAACTCAGGCTGGGTAGCACGGCGCTTTGAAACCGATATCGACGTAGGCCAGATTGGTATCAACGTGCCGATCCCTGTACCCGTCGCGTACTTCAGTTTTACGGGTTCGCGAGCTTCCAAGCTTGGCGACTTGGGGCCGAATGGCAAGCAGGCAATTACCTTCTGGACGCAGACCAAAACGGTCACTGCCCGCTGGTTTGAGCCAGAAAATGTATCTAGCGGTATTAATAGCACTATTTCGTTGAGTTAATTGCACCATGAAAAAGCCCCGCGATAAGCGGGGCTTTTAACGTTTCGGCTTAAGTATCCTGAAATAACGGCAGACTTCTTTTTAGGAGTTGGCCGATAGGGCCAAGCTGACTGGCGTGCATAACGAGAATGGTGGGAGTGGCAGTTTGCGTTTTTGCGTTGTGAGGAACTATGTGAGGAACTAGCAGCGCAAATTCACCTTCTTCGAGATGAAATTCATGCAGCTCACGCAGGCCATCAGGCGTTTCACACTGAGAGCAGCGGTAGTTATCATCTTCGCCATAAACTAAGCGATGATACATTTTGAAGAGCGTATAAATGGCTAAACCACCTTTCAAAGCAGGCCAGCGGGCAGGTGTGCTGCGCAGCGTGTCAGAAACGATGATGCCATCGGCTTCTGCGCTGGCGAATACGCTAGCTAGTGGTGCTGAGATGAGCGACGTGCTAGCGCTTAACGATGTCTCGTGTTCTTGAGGGTTCGAGGAGACCTCGTTAACCACTCGGTGGAAATCATCTAAAGAGGCAAGCGGGAAGTCCTTGTGCTTTAGATCACTTGGCTCGAAGCCGCCGTTTTCCCAGCCATGGATAACCCGGAGGGTGGCACGCGCGTGATGCATAGGCAGGGCAAGAAGGGTGTGCAGCATTACCCGGATATGAAGCTGACGCTCATCGGTGTCGTTTTTAAATGCGCAATAAGGGTCGGCAAAAAGAGTATGCAAGCGCCCAGGCGTATGCTCTTTGGCTTCGGAATAATGCATTTTGGTGTCCCTGTTAATTGCCGTTTGATGTATTTACTGCACGGCTTATAGGTCATTGAATAGTTGAGAGTATGGACAGCGTTAGCCGCGATTGAAAGTCACTTTGTTTAGTGTTTTGTTACCGAATCGCGTTATCCAAAAACATAATTGTTTAATCAAAACAAAAATTTAAAGCTCAATCAGGAAGTGAGGTGTAACGATGACTAATCGACTTAGCCGTTTCCGTGTACCAGAAACGCTGGATGAACTGCCTGACGATATTCGCGATGCAATATTAAAAGTGCAAAGCAAGGCGGGATTCGTGCCCAATGTATTCTTAATGCTAGCGCATCGCCCTGAGGAGTTCCGCGCTTTTTTTGCTTATCACGATGCTTTGATGGAGCGTGAATCCGACACGCTGACTAAAGCTGAGAAAGAGATGATTGTTGTGGCTACCAGTGCTCGCAATCGTTGCCTCTATTGTGTTGTTGCCCATGGCGCGCTATTGAGAATTTATAGTAAAGACCCTTTAGTCGCTGACAATGTCGCTATCAATCATCTGGCGGCAGGGCTAAGCGAACGCCATCGAGTAATGCTGGACTTTGCATTGCACTGCGGGATTGAGGTTGGGGAGTTCTCTGCCGCGTGGCAAACAACATTAGAGAAAGTAGGTTTTACGCTAGAGGACTGTTGGGATATTGGCGCCATTGCTGCTTTTTTCGGCATGTCGAATCGGTTAGTGACCATGACGGGTACGCCCCCCAATGAGGAGTTTTATTTGATGGGACGCCTACCGCGTTAGTAGGATAAAGACGCACATCTAGGCGTGACTCGCGGATAAATTTTACTAACGCCCAGCCTTTACTAACGAGCCGCTTTCGCCGAGGATAGCGTCTCCATTCACTGTCGCCAGGGGAGCCCGCAGCTGTTGGGCTGAGAATGCGCACTGCGCAGACCCTGGAACCTGATCCGGTTCATACCGGCGGAGGAAGTGCGACATGCCTTACCTAACGTCAGCCGTACTTGGTACGGCGCTATTCTGTTTTGCTTTTCTGGGCCTGCGTGCACGTCATGTGCAGGGGTCGCTTGATGACTATGTCACAGCAAGAAACTCGCAAACCGCTTCCACACTTGGATTCTCCTTTTTAGCCTCGGGAATGGGCGCCTGGATTCTGTTTGCGCCGCCTGAAATTGGTGCCTTTGTTGGTCCTTTAGCGTTGGCAGGCTATGCCATTGGCTCTGCGCTGCCGTTTATCGTGTTGGGGTTGTACGGACCAAAAATTCGTCGTGCATTGCCAGAAGGCAGAAGCATCGCCGAATTCGCCCACGCCTGTTACGGCAAGGGGGTGCGTCATTGGGTGCTACTGGTATCCGTAGCCTACATGGGCTGTTTTTTAGCAGCGGAACTGACGGCGATAGGTGCTATTACCGCGCTACTTTCCGATGTACCACCTGCACTAGTGATTATTGGCGTTGCGCTCACTACCTTGGTGTATACGGTGATTGGTGGGTTGCGCGCAAGTCTCGCAACGGATCGCTGGCAGGCATGGCTTTTACTAGCCCTGTTATTAGCCGTAGGTAGCGTTGCGATTTGGCGGCTACCAACCATGCCGAATGATGCAGTCATGCCCTCTATTCCTATTGCAAGTGCGCTCAGTGTTGCCCTGACGCTCGTGATTGCGGTGACCGCCGCCAATCTTTTTCACCAGGGCTATTGGCAGCGTGTATGGGCTGCCCAAGATGACCAGAGCTTAGGTCGTGGCGCTTGGCTAGGCGGCGGTCTGACCGTACTGGTTGTGATGGTGATCGGCGGTGTCGGCATCATGGCCGCCATGAGCGGTGTTGCTTTGGGAGAACCACCTATTCCTTTCTTTGCGCTGTTAACAGATGCGCCTGCCTGGGTGGCGTTACCTGCATTGGTGTTGGCAGTCACGCTAGTGACCTCAAGTGTTGATACGCTGCAAAACGGTATAGCGTCGGTGATAGTAGGGCGTGGCGGTGAACGACATGCAACATCTTTAACGACCGCACGTTGGATAACGGTCGCAATGATGGTGCCGGTGGTATTTATTGCCCTGCAAGGATTGTCAGTTCTACGGCTCTTCTTGATAGCCGACTTGCTTTGCGCTGCCATCGTGGTGCCTGTGCTGCTTGGCCTGTGGCAACGTATGACGCCAGTTGCGGCGATTGGTGGCGGTATCGCTGGGTTAGTAGGGGCAATACTGCCGGGATGGCTAAGCCAGGGAAGCATCGCAGCTGGCATCATGGCGGCTACCTTTCCAGGCAGTATCCCAACGTTGGGGCCTTTTCTAGGGGCGTTGCTGGCGTCTATTGTCGTCAGCGTTACAATGGCATATCTGCCTAATCGACGAAGCGTTAGGCCGTAACGTTAAGCCGTGAGCCAACTTAACAGGGACGATCATGATTCGCAGCCTACTAACGACGTCAGAAGGCGATGTGCGCGAAGGCGATGAACGCCTAATCGATGACTGGCAAGCGATGCCTGGCAGCCACCTATGGATAGACATGAAAGGTGAGCCTGAGGAGCGTGAACGCCAGCTATTGGAGCGTTTTGATTGTCATCCAATGGCAATTCAAGATGCCCACAAAGAGCGCCATCCGCCGAAAATTGAAGAGTTTGAACACCATACCCTGATTATTTACCGAGGTATTTCGTCGTTTGATGCTCAGCTAAACTTTGTGCCTCAGCAGGTGTGCCTCTTTATTGGCGAGCGTTTTCTAATCACGCTGCACGCCGGTGAGGCGCTTAGTATTGAACGACTCTTTAATGAGCACGGGAAAACGCTGCTGGCGCTATCTCCCGAGCGTGTCGCACTGAAAATTATGTACACTTCGGCAGGCTTCTATATCGATAGCTTACTGGAGTTTGAGAGCGAGCTAAGCGATATAGAAGATGAGCTTTTGGAAGATGGTAACGATGTGCTGATGCGGAAAATCACCGCCTATCGTTCACGATTAGTAAAGATGCGCCGTGTTTTTAGCTACCACAAAGGCATTACCCAAGAGCTTACTGCCTATGACTATGCCCATCTGCCTCGCGGAGAAAGTGAAACGCTGCATGCCATCACGGATGTAGAGGAGCGCTTTGAGCGCCTATATACACTGACACAAATGTATTACGACATTTGCGGTGATCTCATTGATGGTTACATCTCGATTTCCTCTCACCAGCTAAATATCACCATGCGGGTATTAACGGTGATTACTGCCATATTTGTGCCGCTGACGTTTATTGCCGGTATTTACGGCATGAACTTTGAGTATATGCCAGAGCTGCGCTATCAGTATGGATACTTTTTTGTTTGGGGAGCCATGCTGGGTATCGGTGGTAGTTTAATCTGGCTATTTAAACGCAAAAACTGGTTTTAAACCGAGCTGGTTTTAAACTGGGTCAGATGGTCGCCATCGGCGAAAAGTTGATAGTTCGCCATGTGATTTGAGCGCTAGTGTGGCATCCTCGCAGTCGACCAATGACCTGCAAATAACCTGAGAGCCACTTTTATGACGATCATGATTATTGGCCTGCTGATTTTTCTTGGCAGCCATTCTGTGAGTATCTTTGCTGAAGACTGGCGTCAGCGACAGATTGTTAAACACGGCGAAAACACCTGGAAGATAGCGTACTCCGTAGTGTCAGTGATTGGACTGGCAATTGCTATTTACGGTTTTGGCCAAATGCGCCTAGACCCTATCTACGTTTGGTTTCCCCCCATGGGCTTACGCCATGCGGTAGCACTACTGATGGTGCCTGCCTTTATTATGCTGGTGGCAGCCTATGTGCCGCGTAATGCTATCAAAGCGAAGCTTGGTCATCCGATGATGTTGGCCGTAAAAATTTGGGCATTTTCACACTTATTGGCTAATGGACGACTTGGCGATATCATCTTTTTCGCAGCATTTTTGGTGTGGGCTATTCTGGCCTTTAAGGCAGCCAAAAAGCGTGATCGCCTGCAGCCCGTTAACCCAGTGCCAACCTCGGCTCCCGCAACAATAGCCACCGTCGTTATTGGCTTGATAGCGTATGTTTTATTCGCACTTTATCTGCATACATTAGTTATTGGCGTGCCTGTTTTTAGCTAGAAATTATTAATAAACATTAACGGCGTCAATGGCTTATATTCGTTGACGCCGTTTTTGTTTTTAACTCTTTAGTAATAGCAAAAGTTTGTTATTGTCAGCTAGGTTCATCCAACGTTTCACAGGGGAGAAATTTATGGCCGAAGCTGTACCTCAAGTACCGAAAACGATGTCTGCCATGTTGTTAACAGGCCATGGTGATGTAGATAAATTGCAGTATCGGCAGGATGTTATTACCCCTAAACCAGGGGCGGGGCAAGTGCTGGTTCAGGTAACGGCAACGGCCAAAAATAATACTGACCGAAAAGCGCGTGAAGGACTTTACCCTACGAAAGGGAAAGAGGAGGTCACATCGTTTGCGATGGGAGGCTCGCCCACACTGACGTTTCCTCGTATTCAAGGGGCTGATATTGCTGGACGCGTGGTGGCAGTAGGCGAGGGCGTGGATGCTGCTCGTATTGGAGAACGAGGCCTGCTCGATTTTAATATTTATGCTGATAAGCGTCGCGATATCAATCTGACGCCAGATTATTATGGCCACGGGGCTGATGGTGGCTATGCTGACTTTGTCGTAGTACCAGCCGATCAGTTTCATCATGTTCCCAACCCTGAACTGCACGATGCAGAGCTTGCTGCGATGGGGATGTGCTCGTATCAGACGGCTTATCACATGATGACGTCTGCCAACATTAGCGCGGGTGAACGTGTGCTAGTGACAGGCGCCAGTGGCGGTGTTGGAACGGCGTTAATTCAGCTTTGTCGGATCGTGGGCGCTATTCCTTACGCTGTCAGCCAGCCGGATAAAGCCGATGCGCTTCTGGCGTTGGGTGCAGAAGTAGTCATCGATCGGGGTGATTTATCGACATTTGTTGAGCGTGTATTGGCGACCACCGATGGTAAGCCGATTGATGCAGTGATGGACTTGGTCGGTGGCCAGATGACCGATCTGTTTATCGATACCATGATTGTTGATATGCAAGGCCGTAGCAGTTATCCGCGGCTTTCCATTGCAGGTGCAAGTGGTGGCAATATCAGCGAGATTATGTGGACTCGCGTCTACTTGTACCAAGTGCAGATTTTTGGTGTTTCCCATGGCACTCGCGAAGAGGCTGAACAACTGATCGAGTGGATTCGTAGTGCGGCGCTAAAACCAGTACTGCATGCGGCCTTTAAACTATCAGATCTACATAACGCTGAGCGCTACTTTGTAAACCGTGGCAGTAACTACTTGGGAAAAATAGTTATTGTTCCTGATGCGCAGTGGGAAACCCATGGTGCACCGTTTTCCCTCACCACCGCCTAGGAGCAATGTTAATGAAGAATCTGCATACGATTCAACTGATGGATACTCATGCCGGTGGTGATGTTAGCCGAATTGTGACGGGGGGTATCGACGTACTTCCTGGTGCCACGGTACGCCAACAAATGGAATTTCTGCGTGATGATGCCGATGGCTTGCGGCGGCTGCTGCTAGAAGAGCCGTATGGTATTCCGGAGATGTCGGTAGATCTGTTGGTGCCTTCCTCGCATCCAGACGCCGTCGCGGGCTATATCATTATGGAAGTCATGGGCTACCCGATTTATTCGGGTTCTAACACGCTGTGTACAGCCACTGCTGTGTTGGAAAGCGGTCTTGTCCCCAAGAAAGAGGGGATTCAACGCTTTAAACTGGAGGCACCCGCAGGCTTGGTGCAAATTGAAGCAAAGGTGAGCAATGGGGTAGTAGAGTATGTTACCTGTGAAGGCCTGCCAAGCTATATCGACACCTATCGCGACACGATTCAAGTTCCGGAACTTGGAGCAATTACTTACTCAGTCGCTTACAGCGGTGGCTTTTATGCCTTGGTAGATGCTGAAGAGTTAGGCTTCAAGCTAGTACGCAGTGAGGAGCAGGCGCTTGCCGCTTGTGCTTATAAAATTGTTGAGGCGATCCAAGCGCAGCGCGGCTTTTCCCACTACACCCTGGGAGATGTAGGGCCATTGCCGTTTTTACATTTTATGGGGCCGGAAGAGAAAGTAGCTGAAGGCTATATTCGCTCGCGTTCAACAACGTATGTACATCCTGGTGTTATTTGTCGTAGCACCACTGGCACGGGCACCTCAGCGCGGTTGGCGCTGATGAATTATGAAGGTCGGCTGACAATCGGTGATAAGTTAGAAACCGTATCACTACGTGAAACGGGGTTTATTGGTACCTTCACCGGCACGCATCAAGAAGGCGCTTATCAAGTGGTGGAGAACACCACGACTGGCCGTAGCTATGTATTGGCAGAATCAAAAATCGTGATTAACTGCGATGATCCAATGGTGGCGTGTGGCGAACTGCATCACATTCTGAGTGACCGGCATACAGCAGAGGGCTAGCGCTCTTCTCTGCGTAATGCGTCGACATAGCCTGTTTGCTCAAGTCGCTCCCATACCGGGGTCTTCTCGGCCTCGGTCATACTTCCCCAGCAGGCAATTTCATCTAGCGTCCGGCCGCAGCCTTGGCACAATGAAGAGGCTGGATCAATGTTGCATACCTGAATGCAGGGCGACAGCGGACGAGCAGCGCAGAGTGTAGTGGATGAGTCGCTGGACATGATGGCTAAGCTCAATGCAGTGGTGAGAAAACGGCGCTAGGCGAGAATTACTTACTCTGTTCACTTCTTATGGTCAGTGCATAGCATAAATTCAGTTCACGTCTTATGAGAGTGGCACTTTACCACGCAGTGACTTCGTTTTGCCTTTACGAGTTTTGTGGTCCACACGGCGTCGCTGTGAGCCTTTGGTGGGCTTAGTTGGCCGCCGCGTTTTCTGCTGTTTGCCAGCACTTTGAATCAGTGCTTTTAAGCGTGCAAGAGCGTCCTCTTTGTTCAATTCCAGGGTGCGATAGCTTTGCGCTTTGATAATCACCACGCCCTCTTTACTAATACGCTGATCAGACAGCGCCATTAAACGCTCTTTATAAATCGGCGGTAGTGTAGAGCTTTGAATATCGAAACGTAAATGCACCGCAGAGGCGACTTTATTGACGTTTTGGCCACCCGAGCCTTGCGCTCTGATCTGACTAATATCGATTTCCCAGTCCGCTATCGTCACGTTATTTGAGATAGTGAGCATTCAGTTCCTTTATGTCGCGTGTGGCTCGTAAGGCTAGCATACTTAGCGCCGAGGAGCCGATTTGAGAAGGATTAAGGCGCGTCGCGTTGGCATGTATTTATAAACACTCCCATAGGAATACCCATGAATTACTTACTAGATGAACAACCTTTGAGTGCTGGTGTTATCTACCGTTTGCTGTCAGGCAGTGTCTGTCCAAGGCCAATTGCATGGGTGTCAACTCAAGATAAGAACGGCAACACAAACCTCGCACCATTCTCCTTTTTTAACGTAGCCAGCGTTAATCCCCCCATCCTGGCTTTTTCACCGCTGCTCGACGGCAGTGGGCTGCCCAAAGACACGCTGCGCAATTTAACCGAACTAGCTGAGTGCGTCGTGCATATAGGCAATGAAACGTTGATAGAAGCGCTCAACACGACCAGCGCGAGTGTTCCTCCCGAACAAGATGAGTTCTTATTAGCGGGGCTAGAGAAGGCTGAAATGCCGGGAATCAGCGTGCCACGTATTGCAGATGCCCCGGTCGCATTTGGCTGCAAGCTGCGCGACTTAATTCGTTTCGGCGATCAGCCATTAGCGGGAACGCTAGTGCTTGCTGAGATTGTCGCTATTCATATTGATGACGCGATATGGGATGGTCGGCACATCAATATGGACGTGCTAAAGCCAGTAGGGCGCTTGGCAGGCAGTGATTATGTACGCATCAGTGACCGCTTTGTGCTTGAGCGGCCTGCGTAATCTAGCTAACCGATGCAATAAGCCTGTGTCGTGAGTGGATGTAGTAGTGGCTTACTACCCGCTGCGTAGCCGCGCTTGCTACTCTCATCTAACACACCATTCGTGTGCTCTGTGCCTCGACCAATAACGACAAGGAGAAGTAAGATGAGCAACAAACGAATTCTAATGATTACCGGTGATTTCACTGAAGATTACGAAACGATGGTGCCTTTCCAGTCGCTAATGGCGGTTGGCCATCAAGTCGACGCGGTGTGTCCCGATAAAGTAGCCGGTGATACCGTGGCAACGGCAATTCATGATTTTGAAGGTGACCAAACGTACACTGAAAAGCCCGGCCATCGTTTTGCTCTGAACGCTGATTTTGCCAAAGTTAATCCCGCTGACTACGACGCCTTGGTGGTTCCTGGTGGCCGTGCACCGGAATACCTGCGTTTAAATCAAGACGTACTGGCGATGGTGAAACACTTCTTTGAAACCCAGAAACCGGTCGCTGCTATCTGTCATGGCGCCCAGTTACTGGCTGCCGCTAAAGTGTTAGAAGGCAAGCAGTGTTCCGCTTATCCGGCTTGCCAGCCAGAAGTGGAACTTGCCGGTGGCCACTTTGCAAACTTGGAGGTCACCGATGCAGTGACGGATGGCAACTTGGTCACTGCACCCGCATGGCCCGCACACCCTGCATGGCTTGCCCAGTTTATGGCGCTATTGGATAAGTAGTACTGATAGGCTACCCCTTTCGCGCCCAGCGGTATCGAACTCAATACGGTTGGGCGCGTTGTCTGTTAGCCGCTATGCTAAAAAGCAGAATTTACTCGATAGCAGATCTTGCCTAGTAGCTTAATAGTAGAGCTTGATAGCAGAGAGAGCATAACGATGTGCAAGCTGTTTATTGATGCCGACCCCGAGCTATGGCGCAGCGCCACACACTCGCTGCGCATTGATGGCATGGTGACTAGTGTTCGCATGGAAAACTACTTCTGGCACCTTCTGGAAGAGATGGCTCAACGGGATGGGATGAACACGGCTCAACTGATTACGCGGCTTTATCATGAGTCGATTGATGCTGGCCACGATCTTGGCAATTTCACCTCATTTTTGCGTGTCTGCGCGCTACGTTACCAGGCGCTTCAGCTTAGCGGTGATATTCCGAAAAATGTAGAGGTGGCGATTGGCTCGCTAGATGCGCAGCAAATTCTGAGCAGAGAAGCTGCCGCGCGTACTAACCAAATGCACTGAAAGAAATGTGTTGAAAGAAGTGCACTGAAACTGGCTCTCTATCGTTAAAGCGGTCAATAGCTGCAAGCCGCATCAGATAAGACCGTTATTCTAGTCGCTTACCCAGATTATCCAGGAAGGTTTCGATACGCAGTGCGTTGGTGCCGACATCGCTGGTTCCCAGCCGGGAGGCTGAGCGCATGTCCACCTGCACGTCGTTTTGTTGCTCAGTAAGACGAATGATGACGTCATCTTCAAAGCCAAACCAGCGGGTTGTGGCGGTCGCTTCGATAGTACTCTCTGTTATCGCGGCGATCTGCCAGCCGGACGCTTCTACTTCTGCCTGAGCTGCTGCTAGAACGGTCGCTTTAGGCGCAGTTACTTGTAAAGGCTGCACATTAGGATAAGCCATTTGTTGCTGACGCGCGGTGGCTTCTCCAGGGTAATCAACTGCATTAGGCGCCGCCTCTCGGGCGTCTCTTAACGCGACAAAGTCCGGTGGGTTTTGGGTGTCGGTGGTTATGTCATGAATGGCCGGTGCCTGCTGTGCACGCTGCCATTGTTGCCAAGGCAAATATAATAAGGCAGCGGTTGCAACAATGACGAAGATAGCCGCTACGCCAGCGCCCATGCGGCGGGTAAAGGCGCTGATGAGCAGTAGCAAGATGCTGATTGCCACGGCTGCGGTTGCTGCATAGACACCATTGCGCATCAGGCTGAAGGCGTCGCCCAGGCTAATCAACTCCCAGCGATAGGCTGGCCCTGCTCCAGCCATTAGCAGGGCTGATGCTATCAGTGCAATGACACTGAGCCAGGCCAGCAGCGTTGGCCAAACTCCTCCTCTACGCGAACGTGCTGAGCGCTCCTTTGCCATAGATCTTCCCTCATTTTGAATACGATGTTGACTTACTTAGCATAGGTTGCGCTAGACCATCTGTCTTCGTTAGACGAGTTGTCTAAGACACCCTACTATGCTGCTGTTAGCAGTAACGCAAGTATTCGCTGTAACGCAAATGGACGTCAGTTTTTACGACATGAGTTTTTACAACTTGAGCCTTTTACAATTTGAGAGATTAGAGCAAGCATGACATTAGCGACTGCATTAGCACCACCCTTGCGAGAGTTACTGGCGACGACCCCGAGCAGTGCTTTACCGATAACCTATCAGCAAGCGGCGAATGCGCTAGGCCTTTCGCCACCTAAGACTATTCAACGTATCGCACAGGCACTTGAACAGCTAATGAAAGAAGACGCCGCCGCAGGAAAGCCTTTTATTGCAACGCTTGTGATTAGCCGGAGTGGCAAAGGGCTTCCAGCGGCAGGCTTTTTTGGGCTTGCCGTGGAATTAGGACGTTTTCCTGCAGCGCCATCCCAGCAAGAAGCGTTTTACTATGCCGAACGTGAGCAAGCCATTAACGAATGGTGTCGTTCTTAGTTTTGAAAAGAAATCAGTTTTGAGGAGAAATCAGTTTTGAGAAAATTCAGTTTTTGCGCAGCGGGTTGAGCAAGTCGCTCAAACCATTGTGGTCAATTTCATGCATTAAATGCAGGAGTTGACCAATTTCTCCTTTTGGAAACCCTTCCCGAGCAAACCAGTTCAAATAGGGACCAGGCAAATCGGCAATAAGCCAGCCTTCGTATTTGCCAAAGGGCATGGTACGCGTTACCAGCTTCTCAAGGTCTTCGGGGTTCATGGGCTATATCTCCTTATCAATGGCAGCTGCACGTTGGCAGTTTAGAGTTGCTGTGATGATTCAGCTAGAAGCTGGGCAAACGCACGGGCAGGTTCGCTTAGATGGCCAACAGCGCGATGCACTAACCCAATATCTCGATGAAACGTATGCTCTTCTAACGAGATGGCTCGAACTGTTTGGGGCCAGCGTTTTAGCGCTATTGGCTGCGGTACTAAAGCAACGCCCACGGCGTTACCCACCAGCTTCACAATGGCTTCAAGCTCGTCCAGCTCACACAGGTCGCGAACTTGGCAGTGGTTGTCCCTTAAAAAGCGGTCTACTTGGCGTCCACCGAAAGAAGCGCGGTCGTAGCGAACAAAAGGGGAGTGGGTTAGCAGCTCCCGCCAGCAATCACCAGGTAACTCCTGCGGGACAAGCAAGCGAAACGGCTCGTGGGCAATGGGCGTCCAGCGTAGATCGCTATGCAGTGAAAAAGGCGGCCGAATAATAACAGCCATATCCAGCTCGCCCGCATCTACCTGGTTCATTAAGTCCATGGAAAGACCTGGCACGATACGGGTGCGACACCCAGAAAATTGCTGATGAAAGCGCGCTACAATGTCTGGCAATACAGTACGCTGAATAGAGGCAATAGCACCAATAATGACACGGCTGCCAAGCCCTTGGCCTGACGGTGAAGCGCCTAGCGTGGCATATAACCCTAGTAGTGTTTGGGCCTGAAGTAACGTCTCTTCGCCCCGCTGGGTAAGCACCGCAGTTCGACCGCTGCGTTCAAATAGCGCAATGCCCAGGGCCTCTTCCAGACGCTTCATTTGAGCACTTACCGCGGCTTGGGTGAGGCCAACCTGGAGGCCTGCCGCCGCAAAAGTACCGTGCTGTGCCACGGCTACTAGCGTTTTAAGTTCTCGTATCATTCGTTGTTTCTGTCATAAGAACTGTCATAAGAAAACTCATAAAAAATATTTGTGAATGGGTCAAAAAACAATTGATTTTATTTTCACATAGCGCGATCTAGGATGGCTACACAGTGGCCGTGTAATGCGGCTGACCATTGCAAATAACGCAACGAACGAAAGCGCTGCAACAGGAGATAACCATGAGTCTTTCCCCTTTTCATCTCGCCATCCCTGTTTACGATGTCGCCCTAGCCAGAGCATTCTATAACGACGTTTTTGGCCTGGAAGAAGGGCGCTCTAGCGATCACTGGGTCGACTTTAACTTTTTCGGTCATCAGTTGGTGATTCACGAACATCCGAAAACACCCGGCCAGCAGAGTGCGCACACTAACCCGGTCGATGGCCATAATGTACCGGTGCCGCACTTTGGCGTGATTTTAGAATGGGATGAGTGGGAAGCCTTAGCCGAGCGCTTAAAAGCGCGGAATACCGATTTCGTGATTGAGCCATACGTTCGCTTTAAAGGCGAAGTAGGGGAGCAAGCCACTATGTTCTTACTCGACCCCTGTGGTAATGCCTTGGAATTTAAAGCGTTTAAAGATCAGGGCCAAATTTTTGCCAAGTAAACCTGTCCTGAAAAATATCCAAGCGAGGTGGAGGAGGTAGTGGGTATGGTTAAGCACGTAGGGCCTGTTCCTGGCGCCTATGCTGCAGCGGTGATGCGCCAAAGTAGCGCTTATAGTCTCTGCTAAATTGAGGCACGCTGCGATAACCGACCGCTTGTGCCGCTTGGTTCACATTGTGGCTATCTTGCAACAACAGTTGCTGCGCCTTAAGTAGGCGCAGTCTTTTTAAATACTGTGCGGGTGACGAACGTGTAATCTGCTTAAAGTGCTGGTGAAACGTCGATATGCTCATATTGGCCTGCTGGGCTAACTGGTCGACAGTAAAGTCCTCAGCAAAATGGGCATGCAACTGCGATAGTACCTGCACAATACGTGAATAGTGACCGTGGCCTTTAACCAGTGCGCGTAAGGCGCGGCCTTGCTCGCCTTTTAACGCTTCAAACACCACCTCTCGTATCCTAGCTTCGCCCATGGCAATGCACTCGACTTCGTCGTGTAATGCATTTGCCAAGCGCAACACCGCGGCTTGCATGCCGTCATTCATCGCCACTGACGCCATCGGCTTAGGAGCCAGGTGTGAATGGCTCATATCGCCCATAGCGGTGACCATCTCACTCAGTAACGCTGGGTCTAGCTTCACCGATATACCTAGCAAAGGTGCCTCCGGCGAGCCGTGAGTTTCACACTCAAAGGGTAGCGGCAGGGTTTGTACAAGATAGTGGCCAGGATTGTAATGAATCTCACGATCGCCTAAATAGCCTATTTTGCGGCCTTGGGCGATGATGATAAGACTAGGTTCGTACATCAACGGGGTTCGTTCTTGACGCCGCCCAAGGCAAAGTAGCCCCACTCTGGGCAACCGGGACACGCTTAGCCCATCCCCCGTTACTAGCGGTGAGATCAAATCAGCGAGTGCGTTGCCGACGAGTTCGGTGTTGGCCACCATAGAAACTCCTAATCTGAGTGCATATTAGAGCTAAACGACAATTATGATGTTTTTTTGAGGTTTTTTGTTATTTTGTTGCGTTCTGATGGAGGAATGAGCAAAAAATACGTAGCTTCGTTCATCGCTATCTGGTGCTTAGCAGCGAATAATGGGAACACTTTCTCGTTTTGCAGAATACTTGTTAAGGAGTTTCCATGAGCCAAGCAAAATCTTATGCTGCCTTTTCTGCTGATAAACCACTCGCGCCATTCACCTTTGATCGACGTGAGCCCCGTCCAGATGATGTTGCCATTGAAATTCTTTACTGTGGTGTTTGTCACAGTGACCTACACTTTGCCCGAGATGACTGGGGCATGAGTCAATACCCTGTGGTACCTGGCCATGAGATTGTCGGCCGTGTAACCGCTGTTGGTGGTGACGTGACACGTTTTAAGGCGGGTGATTTAGTCGGCGTAGGTTGCATGGTCGACTCTTGCCGCACATGTTCTGCTTGTAAAGATGGCGTGGAACAATACTGCCTGGAAGGGTTTACGATGACCTACGGCAGCCCTGACCGCCAAGACGGCACGCTAACCCAAGGCGGCTATTCAGATGCCATCGTGGTGAGTGAGCATTTTGTGCTGCAAATGCCAGAGGGCATTGATTTAGCCTCCGCGGCACCTATTCTCTGTGCGGGAATTACGACGTATTCACCGCTTAAACATCATGGCGTTGGTAAAGGTCACAAAGTAGGCGTGATAGGCATGGGCGGCCTCGGTCATATGGGCGTGAAATTGGCCAAAGCACTGGGTGCGGAAGTCACCGTCTTTACTCGCTCGGATGCCAAGGTAGCAGAAGCAAAGCGCAATGGTGCGGATCACGTAGTGGTATCCAGTGACCAGGCGCAAATGGAGGCTGTTGCAGAAACGTTCGATTTCATGTTGGATACCGTTCCTGTTCAGCACGACCTAAACCCCTACCTTACTTCTCTGAAATATGACGGTACGCATATTATTGTTGGCCTGTTAGAACCGATTGAGCCTGCTATTGAAGCATTCAATTTGGTGTTTAAGCGTCGCGTGGTAGCTGGTTCGCTGATTGGTGGTATCGCTGAAACGGAAGAGCTGCTCAAGCTTTGTGCAGAGCAGAACATCACTTGCGATATTGAGATGCTGGATATTAACAACATCAATGAGGGCTTTGAGCGTATGGAGAAAGGTGACGTGCGCTATCGCTTTGTGATTGATATGGCAACGCTGAAAGATACTGCTGCGTAGCGAGTTGTTATCAATAACCCCACCGTTGACTAACGGTGGGGTTTCCGCGTGAGAACCACTGGGCGTCGAGGCTATCACACGTGGGCAGAGACCCGCAGTCTGACGTAGTCGGCAGTCCAGTTGCCTTGCCCATCACTTAGACTGTGAGAGAGTAGGTTAATCGTATTATCAATAATAGCTACCTGCAGGTCCTCATCTAATCCGTGCAAAAACGGGCTTGCAAAGGTTTCGAGCCAGCCAGCAATACCCGTGGGTAGTGGTGTGGGGCGAGGGATTAGCTCAATTGAATCGACATGAAAGCCCGCCGTTTGAAGTAGGTTTGTGTACTCTTCCGGGGTGGGAAAGTACCAAGGGTGACGGCCACGTGAGCTAATACCGCGAAACTGCAGCGAGGCAATAAGCGCAGTACAAATAGCGGCCACGTTGCCATGTCCCCCAAACTCTGCAACAAAACGTCCGCCGGGTTTTAGTGCGCGTTTTACGCCGGCCAATACCGTTTGCGGGTCCAGCATCCAGTGCAACGCCGCGTTGCTGAAGACCGCATCAAATTCTTGGTCAAAGGGTAACTGGTGCCCATCGACAACCCTAGCGGTGACTCCGCGCTGTTGGGCGGCGGCGACCATCTCTGCAGAGGCATCGACACCCAGTACATCGGCACCTAATTGCATAATACGCTCGGTGAGCGCGCCATCACCACAGCCAAGGTCCAGGATGCGCTGTCCGGGCTGTGGCGCTAAAAGCTTCATTACATCGCTTCCCAACGTGGGAACAAAATTGGCGTGTTCCGCGTAGTGGCTGGCGTTCCATTCCTGCCCTTGCGGTGTCAGAGGGATGTTAGACATTATCGGCTTCCTAGCGGCGTTATTTATCTTAGGGGGGACCCAATGGCTTCATTTAGTATAGCTTGCGATCAATAGCATGCGTTAAGTCTGAATTCAGGAGTAAACGCATGGAACCAGGGCACTTTAGTTGTCATATCCGTTATATCAAGTATTAAGAGGCGAGACGAAATGAATGATGTTATCAAACTGCTTCAATCCCACCGCTCCATCCGCAAATTTACCGATCAGAAGATTTCGCGTGGGCTGCTGTTAGAGCTCATCAAAGCGGGCCAGGCCGCTGCCACATCAAGCCATGTGCAGGCCTACACCATTATTAATGTCACTGACTCAGCGAATCGCGAAAAAATCGCTGAATACGCCGGTGGTCAAGGCTATGTCGCAAGTAGCGCGGTTTTTTTAGTGTTTTGTGCGGATATGAAGCGCCCGACAGAGGCGTCTGAGCGGACAGGTGCCAACGTTGAACGAGGTATGACAGAACAGCTATTGGTCGCCACTGTTGATACTGCTCTAGTGGCACAAAACGTTGCAGTGGCCGCCGAGTCTGAAGGGCTTGGCATTTGTTATATCGGTGGTATTCGCAATAATCCTCAGGCGATCAGCGAACTTTTGCATTTGCCTGACCATGTTTATCCGGTGTTTGGTATGTGCCTTGGCTATCCGGCCCATGACCCTGAGGTTAAGCCGCGTCTACCGGTAGAGGCTATTCTCAAGGAAGATACTTACCGTGAAGATACTGAGCAAGTCGAAGCGTTTGACAGCACTATGCAGGCTTACTACCAAACACGCAGCACGGGTAACAAAACGACTGACTGGTCGCATAATCTAACGCCGCTCTTCGATTCAAAACTGCGTCCCCACATGCGTGACTTTTTAGTTAAGCGTGGTTTTGAAATGAAGTAACGAACGAGCTGAGCGTGAAGCAGCTCATCACCATGTGGTAAGGCGTTTAAAAGAGCAGGTTTCTTGCGCTGCACGATAATTGCGTTCATCTATACTGGTTGCATGCCAAAAGTAGTGCCGATAACAATAAAAGGAGCTATTGATGAATCTTCAGCGCGCTTATTACCTGCTAGCAGCTTTTTACAGCCTGTTTCCACTTATCGGGCTAATGGCCATTTTCTCAGGCGGGGGAACTCCGTTTGCTGTGGCTCACCTCGCGTTGGGAGTACTCGCCGTGATAGGGCTGTGGGGCTACGTACTCAAACGTGGGTTTATGAACCCCCGTATGTGGCAGCCCTTAGCCATGGTGCTGGCAGTCATGGCAGTAGGTCAGATGCTGGTGATCTTCATCCTCCCCATTTCCAGCATTGCACTTACGTGGATGCTAACAAGCAGTATCTTCTCCGTAATGCTGGTCATAGTGCTGTTTCACTATGGAAAACGTGATCAGCCACTATGGGCAACGCCTGTAGAGGCAGATGCTGCAAAGCAACTTGCAAAAATGCTTGATAGCGCTTCGCCTTTATCTGCTGTTCATTACGAAGGTGAACAAGAAAATAGCGTTAACGTTACTAAGGTAGGCAGTCAATATCATGCCAAAGTGACGCGGCGTGGTAAAAACGGGCAAGAGACATTTGAACGCTACTTTCAGTATCCTGAAACACTGGTGTTTTTTCTAGAAAAATTCGCCAGCATTTCAGTTCATGATTTTCGGCAAACGGCGCTTTCTTAAATCGTTGAACAAGCCGGATTTTAAAAATGCGTTAAGAGATAAATGTGTGAGCGATCTGAGGCTTTAATGTTTTTACGATATATTCGTATAACGGGATCAGACGCTCACTCATCTCTTGTTTCGCCACATGATAGTCGATGTAGTAAGCATGGCGAGTACCGTGATACACAATCGGCTCACTCACTTTGGTAAACTGAAAACCTGATATCGCCAATAAACGGGGAAGACGAGGTTCCATCATTGCAAAAACATGTCGTCGATTAGTTAAACCAACGATAGAGTAGGTGCATAAAAAAAGACCCAGGGCGACGAGTGAAAATGTCTTTGCCTCATCTTGTGAAAATAAAACGACTTCTTTACCTGCTATTTCTTCTGGGGTGCTGGATTTTCGCGTTCTGAAATTTTTAGAAATGGCTAACCGTGATACTTCACACGTTTCAAGGGTCGGTAGCTTAAACGGCGTTAATGTAGGATGGTTTAGTAACTGCTTCCCTTGGTTTTGAACAGGCAAATGATCAGGAGGGTTAGTGTTACTGGAAAAGGGCATGACTAATCGTACGCACCCTGCAAGAATGCCACTACGTTTGTGTTCTATAAGGCAATGAATCGAGTAATTATCGTACTCATCGGACTCGTACAAACGTGCCTCATCTTCATGCATCTCATAGTTGAACTCTTTTAAGAAAACATCATGCCGTAGTCGAAAGGCACGCCGTTTTTGGTCGTCGGTGTTAGCAATAAAAAAATGATATTCGTCGATAAATTTGTCAATCATTCCCTTATGGTTGCTTTTATCGTCAAACTCACTCTCTTGGGTGGATTTCCCTGCTAGCATCTGTTGCTTCCTTCTGAGTGCGGCACTTACCAAAGTCGAATTTTTTCAGGTTTCCCTAGATGATAGCCCTGTCCATACTGAATGCCATATGAAAGAAGAACAGGTATCAGTGCTTCTTGATCTACAAATTCAGCAATAGTCTGCTTACCGAAGCCTCTTGCTATATCGGCAATCGCTTTGACAAGCGTGTGGCTATCCGTATCGATAAGTAAGCTGCGAATAAAAGAGCCATCGATTTTAATATAGTCCACAGGGAGCTGACTAAGATAGTGAAAGCTGCTAAAACCAATCCCAAAGTCATCGAGTGCTGTTCGGCAACCTAAATCCCTCACGGTTTGCAGCACGTTGCGCGCTGTTGAGAAATCTGTGATAGCAGCGGTCTCTGTTACCTCTAAAATGAGATGATGGGGATCAGCACCACTGGTTTTTAATTGATCTGCCAGAAACTGTTTTAAACCTAAATCATGTAAAGACTGGCCTGATAAATTTACAGCTAACGACAAGCCCTCTTTTTGTAGCGTTGCCAGTGCTGCTAAGCTATGGCGCAGCACCCAGCGGTCAACTTGAACAATTAAACCGCTTTGTTCTGCAATAGGTATAAACTGTGCCGGAGAGACTAAGCTTCCATCGTCATTGCGCATACGTAGCAGTACTTCGTAATGCTTAATATCGCGATCCTTCAGCCGCACAATGGGCTGCGCCCACAGTTCAAATTCGTCGTTTTCTAGTGCTTTGTGTAGCCGTTCTACCCAATAGACGCGTTCTTGAAGCTCATCTTTAGCATTTTCCGCCTGATTGAGAAGGTACCAATGCTGATTACCACTCTCTTTTGCTTTATACATGGCCATATCGGCGCTAGCTAACAGGTCAGCCGGTGTCTGCCCATTAACAGGGAACAGCGCAATACCAATGCTGGCGGAAACATGGTGCTTCCGTCCAGTAGCTGTAAAGCCAAGACCGTCAAGCAGCTGAGAAATATACTCCGCCACGTTGATCGCTTGTTCGCTGCTAATATCTTCCAGTAGCAGGGCAAATTCATCACCACCGAGGCGGGCAATAATGCTTCGCTGACTGAGATTTAAAAAAAGCGTATCAGCAACTTCTCGTAATAGACGGTCGCCTACATGGTGGCCACTGAGTTCATTGATCTCTTTAAACTGATCTAGATCTAGTAGTAAAACAGCGCCTTTGGCTTGATTAGCGATAGTGCGCTTCAAAGCATCTTGGAAATAGCGACGATTATAGAGTTCCGTTAATGGATCATGTTCCGCAAGCCACGTTAAACGTGCCTCAGCAGCTTTACGTTCGGTGATGTCTAGCCCAACGGATATCTTCGAGGCATCGTGGTTGTTACTGTTCGCCAAAAAAGCGTGGTACCAAACGACGGTAAAAGAGCGTCTATCCAGAGTTTGAAATGTCTTTTCTTCCTGGTTGGAAGCACTGGGATGAGTCACGGTGCTGCCATTAGCATTACTTTCGCTGTTGGCTTCATCCGCATTGTTACTAGGCAATGCCAAGTGAGCATTTTGATCAAAGATGTCAGAGAAATGGCGCCCAATGACATCTGCGTCTTTTAGCCCTAACCTTTCTAGCGTGTAGCCATTAATCAGTTGGATACGCCCTGTACTATTTTGAACAACAATAAAGACCTGTGCAGCGTCGAGTAGGCTATTAACAAAATCACGCTCTTTGGCTAGCTCATCAACGCGTTCGGCTAGCTGTCCGCTATGTTCTTGGACACTCTGTTCCAGTGCTTCTAGCTGGTGGGAAAGCTCACGGGTTGAATCTTCCAGCCTATCAATTTCGTTAGAAAAATGCCGCCGAGGCAATGGTAGTTTATCTCTTACACGACGAAACTCACCACTCGCCAGCGCAGGCAATAGGCCGGCGACTCGCCGTAGTCGAGCCATTGGGCCCAATAGGATAATCAACAGTAATAGCTCGGCAGCTAACCAGCCAACTAAGCCCACTACAAGTAGTGTCTTCGTTGCTGTACGAATAGCGGTGATCTGAGGAGTGATATCGGAAATAAGCAGGAAATACCCAGTGCTGCGCCAGTCGGCGTCTTCCTCCATATACACGGCACTTAATTCAAAATACCGGTTCATGTACTCAAGGCTAAAAGGCATGTGAACCAATTGATTCAGAACGACGTCTTGAGATGCTCGTTGAAGTAAAGAGAGTGTCTGGTCACGGTTTGTAAGCGCTAGAATATGGCTGTTCCAGTCTTCCAGTAGAAGCGCCTCGGGGGGAGGAGAGCCAGTAATACGCCCTGTCACCATCAGCGCTATTTCGCTATTGGAGACTTCTTTAGCTTGTCGCGTAACATCCGCAAGCGAGCGCGATAACACCACCATTCCAATGCTAGCGCCTTCCATAAGAACGGGAACCGCAGCAAACTGCTGGCATGTCATGGCGCAACGTAATGTGGTAATGGGTGACTCTGTGGTCAGTACACTACCTATCCAGCCTTGAATGGGCAGATCAATGAGCGGGTCGTTGGTACCTGAGTAACCCACTCTTGTTCCTTGAGTATTAAAAACAAAGATTTCATCAATCCCCGCTTCTAATTGCAGAGAAGGCCACTGTGCTCTGAGTACCTCAGCTAGCTCATCCTGGTTATTCTCTTGTAGCGCGCTTCCAAGCTCCGGCGCCGCAGCGGTTAAGCCCGCCAACTGACGTAAGTTATCCGATGAGCGTTGCATCGCCAAGCTTATCTCACGCTGCTGCCGCTCATGGCTTTCCATCCGACTACTTTCTAACTGTTGCGTGAGATGGTATTGGCCTAACCAGATAAAGAGTGCCACAAGCGCTAGCAGTAATAGACTGCTCAGCGCGATAACACGCCAAGTCAAGCTAAGCCGGTAGCGCGCTTTAGAGGACGAACGTGTGGTCATCTGCGTATCCCGTTCAGGTAATGCTAAAAGCGCAGTGAAAGCTGGAAGAGCAGCATATTCCAATGTCGGCTTGTTTCAGACGCATCCGCATCTTTATGTAAGGGTAGCCAACCAGTACCATCCACATGATGATATTCACCTGCCAACATTAGGTTGGGTCTGGGGGTCCACTGAACGCCAAAGGTAATGTCATCAGCAAATTGGGAATGGGCAGGGCCCAAGCCACTTTGTTCGTAGCGAGTACCTGAACGGTCATTTCTGTCGTTTACCAAACGATCAAAGCGAATTAACCACTGCCAATCATTGTCCATACGACGCGTATATTGCACATACCAGCTTTCACCGGTTTTCTTTTGGTCGATGGCGGGATTAAAGCCATCCAGTTCAATTGTTCTCAGCGCATACTCAGAGGTTAAGCTCCACAGTTCGTCATTGTATTGCAATGAAAATACCCAAGGCTGAAACTGGAAGCTGCCATTATTTAGTGGCGGTTGAGCGTCTTCATAGTTGGCGTTAGCACTCGCGGTGCTGAGTGCCATTAGGAAGTGTCCACCGTTGTCTTCATAGCGAATTTGGCCAATCGCAGAAGAGCCCGCTTGTAACGATCCTGGAAAACGCTTCAGCCCAAGCGCTTGATCGACATCGTCTTCTATACGAGTTTTACCGACGCCTGCTTGAAAGCGAAAAACGCCTGACTGGGTTCGCTCTTCATGATAAATACTGGCGCCATCGCCAGCCATTCCCAACGATCGAGTTCGATCAAAATAGATTGATTGCGGCAACAAGATGCTGGGGCGCGTGAAAGCGACGTCACGCGTTTGGTTATAAATACCGAAGGGATTTTTAAATCTACCTACCTGAAGACCAAGCGTACGTTGCTGGTTGGAAACCATCTGATAATCCACCACGCCATAATCTAGCGTTGGGATGGCATCACTAGTTTCACCACCGGCGCGACGGCTAAGCACCTGAGCGGCCACCAGCACATTGCGGTGAGGGCGAATAGAAGCGTTAACACCTATTTCGGTATACTCCAAACTTCCTGCATTCTCACTGCTGCGACCGAAGAAATCGTTATCGTCGGTAATGATAAGTGCCTGACTCAGGAAACCATGTACTTGCAGAGTGTCGAGCACGCTTTCGTTTGCCCAGGCAGACGAGCAAACAGGTAGTGCGAGCAAACTTGTGAGTATGGCTATAGTGGGTCTGCGGATAACGGAAAAATGTTCATTCCATTGAAATAACTTGGACATTTTCATCCAGATACTCCCTTTCAAGATATCCCAGCGCGCCAGGAGTATTCGCAATCTTCTCGCGCATTTCGAGCTGATCAGCAACGCGATTAGGCGCTTGCCCCATGCCAGAAAACACCATGCGATCCCATGCCAGTTGTAGCTGATGTGGATAAACGGCGAGCTGCTCTTTGGTGAAACGCGCATGTACAGGATCTCGGTTTGGCAGCACAAACACCTGTACGGCTTCGCCGTCAGGCCATGTACGTTGCCGCATGGCAAATATCGCCCGCGTTGTGTCACGGTTTAGCCATTGCGTGGCTACCGCTGGGTGCGCCACTAGAAGTATGGTTGCGTCTTGATCAACGGATTGTGCATGGGTTTGTTCGGCAAGAAGAAAAGCCAGCACTAACCCAATAAGGCCCCGTGTGATTTGTTGGCAAGCGATACGTATCAAGTAAAGAGACGGCATAGCGCGAGTCTTGTCCATCGCCTGCTGAACGCCAAGCCCATGCAGCATACCATTCGTGCTAGCACGCTATATGTGTGTGAAATGATGACGCTTACTCCTCTTCAGCCTCTAGAGGCAAACTGTTTTTGTATAAATATTTTGTGTGATGGAAGATAAATTTTTGAACCTCGGCTCGGCAGCGGTAAGTCGAAACTGCACAATTTTTAAACCCTACATCAATTTTGTTGATCTTACCTACATCACAATCAACGAAACGACCTGCGACGAAAGTATGTATCGTCTGGAAATACCGCTCGCAAGGTTGATTGACGATGACACACGAGGGCAGTGCTTGAAGCGCTAAATACACGCGTTCAATAGATCTACTTCTTGATAGTTAAGCTGATGCTAATTGCTATCAAGGCTGAGAGGGGATGCTCGGATTCACCCCGATCAACTAAAACGCTCGGCCAAAGCCGAGCGTACAATGACGAGCCAACGATGGGTTAGTCCGCGAGTTCAAGAAGCCGATCAGCGTAATCGGTAAACAAACCGTTGACGCCCCAGTCCTGTAAACGCTTCATCTCATCAACTTCATTGATGGTGTAAACATGAACTGGAAGGCCATTCTCTTGAGCTTGGCGAATAAAATCAGCATCAATAACGTCTTCGCCGTTATACGTCACATTCGTGCCGATACCCACCGCGTACTCTTTGATAGCCTGAAAGTCTTCGTCAGTGATGTCTGCTGGCGCTGGAGTAACACCTGTCCACTCCACTAAACGATCATTATCTTCCTCGCTGGGCGAGTACCATACCAACTGGATGAGGGGGATATGCTGATTAAGCTCACGTAGTTTGAGGAGACTACCCTGCTCAAACGATTGCACCAGCACCCGACCATTTGCAATCATGTCATGCTCTTCAAGCGCCTCAACCAAGGCTTCTTCTAAACCAGGGTTTAAGAGAGGGGATTTGGTTTCAATGTAGTAACGAGCATCGTGACCAAAGCGCTCAAATAGCTCTTCCAGTGTGAGTATTTGCGCTCCTGCAAAGGCCGGGTCTGCCTTATCGACATTGGCGTCGTTAAACCAGGTGCCGGTATCAAGCGCCTTTAGCTCTTCTAGCGTGTAATCATGAATATTGCCTTCGCCGTCACTGGTGCGATCGATGGCATCATCATGGAATACCACTAACTCACCATCGGAGGTGATCTGAACGTCCAGTTCCAGGTAATCAGCTCCCCACTCATGGGCCAGTTCATAGGCTGCCATGGTACTTTCCGGCGCATGTCCGCTGGCACCGCGATGAGCGATTACCTGAAACGACTCCAGATCCTTTAGCTGCTGCTCTAGTGGCGTTGCCTCTGCGAGTGCAGTGGACGTAGCAGCACCAGCAAAAAGACCCAGTGACACGGCAGTAATCAGCGGATGACGTTGCATAGAAATTCCTTCGTTGAACAGTTGTTCAATTATCCTACAGGTCTCCTTGTAAAAATACCAAATAGGTAACTTGTTTGTGTTTGTTAAAGAAAAGCCTGCTTTGGTAGATGCTCTTGCCATTAAACGCTTGGTCTAACACAGCATCAGCTATTCTTAAGTGGATGCTACTCATTGCTTACTTAGCAATTGCCCTTTATCTAGGCAAGCTAAAAGAGTGGCTTTCTGGTGCCAGAGCAGGGGTGGGAGTGGCTGTTAATCTTCCCACTGATTGCCTTGCGATCGGAGGTTTTCTGGCAGAAGTAGATGAAATAAGTAGATGAAATAAGCAGATAAACAGGGAGATAGGCGATAAGAGGTAGCCACAATGATTGCTTATACAATGGTAGGAACGCATAACCTGGAACGTGCACTTCGCTTTTATGCGCCGTTGTTTAACAGTATGGGGCTGGATGTGTGCTGGCAAGACGATGCCTGCGTTTCTTTCGGCGACCCAGATGATGTCAATGTGCCAAGGTTCTTTGTTGGTTTTCCCTTTAATGGTCATCCCGCTAGCGCTGGCAACGGCACCATGACAGCGTTTCAATTTGCTGATCCTAAAGAAGTCGATACGCTCTATCAATTAGCGATGCAGAATGGGGGCAGCGATGAAGGTCCGCCAGGTTACCGCCCCCAGTATGGTGAAGGCTTTTTCGCTGCCTACGTACGAGATCCAGACGGCAACAAGCTGGCGTTCGTCGTCTATCCTCATCGGTAAATGCTAAGCCAACACAGCGTCAACAAATAGCTCCTCTGTAAAGGTTGAATTACACAAAAACGCCTGCAGCTAAAGGTTAGCAGCCATTCAAAAGGAGCAATGATGACGACGCTAGTAATTGGTGCAAACTTCCATTACTAACCAGGAGTATCTGCTGTTGGATGGAAAGCGCTCGATTGATGAGATTATTCAGTAGTAGCGCCAGCACTCAAGGCGTAACAGGTTAAGCATTAACCCCTTTCATGCCTTCCGGCGTGTAGCGCTCACCGATCACCGGAACGCGTGCGGTAGCCGCTTCCAACTGACGTTGCTCATCAGCGGTAAGAGTGATCGACGTTGCTGCTGCATTCTCTTCAAGGTAGCGCAGCCGCTTAGTACCTGGGATCGGCACGATGTTGGGTCCTTTAGACAGTAGCCACGCGAGCGATAGCTGTGCAGGTGTGCAACCTTTGTTGGCGGCCACTTCTCCAATCACGTCGGCGATTCGGCGGTTGGTGCTCATGGCCTGATCTGAAAAGCGCGGCAAGTTAGGACGGAAATCACCTTCTTCGAAATCCGTAGTGTCCTGAAATCTTCCCGTTAAGAACCCCCGGCCTAATGGCGAGTAGGGCACAAAGCCGATGCCTAGCTCGTTACAGGTTGGGAGCACAGCTTGCTCTACGTCGCGTGTCCAAAGCGAATACTCGGTTTGGACGGCAGTAATCGGATGCACTGCATGGGCGCGGCGCAAGGTATCAGCGCTGACCTCGCACAGACCGATATGGGCAATTTTTCCCTCTTTGACTAGCTGGGTGAGGCCTTCCATGGTCTCTTCAATAGGCGTATCCGGGGTAACGCGATGGACGTAGTAGAGATCGATTTGCTCGATACCTAATCGCCGCAGCGATGCCTCGCAGGCCTTGCGCGCATACTCGGCGCTATTGTCCAGGCGTCGTTGATACTCACCAGGGTTACGCACAATGCCAAACTTGGTTGCGATACGCACTTGCGGCTTATGCTTAGCGAGAAAACGGCCAATCAGCTCTTCGTTATGGTGCGGTCCGTACATATCTGCCGTATCAAAAAAGTCGATGCCCAGTTCCACTGCTTGCGCCAATACGCGTAGCGATTCACTGTCATCCCGAGGGCCGTAGAATTCGCTCATTCCCATGCAGCCCAGGCCAATAGCGGAAATAGAAAGGTCGGTGTCAAGTGTACGTTGTTGCATGCTGTCTCTCCGTAAACCGTTCTTGAGTAGCGGAGTGACAGCGTGGCACTATCCTATAATGAAAAAAATGAACGAGTTCGATAAGCCATTTTCCGGTTTTGAAAAACAGATGCCCCGTGGGTGGGTGTGGGATGACACCCGCGCCTTTTTGGCTGTGGCTCGTCACGGTACGCTGAGTGGTGCCGCAGCGGAGCTTCATTTGGGCATTGCGACGCTCTCTCGGCGTATTGAACGGCTGGAAAAGGCGCTTAAGCTACCGCTATTTGTGCGCCAACAGTCGGGCTACCAACTGACCGAGGAAGGGGCAGGGCTGGTCGAGAAAGCTGAAGCGCTGGAAGCGGCTGCAGTGGCGTTTACCACCGATGT
Organism: Halomonas sp. IOP_6; assembly: GCF_021151565.1. Lineage (NCBI taxonomy): Bacteria > Pseudomonadati > Pseudomonadota > Gammaproteobacteria > Oceanospirillales > Halomonadaceae > Halomonas > Halomonas sp. IOP_6. Next base: position 135,650 of record NZ_JAIRBO010000003.1, on the reverse strand, counting down.
GTCCCGCCACTCACAACTGAGTGGTAGAGTGCGTTTGGCTACCGCAGAGAATTTGGCAACGGCATTGATTCTACCTGCGCTTGCGCAATTTCGTCGTCAGTATCCTGGCATTACGCTTGAGCTGGTGACGGATATCTCTACTGTCAATCTACACCGTCGTGATGCCGATCTAGCCCTCAGAATGGTCAAACCCGAACGCGGTAATGTCACCCTGCGCCGCTTGGGTTCCTTAGGCTATGGGCTTTATGCTAGCTCAGCCTATGCGGCGCAGCGTAAGACGACTCTTGACGCTGGCGGCTACGACATGGATGCCTTTATCACCTGGGGGGAGACGCAAGCGCACCTGCCTGCAGCACAGTGGGTCGAGCGCGTTCTACAAGGGCGAGAACCCGCGTTAACCACTACCTCTGTGGCGACCCAAATCGCGGCAGCTAAAGCTGGGCTAGGGATAGCGGTATTGCCGCATTTTTTGGCTCAGGAGGCCGGATTGGTCTGCATTGCTGCTGATCTTGGCGTGGACCAGCCTATTTACCTCGTCATCCAAACAGATCTTACACAGTCACGCCGAACCCGTGCCGTGGCGGACTTTCTTGTTGATCTGGTCGCCAGTAACCACGCCCGCTTGAGCATGGGCTGAGAAGCGGGGGGATATGACTCTAATTGATGCCATTAACGCCCTCTCCGTAGCCAGGAGAGGGCGTTAAAGCCAACGGTCAGCCTTTGGAACTGAGAGCCTGGGCCGGTGAGTACGATGATGAACTGTGTGTCACGAGACTCACACTGATGAATACGACGGTATTGACGACTAGGCCACAGAAGCCAGCATGCCAGCCGAATGGAGTACTGACCCCAAACTGGAACAATAGCGTTAGGGCAGCGCCTATTGCTAGACCTGCAAAGGCGCCAGTGCGTGATGCTCGCCGCCAAAATAGTGCACCAAGCAGCATCGGTAGCAACTGCACCACGATGCCATAGGCGCCGAGTAACAGGCCAACCAATGAACCAGGATTGGCTAGGGCTAGCAGGTAGGCCGCTAAGGAGATCACCACCACACCGTAGCGAGTCAGTTTGAGTGCCTTGTCATCAGATATACCACGCAGCACGGGCAGGTGCTGACCCACGTCTCTTACCAGGATAGTGGCGGAGGTATGGGCCAAGTTGGCAGCCGTAGACATTGCCGCGGCTAGCGCGCCGGAGAGTGCTATACCGATCAGCCACGCTGGGAAGTCAGCTAGCTCGACCACTAACGTCAACAACACGCGATCGGCGGAGTCGAGAGGGCTATCTTCCAGTAGTAAAACTCCAGCGAAGCCGATAATCAGCAATGGCACCAGCAGATAGCTATAAAGTGGGTAGAGCACGAACACCTGTTTGAGGGTTCGCTCACTGCGCGCACTATAAAACTTCATGAAAATGTGCGGCCACATTACGCAACCTAGGGCACTAACCAGGATTGCTGTGGAGAAGGCGCCCCAGCCCATGCCGCCAGCACCGGGCATGGTTAGGTATTCCGGCGCTTCGCGCTGCAGCTCGCGGAACATCTCGCCGACTCCGCCGAAGAACTGGTCAGCCGTTGCTAAGCCTAGGAACCACGCGACGCCCACCATCATCACGCCCTGAAGCAGGTTGGTCCAGCCGATGCCTTGTAAGCCGCTCGCGTAGACATAGGCCGCCACAACGCCACAGGCTAGTAAGCTGCCGAGCCAGAACGGAATGGTGCCGGAGGTTGCCGCCTCGAAGAGCAGCCCTGCACCAGCGATCTGAATGGTTAGGTAGGGGATCATCGCCAGTACGCTGACCACACCGATGAACAACCCCAGCAGATTACCCCGAGTTGGATAACAGGCGGAGAGGAACTCTGCCTGGGTCAGGAAGCCATGGCGGCGGCCAAGCCGCGAAATATATGGAGCGATTAACCACCATACAATCACAGCGAGCGCCAGGTAGGCGATGATATAGAGTGCCGGCGCCCCCTTGCTGTAGGCCCAGCCAGGGGCTCCAAGAAAGGCGAAAGCAGAGAATATCTCCGCTCCAAGAATGAAAAACAGCACCAGTAGCCCCATGTGGCGCCCACCAGCGACGTAGCCTTCCAGAGAAGAGCTCTGGTTATGCCTTGCGCGCAGGCCCACCGCCAGAACGATCAGTAGATAGGCTAGGGTGATGGTAGTGATCAGCAGTGAATCACTCATCGTTCACCTCCTGCGCGGCATCGTGACGATAGGCAATCACTAGCCCCACAAATAGGGCAAAGACCCAAGCGACGTACCAGAACATGAAGAAGGGCAAGCCAATCACCATTGGTTCGATGCGGTTGGCCACTAATGCGCCAGGCCAGATCATTGCCAGCGCACAGATAGTGAAGTAAATCAGCAATCCCCTAGGGGGAAGCGAGGGCCGGGATTTCATATGCATACCTCATTATTGTGGTGTTATCGGTAGTAGAGCAGGCCTCGTTCAGGCGGCGGCTAGTGCGCCGAGGCCGATTGCCACCAGCAGTTGGCAACCAGTGGGAATAATGTCGTCGTTAAAGTCGTAACGAGCGTTGTGTAGTGGTGCGGTGGACTCATCCTTCGCTGTACCGAGGAAGAAGTAGGCTCCTGGGCAACGCTGCAGCATGAAGGAGAAATCTTCGCCGCCAAGGCTAGGGGCGACGTCACGCACTAGGGCTGCTTCGCCGAGTGTTTGCACAACACAGGATTCCACGTGGCGGGTTTCTGCCTCGGTATTGACCGTCGCTGGGAATATGCGCTGGTAGTCGACCTCAATGTCGCCGCCATGGGCAATGGCCACCCCTTCACAAACACGGCGAACAGCATGCTCAATACGATCCTGAGTGTCGGCATCAAGGCTTCGTGCTGTACCGCTGATGCGAACTTCATCGGGAATAATGGCGAAGCCGTCAATGTCGCCCCCCTGCAATCCACATAGGCTGAGAGCCGCGGGGGAGAGGGGGTTAATATCACGTGCGACCACGGAGTGTAGATTTTGAATCAGAGCACCCGCCATGCGTACAGGATCTGTCGATAGATGAGGGTTGACGCCTCCATGGCCACCTTTTCCGCGTACACGGATATCGAGCCGATCGGTGGCTGCCATGATTGCACCTGAGCGGACGGCCACTTGGCCAGCAGGCAGAGAAGGCCAGTTGTGCAGAGCGTAGATGGCCTGCATAGGAAAGCGTTCGAATAAACCCTCCTCGACCATTGCTCGGCCACCACCTAAGCCTTCTTCTGCGGGCTGAAAGATCAGGTGAATAGTGCCAGCGAAGTCGCGGTGTTCAGCCAGGTAGCGGGCGACGCCAAGCAGCAGGGTCGTGTGACCATCATGGCCGCAGGCATGCATTCGGCCGGGTACTTCAGATGTGTGGTTGTGCTCGCTAAGCTCTTGGATCGGTAGGGCGTCCATATCGGCGCGTAGACCAATCTGGCGTCCATTGTCGGGTTGATCACCGATGACAGTCGCAACGATACCGGTTTTGCCGATGCCAGTTTCAAAGGTCAAACCAAGACGTTCTAGTTCTTCAGCGATGCGCTTAGCCGTAGCATGTTCCTGAAACCCTAGCTCCGGGTGACGATGTAACTCGTGTCGCATCTGGGTCAGTTCGGCGTGATGGCGCTCGAAGAAATTTGGGTTGATGAATTCTGTCATAGTCGATTCACATAGTTGTTGGATGGGCTAATTCATCTTGGTTGTTTCAGTGGTATAGAGAAAATAGTTTTTTTATTAGCTTTCCATGCTTATATTGGATGGAAAGAGCCACGGCGTGTCATTCAATGGGAATGAGATGGACTTCAAACGCTTAAAATATTTTCAGACCGTCGTAGAGGAGGGGGCCATCTCCTCCGCAGCACGACGGGTACCGCTTGCTCAGCCAGCCCTGTCGCGTCAATTGCTGCTGCTTGAAGATGAAGTCGGTACCACGTTGCTGACTCGTTCACGGCATGGCGTTCGACTTACCGCCGCAGGCGAATCGTTCTACCGTGATACTCGGCGTTTGCTTGGCGAATTCGAACAAGCCAAGCGTAATGCACGGCGCATCGCCGACGGCCAATTTGGTGAGTTGCGTCTGGGGGTGACGGTGATGCACTTATGGGTGCCGCAGATAATCGGTTTGCTCAACCGTTTCCGCGAGCAATATCCCGAGGTCACGCTGAAGGTGGAGTCGCTGCTTTCGGGGCCTCAGGTAGATGCAATTCGCCGTGGGAGGCTGGATGCTGGCATGTTGTTCTTCCCTCCGGAAGATGATGACAGCCTCTGTAGCCATTGCTTGTATGAAGATCATCTAGTATTGGTTACCAGTGCCACCTCACGCCTAGCGCGACACCCGCCGCGATACCTAGCCGAGCTCAATGACGAGAACTTTATCTGGTTTGATCGTAGCGCCACCCCGGTCTATCACGACAAGCTGATTCACTCTTTTCAGCGAGCGGGGTTCACGCCTCATGTGGTACAGGAGGGAACTGACAACGCTACTATGTTGTGTTTGGTGGCTGCTGGCATGGGCTGCAGTATTTTACCGGCCATGACCATGGCAGGGGCACCAGAAGGGGTGGTTAGCCATCGCTTAGAGGATCTAAAGCTGGCTTTGCCTCTGATGCTGGTGTGGCGCAGGGATTCAGGGCTGTCGGCGGTACGCCGGCTGATCGAAATTGCCGAAACAGAATCTTTGGCGAACGGTGTAGACGCATCCTTGATTGCTCAGAAGGGATGAAGAGTCTATAGCCTGGCTTGCTGGTGTAACGTATCGACAAAACGGGCTAATGCGGGCGACCAGGTAGTGGGTTCTGAGGTAACAAAATAGGTGTCGATATTGGCAATGGCAGAGGGCAGTTCCATCGCGTGAATGCCGAAGCGGTGTCGGTGTGCTTCAATGATAATACGTGGCAGAACGGTGTACCCCATCCCGGCTGCTACGCAGCCAAGCATGGCGTCTAGCGTGCCAAACTCAAAAACACGCACGGCATTTATTCCCTGAGATGCCAGCAGTAATTCGATACGTTGCCGGTAACTACATCCCTGGCGAAATGCGAGAAACGTTGCTGTCAGTAGTTCTTCAGAGCTGGGCACGCTCGTCATGGGGGCTGAACTTACCAGCACAAGCTGTTCGCTGAAAACTTTGAGCGAATGATAGCGATGATGATCGATAGCGCCGGCCACAAACACGCCATCCGCCTGACCGTCCATGAGCTTCTCAATCAAGCTTGCGGTGGGGCCAGTCGCCAGCGTCATATCAACCTCTGGGAAGTTAGCATGGTAGGCCGCCAGTATTGGGGGGAGGCGCAGCGCCATGGTAGTTTCCATCGATCCTAAGCGTAGTTGGCCAGCTGCGTTCTCGGCGCTTTGAAATAGCGCTAACGCTTCGTCATGTACCGCCAGCAACCGTTCCGCATAATCCAATAACGCTAGCCCCGCAGAGGTAAGACGCACGCCACCAGCACGATGAACCAGCTGCACGCCTAATTCCTCCTCAAGTTTTTTGATATGCGTGGTCACGTTAGATTGCACCGTATGCAGCTGCTTTGCGGCAGCCATAAAGCTGCCGGTTTCTGCCACCGCCATAAACAGCCGCAATGATTTAAACTGCATTCACATCTCCCATAAGCGACCACCGTCTCAAATCCATCTCAAAAACTATCTTAAGAGCTATCTCAAAAAAAGATAGAGACTATCACTATAAATCGTTTCTAAAGAATTGTTGGTGTGCGTAAGCTACTGGTAAATACGCCTGTTGCCAATCTTGCCGCACAGCGATTTAGTAAGGATACGACATGATCAATAGCAAAGACTTGCCTGCTCTGATGACCGGCGTGATGGCCACCTTGGCAGGAATAGGCATTGCCCGTTTTGCCTACACACCACTATTACCGGCACTGATTCAAGAGGGGTGGTTCAGTGCCAGCCAAGGAGCTTATCTAGGGGCTGCTAATCTTCTCGGTTACTTTATTGGTGCGTTGTCTGCTCACGCTCTGAGTGAGCGTTTTTCTGTCCGCGCGGTGATGGGGGCAAGTTTCGTAGCGATCGCACTGAGCTTCTTCCTCTGTGCGGGGGCAGGCAGTTTTAGCTGGTTTTTCTTTTGGCGATTAGTCTCAGGTATTGCTGGCGCCATTCTCATGGTGGTTGGCCCATCGTTGGCTCTGTCGACCACGTCTCCGGAAAGGCGGACTAGTGTCGGTGCCCTGGTATTCACTGGCATTGGCTTTGGTGCACTGCTTTCAGCATCGGTGGTGCCAGTGCTTCTGGAGTTAAGCCTAACGGTTACCTGGGGAACGCTGGGTCTGCTCTGTATTGCTGCGGCTCTTGTATGTGACTGGGGCGTTACTCGGCTGTCCTCACCGCCGGTGGTTAGTCAGGAAAGGCGAACAAGTGAGACAGGGTATGCAGGAATAAATGCCGCTGTGCTACTGGTGATAGGTGCGTATGCCCTGGACGCCGTCGGGTTTGTTCCGCATACCGTATTTTGGGTGGATTATCTCGCCAGAGAAAATGCCTTAGGGCATCAAGCGGCTTCTCTACAGTGGGGCATTTTCGGCTTGGGCGCCGTGTGCGGGCCACTGATAGTAGGAACGTTGGCGCGAAAAGTGGGCTGGCACCATGGCTTAACCCTCGCTTTTTTAGCCAAGGCTGCCGCTGTGTCCCTGCCAGTATTTTCACTAGCATTGCTTAGTCAGTCAGTTTCCTCGTTTGTGGTGGGCGCGATGATCCCAGGTATTGTTGCGCTGACTTCTGGGCGACTGGCTGAATTAGTCGGCCCCACCGCCCACAAAAAGCTCTGGGGGCAAGCGACTGCCGCTTTCGCTGCAGCTCAAGCGTTTTCTGGCTACGCGATGTCAGCGCTCTATGTAGCCTGGGGCACTTATTCACCGCTATTTGCGATTAGCAGCCTGGTGTTGGTAGGCGGCTTTGTACTGGTGCTGCTGAGCCGAGGCCAGCAGCAGCGTCATGCCCCTCTCTCTACTGTTCCTCTTTCTACTGTTCCTCACTCCAATAAGAAACGGAGGCCATAATGCAGCTTTTTCTTAACGCAACGTCACCCTATGTGCGCCTAGCGCGGATCATCTTACTTGAGAAGGATCTGGTGGATGACGTTACATTGCGCTGGTGCGACCCTTGGGCAGATGACAAAGCGCTGCTAGAGGTTAATCCCGCTGGGCGAATTCCAGCGCTAGTGACTGACGAAGGCACGACACTTAGCGAGTCAATGTTGATTGCTGTTTATCTTGATAGCGTCAGTGCTAGTTCGCCTATGATTCCCCAAGCCCGGTTAGCGAATGTACTGCATCTGGCCGGGCTTGGTCAGAATCTTATGGATGTTGCGTTTACGACCGTTATTGCCAGAAAGCACTATGGCGCTGAGATTGATCACAGTGAGCTTGGGCGAAGGCGCCAGCGAGCTATGCAACGAATAGTGGAACAACTGGATAGTGAACTCTACGAAAGTCAGCTGGCGTCGTCGATTACTCTTGGTGAAATCGCTTGCGCTGTTGCGCTAGATTACTTGGCCTTCAGGTTGCCAGAAGTGCGCTGGAAGGAAGCGTACCCACAGCTCAAAGCGTGGCATGCCGCAGTAATTGCCAGGGATAGTTTTCAGCAGACTGCATTTGTGTAGCCTCCTGCGGGTGCGCTGACGCTTACACCGCGCTACAAAATACGAAAATTCAATCGTTTAGGTTATGTAGCGCGGTGTAACGAATCTTGCGAGGGACGAGCAAATGAGGCACCCGCGAACTGAGGCGGAGCCTCCCGGTAAGGTTGGGGATCACTCGTTGAGTGCCTGCTTAAGCCACTCTGCCAGTGGCTCGCTGCGGCGGCTGTTGGTTTGTTTCGGCAGCCATAGGCAGAGGCGGGCGGGCGTTTCGATACTTCCCCAAGGGGCCACAAGCCGCCCGCTGCGTAAATCGTCTTCCACCAGTAGCTTGGGTGCTATTGCTATGCCTAAGCCCGCCACCGCTGCTTCAATCAGATAATAAAGATGGGCAAACCCTTGGCCCTGTTGAAGGGCGTCCTCCAATGCACGTTGCGCCAGCCCTTTGGCGCTCGCCCACTGTGGCCACGCCTGGGGACGTGAAGCGGTCACTAACAGCTTGTTGGCAAATAACGATTCTGGCTTGGCTGGGTCGATGTGTGCTGCTAGGAGTGGGCTTGCTACTGGGCAAATCTGCTCGGGAAGTAGCTCGATAACCTCCACATCCGCGGGCCAGGGAGGTTCAATAAACGCCAGGGTGGCGCTGGTATCTACCTGTTGACCGGGCAGTTCGCTGTCACTTACCACGACTTTTAGCTTCAGTTGCGGCAGCTCTTGGTTCAGGCGATCCAGGCGGGGAATTAGCCAGCGCGCTAGCAGGCTGCCAGGGCAGGCCAGGGTAAAGGGCGCTTCTTCCACATCACGCTTGAGTGCTGCGCAACTATTGCGCAGTTTGCTAAATGCCTCGCCTACGCCGCTTTGCAGTTGCTCACCATGGTGAGTCAGCACCAGCCCACGCCCTGCTTTTGCAAATAGCGCTACACCAAAATGCTCATCCAGGCTTTTAAGTTGGCGGCTAACCGCGCCATGGGTAACGCTTAGCTCATCGGCGGCAGCGGTCACGCTACCCAATCGGGCAGTGGCTTCAAAGGCGCGCAGGGCGCTAAGTGGCGGCATGCTGTTCTGCATTGCTTATCCCATAATGATAGTTCTGCTTTAATAGTTGATTAAAACTCACCTATTAGTGACATCTTATCGATTTTTATCCCCGTCTGCCTGCGCTACCTTCAGTCTATTCCCAATTTCCACGTTGTACTCAGAGGTCGTGATGAACCAATTCGTGAACCTGCCCGATACCAACGGACTGTTTGGCAGCTTCGGCGGCCGCTTTGTCGCTGAAACACTCATGCCGCTCATTTTAGAGCTGCAAGATGAGTACGCTGCTGCTAAAAATGACCCCGAATTCCAGCGCCAGTTAGCCTACTTTCAAGGGGATTACGTCGGGCGGCCAAGCCCGCTTTATTTCGCTGAAAGACTGACCGAACACTTCGGTGGGGCGAGTATTTACCTCAAGCGCGAAGAGCTAAACCATACCGGCGCGCACAAGATTAACAACTGCATTGGCCAGGTACTGCTAGCCAAGCAGATGGGCAAAAAGCGCATTATTGCTGAAACTGGCGCCGGTATGCATGGAGTGGCCACCGCCACGGTAGCAGCGCGTTTTGGCCTGCCTTGTGTCATCTATATGGGCGCAACCGACATCGAACGCCAGCAGCCTAACGTGTTCCGCATGAAACTACTGGGGGCTGAGGTGATTCCCGTCACCTCCGGCACCGGCACACTCAAAGATGCCATGAACGAAGCGCTGCGCGACTGGGTGACCAATGTCGACGACACCTTCTACATTATTGGAACCGTGGCTGGGCCGCACCCGTACCCTGCGATGGTGCGCGACTTCCAAGCGGTGATTGGCCATGAAACCCGCAGCCAAATGCTCGAAAAGCAGGGGCGTTTGCCGGATTCGCTGGTGGCCTGTATTGGTGGCGGATCAAACGCTATGGGGCTGTTCCATCCGTTCTTAAACGACCCAGATGTGCAGATGATTGGCGTAGAAGCGGGCGGCAAAGGCGTTAAAAGCGGCCTGCATGCCGCCAGCTTGAACGGCGGAACGCCTGGCGTACTGCATGGTAACCGCACCTATCTGCTGCAAAACGAAGATGGCCAGATTATCGACGCCCACTCAATATCAGCGGGGCTGGATTATCCCGGTATCGGCCCAGAGCACGCATGGCTCCACGAGCAGGGGCGGGTTGAGTATGTTTCCGCCACTGACGATGAAGCGCTGGAAGCCTTCCAGATCTGCTGCCGTCAGGAAGGCATCATTCCTGCCCTGGAAACTGCCCACGCCTTGGCGGAAGTGGCTAAGCGTGCGCCCCGGCTTCCCCGTGAGCACTTAATGGTGGTCAACCTTAGCGGTCGTGGCGACAAAGACATGATGAGCGTCGCCCATCATCTAGGTGAGAAATTCCAATGAGTGCGAACCAGGAGACTGTTATGAATACCCCCACTCGTCTTAAAGACTGCTTTGCCGCGCTCAAGCAGCAGAACCGCCCAGCGCTGGTTAGCTACCTCACCGCAGGTGATCCAGACGCGGAGACTTCCCGCCGCCTGCTACATGGGTTACCTGAAGCAGGGGTGGATATCATTGAACTCGGCATGCCGTTCAGTGACCCCATGGCTGATGGTCCCGCGATTCAAAAAGCCGCGCTGCGTGCACTTGAAGGCGGCCAAACCCAAGTTAAAACGTTGGAAATGGTGCGCCGTTTCCGCGAGCAGAATAGCACCACGCCTATCGTACTGATGGGCTACTACAACCCGATTTACTGCTATGGCGTTGAGCGCTTTCTTTCTGATGCTGCCAGCGCTGGGGTTGATGGCCTGATTGTGGTGGACTTACCCCCTGAACATGATGAAGAGCTCTGCCAGCCAGCAGCCCAGCACGGCATTGATTTTATCCGCTTAGCCACCCCGACCACCGATGCTAAACGGTTGCCCAAAGTACTCAGCAACACCTCTGGGTTTATCTACTACGTATCGGTGGCGGGGGTTACTGGCGGTAGTGCGCCAACACCAGAACGGTTAGAGGCGTCGGTCGCTCAGCTCCGCGAATACACCGAGCAACCCATTGCCGTTGGCTTTGGAATACGCACCGCTGAGCAAGCCGCTACCATTGGACGCTTTAGCGATGCGGTGGTGGTTGGCTCCGCGCTTGTTGACTGCATCGAACATGCCAGCACGCCTGATGAAGCAGTGGAGCGAGTGCACGGCTTAGTCAGTGAGTTGGCAGAAAGCGTCAGGGCATGTCGTACAGCAAGCGAGCCACAAGTCTGTTGATACCAGCAGATTGATACAAGAAGAGTAAAAAAACGATATGTTAAGAGAGCAGGCCAGCAGCGCCTGCTCTTTTTAACGTTGAGCAAAATCCTAATTAAAGGTTAATCTAGCTGGATCGATGGTGAAATAATGAGTGGAAGCTCACGCGAGCTAATAGAAACGGGCTTTTATGAACCTGACAACACTGCTGCTTTTTATCCCTACCTGCTTCGCCCTTAATATGGCGCCTGGCCCTAATAACCTGCTTTCATTAACCAATGCTAAACGCTATGGCGTTCGGACAGCTTGTTTAGCGGGTATTGGGCGGCTAATAGCATTCGTCGGCATGATTACGCTGGCAGCGACTGGCTTGGCGACACTGCTTTACACTTCTGAAAAAATCTTCCTCGTTATTAAGGTGGTTGGTGGGCTCTACTTGTTATGGCTGGCATATCAGCTATGGGGCGCCGATACTGCCGCAAGTGATAGTGCTGAAACTCAACACATGAGCTTATTTGAGCTGGCGCGACAAGAGTTCTTGCTTGCTGCTGGTAACCCCAAAGCCATTCTGATTTTTACCGCTTTCCTACCGCAGTTCGTGGAACCTAGCGGCAATGTCGGTCTGCAGTTTTTGGTGCTAGGTGTGCTGTTTTTACTATTGGAATGGGTAGCGATTGCTGGTTACGCCTATGCAGGTAGTTTTTTGAGCCAGTGGTTTTCACGCCCCACTATGCGGCGCTTATTTAACCGCAGTTGCGCAACTCTATTAGCCAGCGCAGGGGTAGGACTGTTGCTGGCTAAAAAAGAGTAAGCGTTAAGACTCGCTGTTTAAATACGCTAGACCACCGACCACAGCCGTTCTACGAGTGGTGCGCGTGACGCGAATCCTCAGGAGCCTCGCGCCGGTCATTCATTCCGTAGTCTCGGATGACGGAAGCGACACGCAGACGGTAGTCGGCAAAGATATCCTGTCGACCAGCTTTCTGAGCTGCTCGGTGAGATTCAAGCGAACGCCACTGCTTCACGGCATCTTCATCTCGCCAATAAGACAGCGAAAGAACTTTGCCGGGCTGCGCCAGGCTCTCGAAGCGCTCAATCGATAGAAAACCGTCGATAGCTTCCAAATCTTGGCGTAATGCGCTGGCAGTATCCAAATAGTCTTGATAACGGTCAGTATGTGGAAGCACTTCGAATATCACAGCGATCATGGCCAATTCCTTATATTCATAAGTTCTTTATATTCATTAGTTTTTTATATTCGCAGGCTCTTTATATTTACAGCGTCGTTACGTTGATATGTTCATTACATCGACAGCCTCAATGCCCAAGGTGCCGTCTACTACTTCTACAAAACTGCGCTCCTCTTTGAGGATGAATCGTTGCTCTTGGGCCATTGTGAAGTTCGCGTGCCCTCCTTCATCAGATCTCAGCCGAGCGCGATAGGCTTCATAGGAAGCTATGCTATCGAAGGCAATTAGGCCCCAGGCGATATTGTTGGTGCCCTCTAAAGGCAGGAAGTAGCCAATAAGATGGCCGCCACACCAGGGGATGATTTTTCCCCAGTTTTCCGCGTATTGCTTGAAAGCGTCGCGCTGGAAAGGGTCGATCTCGTAGCGAATGATGCAGGTAATGCTCATCTGATTATCTCCGTTGAAAGGCAACGGAGACGATACCTAATTGCCGCACCCAAATGGTTCGACTAAGATCGAACCATGAATGAAGCCCCTAACATTGTGCGCGTTGCCGCACTGATCGGAGATAACGCTCGGGCGGAAGTGCTCTGTGCCTTAATGTCTGATCGCGCGCTAACGGCAACTGAACTGGCAAATATGGCCGGTGTGACTAAGCAAACCATGAGCTTCCACCTCGCCAAGCTGCGAGAGGAAGGACTGCTTGCGGTCGAAAAGCAGGGGCGCCACCGCTATTTTAGGCTGGCGGGGCCACATGTTGCTGAACTTTTGGAGTCGCTGATGGGCCTCGCTTTCCGAGGCGACGATAGGCATCTGTCCATCGGCCCGCGCGACCCCGCGCTGCGTAAGGCGCGAGTTTGTTACGACCACCTTGCAGGGGGGCTAGGGGTTTTTGTGTACGAGCAGATGCTCGAGACAGATATCCTTCAGCAGCTTCCAGGCGGACTACAGCTGACTAAACAGGGACGGCTGTGGTTTCTGAAACATGGCATCGATGCAGACGCGCTGGCTTCTTCGAAGCGATCATTTTGTCGGGCGTGTCTGGATTGGAGCGAACGTAGAAATCACCTTGCCGGCGCGCTCGGGGCGGCGCTGCTTGCGCGAATTCAGGCGCTTGGCTGGGCGAAACGGGAGGAAGACTCCCGCGTTATCGTTTTCAGTGCTAAAGGGGAAGCGTCGCTGCGGGCAATGTTCGCAGTGAACAACATGCCACCCACTCCTGACACCTCACCATTAGAATCCCTCTCGCTTGTTTGTAAATAATGTTCATTTTTCAGTGCTTGTAGCTACTTACTACCGCAGGCATTATCAGCGCTCGTGATTGCTGGCCGAAGGCGGCAACCATAAGGATTTCGTCGCACTGAGGGGAAATAATGAGGAAGCTCTTTTCACTGATCGTACTACTGGCAATTGGCTACGTGGGCATCTATATCTATTACGGTGTCGCCGTAAAACAAGAAGTGCAGCAGCAATTGGATGATCGCGGTCTGTCTTCGGTGAGTGTTGATAACGTTGAGTATGGCCTGTTTGCACCGGTTAACACCTCTGCAGAACTGACAGTAACCGTTACTTATCGCGGTTCTCAGGCAGCAGTGAACATGGTGGTGCAAGGGCACCCGGTGTTTTCAGACGACGTTAGTGTTGAGCTCGATGGTCTTCAAGCACTGAGCTTGGGGATAGGCTTCGGGCAGTAGGTTTTACAACGTTCGCTTGCACTTTTTTACACCGCGTGGCAAACGCGTTTGCCGCTCAACTAAAGACACGTGGCGTGGCTAATTTATGTTTTCCAAAATTATAAGTGGCGGCCAAACCGGCGCTGACCGAGCGGCACTAGATGCCGCATTAGCACTGGATTTCCCCATAGGTGGATGTTGTCCCGTCGGCAGAATGGCTGAAGACGGGCCGATTAGCAGCGTCTACAACCTTGATGAAATTGGCGGAGGGTATCGTCAACGTACCAAGAAAAATGTACAAGATGCAGATGGCACCGCTATCTTCTATGCGTCTTATCTTCAAGGGGGAACAGAAGCTACAGTTCTGTTCTGTATTCAGCAATCAAAGCCCTACAAGCTGATTGATATTGAGCTGATAGATCCGTTGCACGCGGCGATGTTGCTGGCCGACTTTGTGCACGACCGCCACATTACTGCACTTAATGTTGCAGGCCCTCGTGCCAGCACTTGCCCGGTAATGTACGCGTACGTTAAGCAAACGATTGAACTGGTTATAAAGCAATCACGCTAGATTAAGCTTAAAGGAACAAGCCAATGCACACGCATGAAAAACTTAATTACGTCGAGTTTGCAGCGAAAGATTTAGCGGCGACAAAAACGTTTTTCACGGCGGTGTTCGGCTGGGAATTCGTCGATTATGGCCCTGAATACAGTGCGTTTTCCAACCAGGGGCTAGATGGCGGTTTTTATCATTCAGATGCCTGTAGTCGAACCGCTAACGGTGGCGCACTGCTGGTTTTCTATAGCGCGGATATTAACGCAACGCTCGATAAGGTAGAGCAAAGCGGCGGTGACGTCATTCAGCCTATTTTCGAATTCCCAGGCGGCTTTCGCTTTCACTTCCTAGAACCCAGTGGCAATGAGTTTGCGGTTTGGTCAGAGGCGCGCACTTAAAACGCTAACGCCCCAGAGCTCTTTTAACCCCAGAGGTCTTTTAACCTCATAGATCTTTTAAAGAGGAGTACATGAGTGGCCTTTTCTGATGCAGAAAGAGATGCGCTTTTGAGTGTCAAAGGCGTTGGCCCTACCGTCCTCAAGCGTTTTGAAGAGATTGGTATCGACTCATTTACTGAGCTGGCCGCCCGCCAAGCGGATGAGATAGCAGAAATGGTGGCCGCCATGCTGCACACAACCTGCTGGAAAAACAGCCCGCAGGCAAAATCAGCTATTTCTGCCGCTATTGCCAGAGCGCAAGAGGGTGTGTGACACACCGCAAATGTAGCGAGCAATCAATGGTTAGAGTGCTCGCTACCTGTGTCATCAGGCTAGCTAGCATTAAGCGGCAGCCAAACATGCTCATAGCCAATCGATAACGCCACGGCGACCAGCAGCCCCGCCATTACCCAGTTGAAGCCCTTAATGATCCCTGCGCTTTGAATACGCTGGCCAACCAAGCTGCCCATCAAGACATAACTGCCGGGTGCGCCAGCGGCTAATATTGCCAGCCCGAATGCCCAAACCACCAAGCTAAGCCCTTCAATACCCGCCGCAGGAAATTGCAGTGTGGCAAGGGGGAGGGTGGCAATAATGGCTTTTGGGTTAAGCAGTTGCATCACCAGCCCATCGCGAAAACGCAGCAGATGTACGGTGTGGTCATGGTTGTTTAACTGGGTGTTTAAGTCGCTACTTAAATCAGCGCTTGAACGGGCAATTTTTATTGCGAGATAAACAATATAGCTACACCCTAATGCGCTCACAACGATCAGTGCCTCATCGTCGATCCAAGCGGCGCCTGCCCAGCCCAATAGTAATAAGTAAGTAAACATCGCGGTGCCTACTCCCAGACAAAAACCGAGCGACTTTTTGGCTTGGCCATTGATGCCAACGTTTAAGCCCAGCAGATTCACAGGCCCAGGCGTATACATAGCGCCCAGGGCATAGGCGACGATTCCTAGCATGGTAAAGCCTCGTTTGTTTAATGGCAGTTCTAAAACTGGGGATTAACGCGCGATATCGCGTTGGTATTGGTGGGGTGTCATGCCATAAATGCGCTTAAAGCGCCGATTAAAATGGCTAAGGTCGGCAAAGCCAAAGCGTAGCGCCACTTCGTTAAGTGGGGCACCGGCGTCTAGTGCAGTACGCGCCGCATTGATTCGGCAATTAATCACGTACTGATGGGGGGTAATGCCGTAATGCTGGCGAAACAAGCGCAAGAAATGGTACTTGGATAAATGCGCTGCCTGGCAAATATCATCCAGCGATATATCGCTTTCCAAGTGGGCGTGGATATACTCCTTAGCCAGACCTAGCAGGGCATCAGGTCGACTTGTGATGGGGTTGGGTTGTGAAATGCCGCCGAGTTGAACGGTTCTCTCGATAACCCGATAAAGCGCATTTTCCTGATCAATACAGCTACCTGCTTGGGAGGTGACCAAGCGCGCCAGTTCCAAAATGGCATGGCGCAGTTGCACATCCTGAATCAGCGTTTGGTTGGAACGAAAATCCGTGGCATGTTCGCGCCCAAGCGCATCAGCGAACAGCGGCTTGACCTGTTCTGGATGGGCATAAACCATCAGGTAGTCCAGTGCATGCTCACCGCCTGGTTGGCCATCGTGAACCTCCTCAGGGTTGAACAGAATCACATTGCCTGGCGGGCTTTTGTGGAACTGCCCGCCGCTAAAAAAATCCTGACGCCCGGCCAGCGTTACGCCGAAGGCAAACTCCTCATGGGCATGACGGTCATAGCTGAAATCTTCAATTGCCGCCTGAAGCACCGTCAGTGTTGGCACATGCTGACTTTTGATGAATTGAAACCGGCTTGTATTCGCCATGCCAAACCCTCCTGATGAGTCACACCACCTAGCTTATGCGCTCCTGGATATCAAATGCTTGTACATAATTGCTAACTAACCTTGAGAGACTCTCTAGCCTCATCATGCAGCATCACGTATGTTAATAGCTTCTTATCTACCATCGTAAAAGGATCATTCACCATGTTCACCGGCCTGAGTGCATTTCCGCTAACCCCCATGAACGAGCAGGGCATACATGAGCATGAGTTTGCTCGTTTAGTGGAACGCTTGGTGGAGGCGCGGGTGGATTCTATCGGCGTGCTGGGGTCGACGGGCAGCTACGCTTATTTAAGTGGTGAAGAACGCGCCCGCGTAGCCAAACTGTGCGTTGAGCATGCCGCCAGCGTGCCAGTGGTGGTAGGCATAGGTTCGCTCCGTACCCGCGATGTACTGGCCAATGCTGAAAGCGCCCAGCAAGCAGGCGCTAGTGGCGTGCTGTTGGCGCCAGTGTCTTATCAAAAGCTGACCGAGGATGAGGTATTTGGCCTTTTCGAGACGGTTTGCCGTTCGCTGAGTGTGCCGCTATGTGTCTATGACAATCCAGGCACTACGCACTTTGAATTTAGCGATGAACTGCATGGACGCATCGCCCAACTGCCTCAGGTTCGCTCGATTAAAATTCCTCCAGTGCAGAATGATATAGCCGCCGCACAGGAGCGCGTGGCACGGCTGCGTGGGTTAATTCCCAGCGACGTAACCATCGGCATTAGCGGCGACCCAGCGGCCGCCACAGGCATGCTTGCTGGCTGCGATGCTTGGTACTCGGTGATTGGTGGGCTATACCCTGAAACTGCGCTGGCGCTAACCCGTGCCGCCCAAGCAGGAGACGCAAAAGACGCCAACGCGCTTTCCGCTGCGCTTGAACCGTTATGGGCGCTCTACCGTGACTTCGGCGGCAGCCTACGGGTAGTCGCTACCATTGCAGAACTTACCGGAACAGTAAGCGAACCCTGTTTGCCCCAGCCGCTACAAACGCTGCAAGGCGATGCGCGGAAAAGGGTGGCGGCGGCGATTGACGCTTTGCAGCTAAGCTAACGCGTTTATCGATGGCAGGCCCTGGCTAAAGCGCTGACTTCCCCAGGGCCTGTTGCAGATGCGGATTAAAGCCCTTGAGCACCACGCCGTAGCCAATTATGCACGAAGGCTAGCTTGCGCATCGCCGGGTCTGAAAGCGCAAACGGATAAAGATCCGAAAGCCCCATCGAGCGGTTTACATGATTAACCCCGGCGACTAATGATGCCGCGATGTGAATCAAGCGCTCAGCATCCGGTTCGGCGTAAGCATCCCAACCATAGGTGTTGGGCAAGGCCGGCGAGGTCATACCCGCCGACACAAAGCTATCGGTGATATCGGTCAGGTGCAGCAGGTGCGAGGTGGTTTCCGCCCAATCCTCATGAGGGTGTGAGGACGCATAGGTAGACAGAAACCGCTGCCGCCAATCCGCAGGCGGGCCATTGTGATAATAGTGCTGCAATGCTGCTGGATAATCTTCGCGCTCATCGCCAAACATCTCACGAAACGCATCAAGAAAGTCATCCCGTAAGCTCAGCCGCCACCACAGCATATGGGCGATTTCATGGCGCATATGGCCAATCATAGTGCGATAAGGCTCTGCCAGTGCTTCTTTGCGAGTTGTGCGTAACACCGCATCAGCCTCTGCGACACTGATGGTAACCACACCGCCCACATGGCCCATGGGCACCGGCGTTCCCCCTTCGGCCAGCATATGAAACACTGGTGGCGCACCAGGGTCTTCTGGGCGAAACCAGTTCCAACGGCCAAGGTTGTCGATTACCCAGCGTTTAGCTGCCTCCGTTTGTGCCCAATTGGGCATGGCATCTGAAATGGAAGGGTCGGGTGCTAGAGCCGTCATTGCGCAGGCACGGCAGAATTCACCTTGCTTAGGCGCAATCCAGTTGCAACCAATGACTTCGCGGTTGGCGCAGAAGGGCGGCATCGGCAGAAAGGCACGTGCTTGCGGGTCGTAAGCTACAGGCACACCGTCTGCGGTCACCAAATTATCAAACCAAAGTGAACCGGCACCGACCGGATTAGAAAACACACGCATAGGTCGGGTATCTCAAAAGAAACGAGACTTCAGTCTAGGAGCCAATGCCGCGATAAGCCAAACACATCTACCTTAATTTCTGTCTGGTTGGGCAAAAACAGCGTAAGTGTTGGGGATTGCTATCACGCCATTCTCCAAGCTTATGAGAGATGCGCTTCAACGAGATCCCTAAGCTGCTCACTCAGAGAGTTACCTTGCTTGCAGGCTAACAGTAACGGTGGGGAAGAGCCCTCGTCGGTAAGCGGTATGGCCATCAGGCCGTGAGCCATCGACGCGGCGCTGGCGGGCAGGATGGTAATGCCAATACCGGCGCCAACGAAGCACAGTATACTGCCGATATCGGGCACTTCCACAACATGGCTGAGAGAAACCCCTGCTTTATCGGCCAATGTCTCCAGTTGGCGCCTCAGAAATGTTCTTTGCGTGGCGGGCTGTAGTAAAAGCCGCTCGTTGGCTATTTCGCCAAAACTGATGGAAGGCTTTGTCTGCAGCCGATGGCCTGGGGGGAGTAAAACGAGCAGAGGTTCATCTCCCAGCCTGGAAACTGATAAACCCGCTAGAGAGTTCTCGTCCAGGTCGGCTCGTAGTACCGCAGCGTCAAGCTTACCCGCTTTCAGCGATGCGATATGTAAGAGGGCATTCCCTTCGCACAGCTGCAGTTCGATCAGCGGGCGCTCGGTGAGCAGTTTAGCCAGGGCAGAGGTGAGGGGTTTAGAGAAAATCGCGCTGGCCGAATAACCAAGGCGCAGCGTACCGACTTCACCCTGGGCTGCCTGCCTGGCAACGCTGATGCTTCGTTGTGCAGCACTGAGTATCTCCAAGCTCTCACCAAGAAAGGCCTCGCCTGCTTTGGTGAGATGGACACCTCGGGTATTGCGCTCAAACAGCTTCACACCCACGGTTTCTTCTAATGACTTAATGCTCTGGCTCAGCGGCGGCTGGGTAATATGCAATCGCTCGGCAGCGCGCCTGAAGTTAAGCTCCTCAGCAACGGCAACAAAGTGCTTAATCTGTTTCAGTTCGACCATCTCGTCGCTCCTCCGGTGACCACAACATACGCTGATTTCTGATGCTGCACTCTGTCGAAACAGCTATCACTGAGATAGCGATTCCGACCTTCATTCGAGCCTTGAGCGTACGTATGGTAATGCCTGTCTAAACAGGAATAAGCCATGCGTACGGCCTTAATAATTGGATCGCTCGGCGCTTTTTTTAATTTGTACCAGCTTCAGGCGCTGTTTCCAGCGTTAGTAGAGCGGTTCGGAACAACAGCCACTGGCGCTGGCTGGTTAACGATGGCCTCGTTGCTAGGAATGATGGTTACCGCGCCACTAACCGGCGCTGTAACAAAACATGCCAACCCTTCGCACTTATTAGTCGTTGGCTTTTTCGCATTGGCCGCGATTAACGCTTCAATGGCATTGACGACTAGCCAAGACGTGCTTTTTGTACTGCGGCTATGCCAAGGCATTGTCATTCCCTTCCTATTAACCGCGACGATGAATTTGGTCTCTCAGCGACCAAGCAGTTTTGTGCCGCTGTACGTGACCGGCACCATAGTTGGCAGCACACTCAGCCGGTTTTATCCTGCTTGGTCGGTTGGTGCCATGGGTTGGGAACTGGGGTTCTTAAGCTCTGCATGCCTAATGGTGCTATCGGCGGTGGCGGTTTATCTTCTTCCGAAAATTACTTATCCGAAAACAACTGGCGCTGAACCAATGCAGCGTACTGAACGGCATCAAACGTTGGTGGCATATACAAGGCGCGCGCTGACTGACAATACGCTGCTCATTGCCTATCTCGCGGGTTTTGCACTGCTCTTCACGCAAAGCGCGGTGTTTACGGCACTGGGTCTATGGCTTGCCCAAGAACCTTATTATTGGGATTCACAGCAGATCGGCACGATCTATCTGGCGTGTCTGCCCGCACTTTTCTGCGTGCTAACTGCCAGCGTATTGCGGCGCTACCTAAGCGAAGTAGCGATTGCCATATCACTCATAGCGTTGATTTGGGCAGCGCTGTGGCTGATTAGCACAACACGCATGTCTATCATGCTGAGCGTTGCGCTGTTTGCCATAGGAACCTATCTGTTCCAAACAGTGATGACCCAGTTATTAAGCAGCACGCGCCGCGTACCCGCCGGTGTTGCCGCTGGCATCTATCTCTCTTGCTACTATTTAGGCGGCGCAATGGGCGCAAGCCTTGCGGCGTATGCCTTTGCGATATGGGCCTGGAAAGGGGTAATTGCCTGTATAGCGATAGCTCAGACAATTATCTTTTGCCTAGTGATGGGGGCTCGGCATTGTGCCAAGGAGCGGTGAGCGAAAATCTTCTTAATCTTGATGGGCGCCATGCTCTCTGGGGCGGATTGCCTGATTCTTGATGAGCCAAACAACCATCTCGATCGACCAAATCGGCAGGCACTCATCGAACAGCTGCAGCGCTGGCCGCGTGGGCCAATAGTGGCCAGCCATGACCGGCAACTGCTGGAGGCCATGGAACGTATTGTGGAACTGTCGCCCTTAGAGCTGCACAGCTACGGCGGCAACTACACGTTCTATGCTCAAGCAAAGGCGCACGAGCAGCAGGCTGCCCTTGATCAGCTCAGCCAGCAAAAGCTCGAACGCCAACGCGAAGAGCGCGCGATGCGCAAGCAGCATGAACGTCAGGAGAAACGACAGGCTCGCGGCAATCGGCTGGGCAAGGAAGCCAACCAGACTAAGATTCTGTTAGAGCGCCTGAAAGGAGCGCTGGCTTGCATCCTCTACGCCGATTCCCCACCGCAACTATTGCTCCTTGACGAGCCGAATAACCACCTTGATTTGCCTTCAGCACAAGCACTGGAAACCATGCTGCGCAGTTACCAAGGCGCGTTAGTGGTGGTATCCCACGACGATACCTTTCTGGAAAACCTAGCCCTGACAGACCGCCTGCTAGCAACCGAACAAGGCTGGCATCTGGAGCCGATTTGATCGTACTGCACCTCCTACCACATGCCCCGTAGGAGGTGGCTTTAGCCCGCGACGATTCAAACACTGAGCCATCAACAGGCACCGCTTACCCTGAACCTGCCTGGATGCATTCGCCAAGGCTCAGTATCATAAGCAGCCAACCAAATCACAGAAGTCACCTTCCATGTCATGCCCACCTTGCCCCAATTGCCAATCTGAATTCGTCTACCAGGATCAAAGCCTGTTCATCTGCCCAGAGTGCGCCCACGAATGGAACCCTTCCGAGGTTGAAGCGGAAGACACCGTCACGGTGAAAGATGCCAATGGCACCTTGCTTGCTGAAGGCGATAAGGTAACGCTTATCAAAGACCTCAAGGTCAAAGGCAGCTCAATCGTGCTTAAGATTGGCACCAAGGCCGTGATCAAGCGGCTTAAGGAAGGCAAAGACCACCAGCTCGACTGCAAGGTCGATGGCGCTGGCGATATGATGGTCACCGCCCAATTTGTCAAAAAAGCCTGAGTCACCTTCACTCACCTAGAGAGCCATCATGGAGGTCAGACTCAACACTTAAGAACAGACCATAAAAGGGATTGTGGAACGGCGATCCATGGGGAGCCATTTAAAATGCGATGCGATATGAGGTGTCAGGTGTTTGAGTACATCGTAGAGTACAACAAACAACGGCGGCACTGTGCTAACGGGGCATGATTAGCCCATAGGCCTTCGAAGCCCGAATGATTGCTTAAAACAGTGTCAACTATTGCTGGATAAAGTCACATGGTTTCATGAAAGGTGTGTCTATGAAAGACGATAAGCTAGGAGAAACGACTAAAGCTTTGGTTGATGACGGCGACGTAAATTCGATTTCACCATCACTATTCACCGAAGTATTCGACGCTTTTGAAGAAGCTGTTGTCATTACCGACGCAAGTCGGCGTATTGTTTATGTGAATTCTGCGACAGAGCGGCTGTTTGGATACTCAAAGAACGAGCTGTATGGTGAAGAGACAAAAATACTTTACGCCGATGAAAACGATTTTTCCGAACAAGGTCGGAGACGCTTTAATACTTCTAGCAAAATAGCTGCGGAGAACTACAGAGTTGCCTATCGTCGCTCGGATGGAGAACAGTTTTTTGGCCTGACGACGGGGGCAGTTATGCGGGCTAAGGATGGGAAAGTAGCCGGGTTTATTGGCATTGTTCGTCCAGCTCGCTCAACAGATCAGTCTTTGGATACTCTACAAAAGATCCACAATATAACTTCAGATGTCGCGCTGAGCCATAGTAATAAAATAGAACTATTGCTTCGGGTTGGCCTGGACCACTTTGGTCTCGAAAAAGCTATTGTTTCTCGTATTGTGGGAAGCCAATACACCATCGACTACTGCGTTGATCTCAAAGGAGAGCTGGAACCATTAACAACGTTTGATTTATCGGGAACTTATTGTGTTCACACGTTGAGTGCGGGTAAGTCGGTCGGTTTTCATTTCGTGGCGAAAAGTAAAATACAAAATCATCCATGCTACGCAAACTTCAAACTGGAGTCGTATATTGGAGCTCCGATAAGATTGTCTGGTCAACTATATGGAACTATTAATTTTTCTAGCCCTTCTCCGGTTGAGCCATTTTGCAAGGATGACCATATTCTTATTACATTGCTCTCAGATACTGTTAGTTATCTCCTATATAAGAAGCAGTCTGAGGAGGAAATGAAACGCTTGGCTAGTGTTGATGGATTAACTGGGTTGCCAAATCGGCGCGCAACAATGGAGCGCCTGAATGAACTAGTAGATCAATCATCACGGTTTGGTAATAGTCTCAGTGTTCTTTCGATAGATATTGATCATTTCAAGAGCATTAATGATAAATGGGGGCATGCTGCAGGTGATCTAGCCTTGACCGAATTTGCTCGTTTGGCGTCAGAGGTAAAGCGCAAAACCGATTTTTGTGGCCGCATGGGGGGAGAAGAATTTGTCTTTTTCCTACCTGGTGCAAACTTGGAAGCCAGCCAGGAGTTGGGTAATAAACTGAGAAAGCGTTTAGCGGTTGCGCCTGTCGATTTTGGCAGCGGAGCGTCGACTACCCTAAGTATAAGTGTTGGGGTCGCCATGTTGGAAAATGGAGAGTCTCTTGAAAGCTTACTTGCTCGTGCTGATGAGGCTATGTACAAAGCCAAGCAAGAAGGTAGAGACCGTGTCTACCTTGCATCTCATACAATCAATTAAGATGCTCGCAAACTCGCGCTAATCCATGCAAAAGACCACTTGAGTAGCGCTACACTTTAGAGTCCGATCCTATGCGTAAGGAGATTGGACAGGAAGAAGCGTTTCAACGAAGAACAGATCATTGGCTTCGAAGCGGGGCTCCCCATCAAAGAGCTCTGCCGTCGGCATGGCTTCGCGAAGCAAGCTGCCAACTCGCCGCCAGGCGAGGAGGGTGGCACCGTCGAGATAGTGGATAATGTGACTCAATAAGCTCATACCCGAATGAATGAGTTAAAAGCCATCAATCGGCAAGTCTACAGCCCGAATAATCTGATCCCTGAAGTGGGATAGGGACGACAGCTTGAGCAGCTGATCGCGAGCGTCTTGGATTTCCCATGGTCGGTTAAAAACCAGGCGCGAATGCATAAGCGGAACTACGATAGACCCTACAAGCCAACTTCAGATGCTATGAGCTATTGGGTTGAAGTCGAAACGGCGCTCGGAGCTGCTTTGGACAACTCTGGAGACGTTATACTAATGTCACCTTTTGGTTTCGACTCTCTGTTTAATTATACTGTAACTAT
Organism: Halomonas sp. IOP_6; assembly: GCF_021151565.1. Lineage (NCBI taxonomy): Bacteria > Pseudomonadati > Pseudomonadota > Gammaproteobacteria > Oceanospirillales > Halomonadaceae > Halomonas > Halomonas sp. IOP_6. The sequence goes on along the minus strand of NZ_JAIRBO010000003.1, from coordinate 111,292 downwards.
GAATTCCAAAAGGCCAAAGCCACAGGGTTTCAATGAGCGATTGACGACTAAGCGGTGGCTGCAAATTTGGCCAAGGTTAGTAGTAAATACCTAACCAGGAAGTTAAATTTGCTCCCTACGGCCGCCGGACGCTAGTTTCTCGCGCCATTTATAGCGCGCATCATGGATATTACGTATGAAGTTTATATTGTTAGCTTTCTTGCTGGTTTTCTCCAACAGTGTCCAAGCGTCATGCGTGATTCTCCTCCACGGCTTAGCACGAACACATGGCTCAATGGAGCCACTAGAGAATGCGCTGAAAGAAGAAGGCTTCTTGCCTATTAATGAAGGGTATCCATCAAGGGAATACTCAATTGAGCAGCTTGCAGAAATAGCGATAAGACCTGCCCTTGAAAAGTGCCCAAAGGGCGAAAAAGTCAATTTTGTGACTCATTCCCTTGGCGGAATTTTGGTAAGGCAGTATCTGAGCAGGCATGATATAGCCAACTTAAACCGTGTAGTGATGCTTGGCCCTCCAAACCAAGGCAGCGAAGTCGTCGATGAACTCCGGGATGTCCCTGGCTTCCACTTCATCAACGGTGATGCAGGTATGCAGCTTGGAACAGATGAGTTAAGCATTCCCAGTACCCTAGGTAAGGCTAACTTCGACGTGGGTATTATTGCCGGGACAAGCAGCATCAATTGGATACTGTCCTCGCTGATACCGGGCACAGATGATGGAAAGGTCTCGATAGAAAGCACGAAACTAGACGGCATGAATGACCATATCGAAATGCCTGTTACGCATCCTTTTATGATGAAGAACGATAGAGTCATCGCTCAAGTTGTTAACTATCTAAAAAATGGGAGTTTTGAGCATGATGACAATCCATAACAAGCACAGCAAGTAGAACATCGATAGACACTCTTTCGTGGGTTAGCCATTGACTGGCAAGACGCATCCGCAGCTCCGTGGCATAGCGCAGGGGCGGCATCAAATGTGTCGATGCTCTGAAATGACGTCTCCGCATCCGATAGAAGCTGATGCTTTCCACCTTGAGGTATAAACACAGCGCTCCCCGTTCCACGCCCAACCAGCTGTGCCTTTGATGCTACAGACCAACACCTCTTCGTTACTTCGGCATGGCTTGGTTTATCCAAAAGCCAGACAGCAAGAGCGCCCGCATCGGGGGCGCTGCTTCGAGTTGACTATCAACAGGTGACGGGATGAATTGTCGACTAACCTTCATTAAATAATGTGGAGGTCGCAGGTACGCGTTGGCCAAGAGCGCATCGTCTGCCCCTCATTTAGTGATCATGAGTACTGTTCAAAGGCGTGCATCATCATGGGGGCACCATGGCAAAACAAAAATTGATTCTGCTATTCGATGGCACCTGGAACGACCCTGAAGATCAAACCAGTGTTTATCGTATTACCCGGCTGCTCCATGATGACGATGACGGTATCAGGCAGCGGTTCTATTACGACCCCGGCGTAGGGACATCCAAATTTCAGCGCTTTTTTGGCGGAGCCTTCGGTTATGGGCTGAGCAAAAACCTACGGGAAGGCTATGACTGGCTGGCAAGGCATTACAGTGAAGGCGATGAAATCTGGATATTGGGATTCAGCCGCGGTGCCTACACCGCCAGAAGCCTGGTGGGGATGATTCGTAAATGCGGGCTAGTGCATGTCGTTACGCCAGGGCTGCTCGATAAGGCCGAACGTATTTATCGAGACCGTGATTGTCATCCCGATTCTGAGGTATGCACAGAGTTCAAGGAGCGCTTCAGTCGCCAGCCCAGGGTTCATTTCATTGGTGTGTGGGATACCGTTGGCGCACTAGGCGTGCCCGGAACCAACCTGTTCAAAAGCAAATACGATTGGCACGATACCGAGCTTTCCAGCATTGTCGATCATGCCTATCAAGCGGCCGCGCTGGACGAACACAGGTCGGCGTATAACGTATCGCTCTGGACGAGCAAGGATGGCAAACAGAAAACAGGCAATCGCAACGTAGAACAGCGCTGGTTTATCGGCGCCCACGCCAATGTCGGCGGCGGTTATGGCGCTGACGACACACTGGCCGACATACCGTTGAGCTGGATGTTAACCAAAGCGCAGCAGGCAGGCCTAAAAGTGGCCCCTTTCAATGTTGCAGAGGATGCTTGGAAAATGGCACCGAAAGATTCGTTTGCTGATTTTTTAAACGGGCTCTACGCCAAGTATGCACGTCTTAGATACAAGGGCGACGGCCGATTTTACCGGCAGTATGCGCAGGGCATGCAGGGGCTGCCTGCGGTGAATATTTCAGTCGATGAGAGTGTATGGAAGCGTTGGGCCGATACCACGTGTGAGTACCGGCCACGTACCTTGACCGATGCCCACCTTTCCCCGCCGGAGGAGTAGGCTGGGCGTCAGCGTGGAAGTGATGAATGACCTAGGTCATGAAGTGACCAATATCGACTAAAAACTAAGTGCTCAAAGTAGGCTAAATATAATTTAACTGCTAGGATCGAAGCATTAGAGCGAACAACGCCGCAGGGAACAACCTAATGCCAAATCCCCCACGCATTGAGCTTCACCCTATTAGCCAACGCGTGCAGGCGCATGTTGATGGCACGTTAATCGCCGACTCCACCAATACGCTTGAACTCCGCGAACGTGACTACCCGCTACGCCACTACTTCCCACGTGAAGACGTGCGGATGGACTTACTCACCGTTTCAGAAACCACCACGTATTGCCCGTTTAAAGGGCATACGATGTATTTTTCGTTGGGTGAAAGTCAGGATGTCGCTTGGAGCTATGAGCAGCCGATTGAAGGCATGGAAGCTATTGCGGGCAGGGTGGTTTTTTATAAGGAACTGAGCGGCTATGTCGGGAAATGCAGCAGGCGCGCGAATTTTGGATATATTGCCTAATTAAAATAAATGTTTTTAAGAATCATAGGTTTGGGAGAATCTGGCAGGCGGCATTTGCCGGGAAAAAGTGCCGGCACGTTCATTCAATCATAGAGTGCGCCGTCTAATACACTGTTAGCCATTTAAAGGATTATGCATTCATGCAAGGCTCTAAAGAAGTTCTAGAATTACTTAGTAAATTAAAAGATACACGCTTAAATTTGGCTATTTTTATAGTGTCTAATTTAGTTCTTGCTTTAATAAAATTGGATTTAATTACATTGAACCATGTTTCTGAAGCGGTGCTTCAAGGTTTAGTTTTTGTTACCAGTATTCGGTTAGTTTATGCGGTTATTGGAGCGGCTTTAGATGTTTTAAATAATAAAAAGGATTTAAAAAACAAGGAAGCTGAAGCAGTATTAAAGCTAGAGCAAGAAAAAATAGCTGAAACTCAAGCTAAAGAAAAAATGTTAGCTAATTTTAGAAAATTAGATATATTTCAACTTTATGTAATCCAAGAGCTTAAAAGGCAGAATCATATAAGCATCCCTAAGGGAGCACCTTTGTTTACGTTAAAGAGTATGAATATTATCTACACTCCTGCTGTTGGTGAAAGGTCCGAATCAGCCTCCTTAACTAACACAGCAAATGAATTATTAACTACAATGGTTTGGGGTGAATTTGATGATTTAAAATATAGTGCAGCAAAACGTTTTTTTACTGGTCTTCAGCCAGGAGAAGTAAAATGTTTTATTGAGTTCCTAAAACAAGATGATATCAAAACCACTTTTAATTACCATGGTAATACAAAGTATTATGATAACTACTACGTATTTAAAAAATATGCGGATACTACTTTATTCTCACAGCCTCGCCGAGGCACGGTGTATACAATAGATCCAATCTCTAAAAATGTCATTTTCAGTATTTATGGAGAAGAGAGAGCAGCAGTAAATGGCTAACAAGTCGTTTAAAAGGGCAAAAAACAGTTGGCTTTTGCTCCTTCGTCGCTAATTTTAGCCAACAATTTTTTGCCTCTTAACGAGGTGTTAGGGCATCTGAGCGTAATTTAGGGAAATGATAAGATGAGTCTAGAAATTATAATTGGAATGACGGTAAGCATTGCTTCCATAATTGCTGTCTTATTTATAACTAGATTCCTCCAAAAGGGACGAGTAGAGTCCTCTCTAACTAGAAAGGAGGTAGAGTATCTAAAGGAAGAGTTAAGAGAAGCACAGAAATATAGCGATAGCCGACCTAAAGACCTTATCAATTTGGTTAACTCGCTTAAAAATGAAGTTCATAGCATAAAAAATGAACTTTCACATCTGAATGATGAACAACGACAAGAGATTGTTCTCCACCTCAAAGAAAGCTTAACAAAAACAACCGCTGAAGATGTTCTTGATTCAATAAAAAAACAAATCTCTGAAGAGTTAAGCGCCAAACAGCGCTCATCAATGGTTGAGTCTAATTTTGAAAATACCGTTAGTAGGCTTCGTGAGGAGCTCTTTTCTTTAACTAAAAGGAGTAACCTAAATTTGGCCATAGGAATTGTTACAACCATTATAGGTTTGGCGCTCTTGGGTATGTTTGTTCTTACATCTCCCATTTCATTCGAAGAGCCAATTGATTTCATAGAAAATTTTGTACCAAGGCTATCACTGGTTGCCTTTATAGAAATTTTTGCCTACTTTTTCCTACGTTTGTATAAAGACACCTTGGCTGAGATAAAGTACTTTCAAAATGAAATAACAAATATTGAATCCAAGCATCTAGCTGTGGCTTTAGCGTTGGCAAATGATTCTTCAGATGGGGTTGCTTGCGCCATTGAGCAGCTATCAAAAACTGAAAGAAATCACATTCTTAATAAAGGCCAAACAACAGTAGAGATTGAGAAGGCTAGGACTGAACAGCAATTAACAAACTCTGTGATGGAAAAGGTTTCTTCACTCTTCTCCAAAAAGCCCTAACAAGGTTGTCAACGCGGATTGCCAAACCGCTGCGCGTTTTATCAACCGGTTACAACGGCGTTAGACCGACGCAGGAGGATCAATGCAGGGAAAGGATGCAAGGCTCGCAGAGATTTGGCGCAAAGCCAATCCACCTGTGATCTTCAAAAGAAAGTCGGGAGAGCCTCTTCTTGTGCGATTGTGCTTTAGCTCAAATAACTTCGACATCGTGCGTGGCGACAAAAATCACAAGCCGAAGTGGAATGAGAAATTCAAATGCTGGGAGACTCCAGTCGCTTGGTATGACGACCTCGCAAGGCGTTTGCTCAGCCGTTTTGGTGGTGTATATCTGATTCAACTTTATCGCGAACAACAAAAGTGTGCCCCTGCTTGCTGGAATGCCTCTGGCCTACACTGTGAGTGTTCATGCATGGGGGCAAACCATGGGTCAGGACATCCTGGTGGGAACTGGCATGAGGTCAGCGAAACATTTGCTTTCGACTGGGGTGAAAAAAAGTATGCCAGCCGTTTGCTGCTACCAAAATCGACGTGAGCGCTGGCCTAACAATCGGCAGTATGGTGACCGCTTTTCCGCCGCTCTGCGACTGCAAATCGACACGTGTGCCGAGCGTTATATCAGCACTCCCTCAAAGACCGCTCATGGCCGAAGACCGCCACCACCAGCCCCACTAATGTCGGTTTTGATTACAACCTTCTACATCCCACTCACCCTCATCACTTCCCTAGTAACCGCCTCATTCAACACTCCGCGCTTGGCTTCCACTAGCGTGAGCCAGTCGCGGGCGCGGGTGATGCCGGTGTAGACCAGCTCGCGGGTGAGAATCGGGTTGATGGTGGGCGGTAGCAGTAGGGCGGTGTGCAGGAACTCCGAGCCTTGGGATTTGTGTACCGTCATCGCGAATACGGTTTCTACCGAATGCAAGCGGGAGGGTAGTACCCAGCGGATGGGATTATCGGCATCGCTCGTGGCATTTGATGAAGGAAAGGCCACTCTCAACAGTTTCTGTTGCGGATTGCGCGGATCCGGCACGGCCAGGGTGATGCCGATATCGCCGTTCATCAGTTTTAGGCCGTAGTCGTTTTGGGTGACCAGTACTGGGCGGCCTTCATACCAGCCTTTCTCCAACGTGTAATCACTGCCAAACAGCAGCTTTTCGCTGCGTAGGGTTTTGGCGATATGCAGGTTTAAGCCTTCTACCCCCCAGGGGCCTTTGCGCAGCGCGCATAGCAGTTGAAAGTGGCTGTAGGCACTTAGCACCTCTGCGGCCCAGGCGTTATAGGCCGCTGGGTTGTCCTCAAACGATTCCCCACGCGGGCGCTGTGCGTTCAGCACCTTTAGGTAATGGCGATAGCCGGTGGGCGGGGCGATGGGTTCATATTTATGGTTGGTGCGGCCTTCACCGCCATTGAGAAACTTATCCGCGCTGCCGTGAATGACCAGCTTATCCAGCGCGGTGTCCTCTGCAAGCGTTAGGTAGTGCAGGTCTGGGTAGCCATGGCGCAGCACTGCGTTAACTGCCTGCTGTTTTTCCCGGTCAGTTTGGGCATGGCTGGGCTGGTTAATCGCCTGGGCCAACTGGCCGATGCCGCTGTGTTCGTTAAAGCGGTGGCTTACCCGCAGCATGGTAATGGCTTGGTCGAGCGGCTGACCTTCAGCATCCAGGTACTCTGGCGGCAGCGGCTGGCCGGTGGCGCTTTCCAGCCATTGGGCGGTTTCTGGGGTGTAGTGGGCGGCCTCGGCACGGCGGCATAAATCGCCGAGTACCGAGCCAGCTTCTACCGATGCCAACTGGTCTTTATCCCCCAGCAGCACGCACTGGGCATTGGCGGGCAGGGCACTCAGCACGGCGGCCATCATTTCGATATCCACCATGGAGGCTTCGTCGATCACCAGTACGTCCAGCGCCAGCGGGTTGGCGGCGCTATGGCGGAAGTGGCGGGTGTCGGGGCGGGCACCTAGTAAGCGGTGGAGTGTGGTGACTTCAGTGGGAATTGCTATTGCGCTTGATGATACTGTGTTGAAGCGCTCCTCAAACTGCTCATTTACAGGATGTAAACTCCGCGTTTTCGTCGCGCTTCGCCTTGTCTCATCTTCGCTCATAACGCAATTCGTTAAGAGTTTTTCTAACTGTGCCAATGGCAAACTGCTTACCTGCCCGGCGATGGATTCATTTAGGCGGGCGGCGGCTTTACCGGTGGGGGCGGCTAGGCGAATGCGCAGCGGTTGGCTGGGGGCGTTGGCCAGTTGCAGGGTTTGCAGCAGGGCGAGCAGGCGCACCACGGTGGTGGTTTTGCCGGTGCCGGGGCCGCCGGTAATAATGCCGAAGCGGCTGCGGGCGGCCAGCGCACAGGCGGTTTTTTGCCAGTCGAGGTTGCCGCTTGGCTTGAACAGAATGTTCAGGGCCTGGGGGAGAAGGCCAGGGTGACTATCGTCACCCATCGCCCAATAAATTGGCCTCCTACAACGGTTATAAGTTGCCGTCGTGGCGTTATCATTCATCGCCTGTGTGTGTGTGGTGTTTTCATCTTCTAGGCGGCTGGCGATTTGCTGGTGCAGGGTTTGCTCGTACTGCCAGTAGCGGCGTAGGTAGAGCCGCGTGTGGCTCTTATCACCGGCGCCTGAGTGAGTCGTTACTACCACCAGCGGTGTATTGCCAGGGCCTTCGCTGGTGAGCAGTGGGTGATGCAGCGCGGCTTGCCATTCGCTTAGCGTGAGCGTTGCTAGCACATCGCTGGGCAGCGGTGGCGGGTCGGTTAAGTCATCCCCTTCGGGCGGTAGCGAGAGGGCGAAATCCGGTGCGTTAAGCGTGGCGTTTAAATCCAGACACACATGCCCTCGGCCTAGCTGGTGGCTGGCCAGGGCGGCGGCTAACAGCAGCAGCGCGGGGGCATCCGCTGCTTCGGCCGCTAAAAAGCGCACCAGAGCGCGGTCTAAATCACGCAGCCAGCCCCTGGCTACCCAGCGCTCACATAGGGTTAGCAATTCAGCGGTATCGCTTAACGCAGGGTGAGCGCTCACTGGCGCGGGGGCCATTGAGGGCTGGGCATCCTGTGTTTCAACGGCATCGCCAAACAGGTCGAAGGTGTGGGTGTCTTTGGGCTTACTCATACCGTCGCTTCCTGTGCGGGGCTTGAAAACGATGCGCCTGCAAACAGGCTATCCAGTGCTTCGATCAGTTCAACCGGGGCGGGCTCGGAAAACACCCCGCGCCCTGGGCTGCGGCTGCCGCGCAGAAATACCGTCATCGAACCGCCTAGGTGCTGGTGCGGGTCGTAGTCGGGCAAGCGCGCTTTTAGCAGCCGATGCATAGCCAGCAGGTAAAGCGCGGCCTGGAGGTCGTAGCGCTTGGCCAGCAGCGCATGGCGCAGGGCTTCCGGTTCGTAATCGCTGTCATTCGGCCCTAAATAGTTCGATTTCCAGTCCAGTACGTAAAAGCGCCCTTGGTGCTCGAAGGCTAAATCGATAAAGCCTTTGAGCATGCCGTTTAGGGTATCGGCATCCAGCGCTGGGCGCTCAACCCCTGGCAGTAAGTGCTTGCTTACCAGGGCATCAATCGCTTGGGTGTTGACCCGCTTGGCGGCTAGCCAGAACTCTAGCTCTACTTGGTAGCTGGTGAGTTCAGTGAGCGCGACGCTTTGTTGATTCGGCGCGGCCAGCGGTAACGGTGTGGTGAGCAGCGCTGAAAGCCAGCCAGCCAGCGGTTCCTGCCATGTTTGCCAGCCGCGTAGCTGCACGCGCCGCCATAGCATGTCGTTGAGTGAATCTTGATCGTTAGCAGCGGCTGCAAACCCTTGCCTGCCTGCCCATTCCAATAGCCCGTGCAGGAAAGTGCCCGGCCCTGGCCCCCTGGGAAATTTATGCAGGTGGAAAGTGTCTGCGCTCGCCCATTCGTTGTTAATCGTTCGCTCGAAATGCTCATTTAACCCCTCGTAAACTCCGCTTTCTCGCGAAAGATTGCCTAGACTGGCCTTCGCTCGAAGACTTTCCATGTCATCAGGCATGAGCGAAATATCTTGTGGTTCATCCAGTACTTCAAATGTTGTGGCTTCCTGGGCGGTGGTGGGTTCCAGTGGCGTGGCCGTGGGGGCAGTGAGCGTGCCGGAAAGGCGCAGCGCCGAGTAGCTGGCAATCCACCAGTGTTCCTTGGCTGGGCGCGTGGGCGTGCGGGCGTGGCCAAGCGCGGCGTTTTGTTCGGCGCTTTGTGCAGAGAGGGCAAGGCGCTGGGCCGTGGGTGCCGGTGGCTCGCTGACAACAATCTCGCTGCCTTGTGCCAGCGCTTCCAGCGCGCTGGTTAGCTCTGCCGGTGCAATGGTTTTTCCGCCGCTAATCAGGTAGCCGAGGGCGCTATTTTCCAACCCTTGCAGCGAGGCTAGCCCCAGCCAAGTCGCGTGGCGGGCGCGGGTAAGCGCTACATAAAGCTTGCGCAGGTCTTCTCCTAGGCGTTCGCGATCGGCGGTGGCCAGCGTTTCTTCATCGGCGCTTAGGCTGAGCTGAAGGTTGCCGTGGGCGTCGTGCCAGCGCAGCGGTATGTCTTTATCGCTCACCGGGCGGTGGTTGGCGATAAACGGCAGAAATACCAGCGGGTACTCAAGGCCTTTGGATTTGTGGATGGTGACCACTTTGACCAAATCCGCGTCGCTTTCCAGGCGCAGCTTGTGGCTGTCGCCGTGGCTTTCCGGGTCGGCAATGGCTTCATACAGAAAGCGAATCAGCGCGTGTTCGCCATCCAGTTCTGCGCTGGCTTGCTGCAGCAATTCGCCCAAGTGCAGCAGGTCGGTGAGCAAGCGCTCACCCTCTTCGAATTCCCCCAGTAGGCGGGCGGGAATATCGAAATCCACCATCATACGGCGTACCAGCGGCAGCACACCTTGGCTCTGCCATAGGCGATGATAGTGGCTGAATTGCTCCACCCGCGCTTCCCAGGCCAGTTCGTTTTGTTGCAGGTGATCAAGGTCGGCCAAACTGAGCCCCAGCACTGGCGTCGCCAAAGCGGCGCGCAGATGGGCTTCGGCTTGGCGAGAGCTGGCCAGTGGCTCAGCGCTGGCGCGCAGCCAGCGTTCTACCTGCTTCGCCATGGGCGAGCTGAACACCTTGTCGTGGTCGGAAAGGTAGACACTCTTCACCCCACGGCTGGCCAGCGCTAGGCGAATGGCGCGGGCTTCCTGCAGGCCGTTGACCAGCACTGCCATATCGGAAGGTTTTAGCGGGCTTAGGCCATCGCCTTTTTGGAAGCCGCTTTGGCCTTGTTTATTGCCACTTTGAGCTGCCGCGAGCAGTTCCACCATATAAGAGGCGCAGCGTTCGGCCATTTCGGTTTGGTAGGCGGTTTTGGAAAGTGGCTCTTCGCTTGTTAACGGCCACAGCGTCATGGCGGATAGCGGTTGGCCTTGGTGAACCAACTGTTCGTCGCGGCCTTTGGCGGCTACTGATAAGAACGGCAGCGGGTTCTCACCGCCTTCTTCGCGAAATAGAAACGCCCCAGCCGGGTGCTGATCGGCGTAGTGGAAGCAGTGATTGACGGCTTCCACCATGGCGCGGCTGGAACGGAAGTTGGTGCCCAGCGTGACGTGGCGGCCTGCGGTGTCTTGGCGGGCCTGCAGGTAGGTGAAGATATCCGCGCCGCGAAAGGCGTAGATGGCCTGCTTGGGGTCGCCGATCAGTAGCATAGCGGCGTCGCGGCGGGGGTTAGCGACGTCATAGACCGCGTTAAAAATGCGGTACTGAATCGGGTCGGTATCCTGGAACTCGTCAATCAGCGCGACGGGGAACTGGCGCAGAATCTGCGCGGCCAGGGCATCTTTGTTAGGGCCTTGCAGGGCGCGGTCTAAATGGGTGAGCAGGTCGTTGGGACCCATTTCAGCACGGCGTTCCTGCTCGCGCTCCATACGTAGTTTGCACCACTGCACGGCGTGAATCAGCAGATCGTTGCGCGGTTCGGGTAAGGCGTTGAGGGCGGCGGGCATGTCTGCCAGCGCTTCCCAGGCGGCTAGGCAGGGTGGCGCACCGTCTTTCCATATCTCGGTCATGCCGTCTGGGGTCAGGCGTTTCCAGGCGGCGGGGGTGAGCGTGGGTCGCTCAAGGTCGCTCTCGCACCATTCGCGCAGTGCGCCAAGCCAGCTGGCGCGGCTTTTGGCGTTGAAGCTTTGGCCTTTGAAGGCTTTACGTTTAGCGGCCTCTTCCAGTGCGGGCACCAGTTCATCTAGCCAAGCGGGCCAGGGAGCTTTTAACGTGCCTAATGTGGCGCTTCGTTCGGCTTCGGCTGCGCTTAATGTGTCGGCTGGCGCGGGGCGCTGGCTGCCCAGAACGTCGCTTTCGTGGAGCAGTTTGCGTACATCTTCGTGGAGTTTATCCGGCGATTTCCAGTAGCGGGTAATGCTGCCCAGGGCGTCGGCATCCAGTGGGTAATAGAAGGTGCGCCAGTAGTCGCGCACCACTTCTTGCTCCAGTTCGCGCTGGTCGTTTTCTAGGTTGAGCGAGAACAGACTGCCGCTGTCGAAGGCGTGTTCGCGCAGCATGCGGTAGCACCAGCTGTGTATGGTGGAAACCGCGGCTTCGTCCATCCATTCGGCCGCTAGCTCCAGGCGGCGGGCGCAGGCGGGCCAAGTGGCCTCGGGGTATTGCTCGCGGAGTTGGAGGAGCAACGGGTCGTCTGAAGGCTCGGAAGCAGGGGCCTTGCGAAAAACACCAGCGGCTTCTACCAGCCGGTGGCGGATACGTTCGCGCAGTTCCTGGGTGGCGGCATTGGTGAAGGTGACTACCAGAATTTCCGGCGGGGTGAGCGGGCGCACAAAGGCGCTGTCGTCTTCGCTGTGCTGCCCGCCCAGCACTAGGCGCACGTAGAGCAGCGCGATGGTGAAGGTTTTGCCCGTGCCCGCGCTGGCTTCAATCAGGCGGCTGCCGTGAAGCGGTAGCGTAAGTGGGTTAAGCGGGGCGGGCTGACTCATCACGGGTCTCCGAAAGTAAAGCGCCCCAGCGCGGGGCCTAGACTGTATGAGTGCTTCGCCACCTGATAATCTTGTCGCCAAGCCACTCTTAGGACGCTCAGTTTACGCTACCAGCGGCTTCGGTTCACTCACACGAAGGGATCTCATGCTGACCTCGCTTCTGGACAATGACTTCTACAAGATCACGATGCAGAACGCCGTGATCAAACGCTTTCCCTATGCACATGCACGCTACGCATTTATCAATCGTGGCCAGCACGCGTTTCCTGAAGGCTTTGGTGCTGCGCTTCGTCATGAGGTCGATAAAATGGCGATGCTTCGCCTGACCGACCAGGAAAAGCGCTACCTGGAAGTTACCTGCCCTTATCTTGACCCGACCTATCTCGATTTTCTGGCCGGCTTCCGTTACGAACCCTCCGAGGTAATCATCGAGCAGCAGGGCAGTGAGCTTTCGGTGGTCATCGAGGGGCCTTGGTACCGCACGATTTTATGGGAAGTGCCGCTGATGGCGTTGATCAGCGAACTTTGGTATCGGCTACGTGGCGTCTCGGTGACCCATGATGACGATGCCCTGATCGAGCAACGCACCCAGGAGAAGATTGAGCTTTATCGCCGCTTAGGGCTGAAAATTGCCGAGTTCGGCACCCGGCGGCGTTTCTCCTTTGAGGTTCATGATCGAGTGGTGGAAGCGCTGCGCCACTACGGTGGTGAAGCCTTCAGCGGCACTAGCAATGTACTGCTGGCCATGCGCCACGACGTGAAGCCGATAGGCACCCACGCGCACGAGTGGTTTATGTTCCATGGTGCCCGCTTTGGCTTCAAAATGGCCAACAGTCTTGCCCTAGAGCACTGGGTGGATGTGTATCGTGGCGATCTGGGGATTGCCCTAACGGATACCTTCACATCATCCGCTTTCTTCGACAGCTTCGATAAAAAATTCGCCAAGCTGTTCGATGGCGTACGCCACGATAGCGGCGACCCGATTGAGTTTGCCTCCCAAACCATCGCTCACTATGAACGCCTGGGTATTAACCCGCTGAGCAAAACCATTATTTTTTCGGATGCCTTAACGCCGGAAAAAGTCGAGCGCATTCAAGCGTTTTGTCAGAACCGGATTGGGATGGCGTTTGGCATCGGCACCAACTTCACTAACGATGTAGGCGTTGAGCCGATGAATATGGTGATCAAAATGGTCGAGGCGCGCCCCGAAGGGCAGGGCTGGCTGCCGGTGATCAAGCTCTCCGATGTGCCGGATAAGCATACCGGCGACCCGGAGATGATTTCGTTAGCAAAACGGATACTCTCGTTAAGCGAGACGAGTATTTAAGCCGGTTTTATGCTGGCCTAAAGAACCCGCATCACTATGACGCCTGCCAGCCAGAGGCCAGCGCCAAAACTGGCATGCGCGAAAAGACTACGCAGCCTGGCGGTGGTTGGCTGCGGCGTCTTGCGGGCGGCAACCCCTGCGCCCATACCAGGCTGCAGGATTAGAAACGGCGCAATTACCGTTATCACACCGAAGCCTAACGGCGGTATGAGTGTGGGGCGTGCCAGCCAGTTTGGCCCAACTAGCACTAAGAATATGATCGCGAAAGCGATGCCAATCAGGTAGTGCGCCAGCCACCCTAGCGCCATTTCTGCCTGAATCGGGGCGCTTTCACCAATCGGCCGGTGGATGAACCTGCCTTTCGGCAAGTGCCCTAGCCAACGCCCAACCATGGCGTAATTCAGCGAGGGAATACCCAGCAGCCGCTTCTGCAGCAGCGCGACTATGTCCATAAAAGCGGTTGCTCCTAGGCCGAGCAGTAGCGCATCGGTCAGCAGCCCATTCATTGCTGCGCTCCTGGCATTTTTGTCCCGGTCGTCGCTGTGCTTGCTATCATTGCTTTTGTTAACGGTTTAGCAACGGCGTATGGGCGGCTGTGCGTATTGAAAATAGGCATGCTTGTTAGACTCCAGACAGTGTGGATAGAAGTGTGGCTAGAAGCGTGGGTGGATACGTAGGGGAGAAGCGTTGTAGCCTATTACTTCAAGTCAACTTTAAGTCAAGTGCCATGCTCGATATTTCCGAACTGTCTCGAAAAAGTGGTATTCCTGCCTCGAAATTGCGTTATTACGAGGAAGTTGGCCTGATTAGGTCGGTGGGGCGCAATGGTCTGCGGCGGGTTTTTGAGACCAGCGTTTTAACACGCTTGTCGCTGATTGCGTTGGGGCAGGTCGCGGGTTTTTCACTGGCCGAGATGCGCGACATGCTCGGCACGCAACGGCAGCCGGAAATCGACCGTGAAGCGGTGAGTGCTAAGGCAGATCTTCTGGACCGCCGCATTAACGAACTGACAGCCCTTCGTGACGGTTTGCGTCATGTGGCGACCTGCTCCGCGCCGAGTCATCTGGAGTGCCCGACGTTTCAGCGTCTAATGCGCATCGCATTGGCTCGCCAGACTGGGCGAAAGCCTGAGCAGAAAAAGCGCCTTACGCAGAAAAACAGCCGTGCCAAGCAGAAAGGGAGTAAACCCTGATCACCACATGGCACGGTTGGGCTTGAATAGGTGCTAGACGAGGCGCTTAACGCATTACGATGCCGCTTTCTTCGCGTTATCTTTGTTCCCATTATCTTTGTTCGCATTACCTTTCACGGCCTTGAAAAGCGGAGCGTACAGCGCTTCCGTGAGTTCGGCAAAGGTGTGCTTTTCGTTGGCGGTGCGGTCAAAAAACAGCCGCTCGAAGCGGGGCCATTGATGGCCGAGATAAGGGCTTTGCTCGGCTTCGCCGGTGGTTTTAAATCCGCTCTCATAGACTTTTTCGGCTGCGGCGTAGGCGTCGCTTTCCCTGCCTTTCTCAATCGCAATGTCAGGTGTGCCCAGTTTTGTCAGCCAAGCAAAGGCGGCCTGGGGAGCTAGCGGAAGCGGCTCTTCCAGGCCGTGTTGCCAGGCGCTTAGCTGGGTTTCCAGGTGGGCGTGGGCGATGTCGGCAGCGATAGGTTCCAGGGTGATGTTGCCGGCCTTGGAAAGTAGCTGGGTGGTCATCGGGCCGCTGAGGTTACCCGCTAGGTGGGCAACCCAGTGGCGTAGCAGCAGATGCCACTGGTACTTGCTGTTTTTAACCAGGCTGCTGCTAAGCAATAACAGGCGGCAGCGGTGGCCCGCGTCATCCTGGCGTAGCTCGCCCAGCCAGTCTTCCAACGTAATTCCGCTACTGCCTTCCAGGTGAATGGCTGCTGGGTCACCTAGCGCAATCGGCCAAGCGCCCAGGGCTTCTTCGTAGTCGCTGAACAGGGCTTCCATGGGTTCTGCTAAGGCATCGCGCATGCGCTCGCCAAAGGCACCCATGGCCAATACGCCTTGGCCCTGAAAACGTTCAAGGGCTGCGTGCAGTGCTTCAATGCGTGGCTCGCCGCGGTCAATGGCGTGGCGCTGGGCGGCGATAAGTTGGTCTTGTAGCTGCCAGTTTTGCAGGCCATCCAGGGCGAACGGTTCTTCGTCTAGCTCGGCAATCGCTTCCTGCTCGAAATATACTCCCAGCCGGGTATTGAAGAAGGCGCGTACTGGCTCGCGTAGGAATTGGCCTAACTGGCCAAGCGTCAGGCTGGTTGGGATGTTTTCCGGTGGGGGAAGTGTGGATTGGGCAGCTTGAGGCGTGCGCGGTGCGTGTACCTCGCGCCATTCATGTGCATAGGTAAACAGTCGCGAGACTTGCGGGTTGCTAGCAAAATAAGCGCGGCTAAACGGCTGCAGCGGATGCTCGGTGGTTAGCGCTTCCAGCAGCGGCGTGCCGTTCTCGATCTGCCAGCCTACTTCCAGGTGGTCACGCAACTGGCCGACCAGTACCGAAGGCGGTAGCGGTGTGTTGTCGATTTGGCTTCTGCCGACCCAGCTTATGTAGAGCTGGTCGCGGGCGGAGAGCAGCGCTTCCAAAAACAGATAGCGGTCGTCTTCCCGGCGAGAGCGGTCACCGGGGCGGTAGTCACTGCCCATTAAATCAAAGTCTAGCGGTGGCTGAGAGCGGGGGTACTCACCGTCGTTCATGCCCAGCAGGCACACGCGCTTAAACGGAATGGCGCGCATGGGCATTAGCGTAGCGAAGTTGACGGCACCAGCTAGAAAACGCTGGGAAAGACTGTGTTCATCAATCTGTGCCAGCCAGTGTTCGCGCACCATGGAGAGCGGCAGCGGTTCGTTTAACTGGGCTTCCTCGCTGCTTTCCAGCATTTGCTGCAGGCCGTTTTCTAGCTTGGTGAGCATCACGCTTTCTTGGGCGTCGTCGGTCAGAAAGAAGGTTTCCAGCAGCGTGCGTAGCCGTGCTACCCAGTTAGCGGCATCGGTGGGCTGGCAGAAGGTTTCCCAGGTCTCTTCGAGCTTTTCCAACAAGGTGACTAACGGCCCAGCAAGGCCCGCTTCCAGCCCGCCGATATCGTCAAACGGCTCGATACCTTGCCATGCGTGGCCTTCGCCCACGGTGTAGCCCAGCAACAAGCGGCGCAGACCAAACGCCCAGGTATTTTGGCTTAGCCCGCCGGGAAGTTCGAGAGTCTGGCGCTGCTTGGCATTTAGCCCCCAGCGGATACCTGCGCCTTCCATCCAGCGCTCGAGTACCGGCAGGTCACGCTCTTCCAGCCCAAAGCGCTGGCGCAGAGCGGGTACATCAAGCAGATCCAGTAAGTCGCTGACCGAAAGGCGCAGCTCTGGCAGGCGCAGCAGCTTTTCCAGGGCAATCATCAGTGGCAGGCGGTGGCGGCTGGCTTGGTCGGAAAGCGTGTAGGGAATATGCCGCGGGTCGTCGTTTTGTAGCTGGCCAAACACCGCAGCGATATGCGGCGCGTAGCGGTCGATATCTGGCACCATGACGATGATATCCCGCGGGCGCAGGTCAGGGTCGGCACTGAAGGCGGCCAGCAGCTGGTCGTGAAGAATCTCAACTTCCCGCTGAGGACCATGGGCAATATGAAACACGATGGAGTCATCTGCCGCGTTTAGCGCGGGCCAGTGGGTTTGGGTTTCCGCTACGGGGCGCAGTTCGCGAATATCATCTTGCAGTTGGCTGAGCAGGCAGTCGCGATCAACGCCGTTAAACGGCTCGAACATATCAATACGCAGCGCCTGCTGCTCAAACAAGGTTTGATAATTGCCCGAATCGTCGTGTTCATCCAGCAGGCGCAGGTAGTCGCGGCCCTGTTTACCCCAGGCGGCGAGTAGCGGCTGGGCGTGCAGATGCAGGGCATCGTCGGCGTCGCCAGTGCCCAGTACATCCAACGCTTCGGGCATGCCGGATTTGCGCCGCTGGCGGTAGCGGTTGGCGCGCAGTAAATCTTTGTGTTCGATGATATCTGCCCAGTAGTACTGGCAGGGGTTGTGTACACACAGCACGATTTGGCAGCAGCGAGAGAGCGCTGCCAGGGCTTCCAGGGTTTGTTGGGGCAGCGATGAAATACCAAAAATAATCAGCCGCCGAGGCAAGCCTCGTGGGCAGGGCTGGCCTTCCAGCTGTTCTGTCGCTTTCAAAAAGCGCCGATGCACCTGGGCACGGCTACTGTTAAGGCCTGCATCGCCTTGGGTGGCGGCGACATCCTCGCGCAGAATGCGCCATAGCGCGGGCTGCCAGCGCTGGTGCTCTTCCAGCGGGCGGGGTTCGCCCCGAGCGGTAATCAGTACGTCGTCACCGTTGGCCCAGGCATCCAGCCAGTCGGCGCGGTAGACCTGGTATTGGTCGAACAAATCCGCCAGCCGCTCGGCCAGTTGGTAGTGTTTGCGCTGGTCGCGGTCGACTTCCAAGAACTGTGCCAGCGGCGCGAACACTTCCTGCCCCGCTAGCGTGGGCAGTAGGCGTAGCAGCCGCCATACCAAGCGCGATTTATCAAACGGCGAGGTTTCAGGCACCGCGTCGCCATCTTGATCTACGTGGGTGAGCACCGTGCGGTAGGCCTGCCATAGAAACCGCGCAGGCAGCATGACATCCAGCGCGGCGGCGATGCCCGCACCGCCGTTTTCTGGGTCTTCCGCCAGCGCCAGCTTTAACCACTGCCCAATGCCGTTGCTCTGCACCAGAATGGTCTCATTTTCCAGCGGCCCCAACGGGTGCAAGCGCATCCACTGCACCGCCAGCCCGCGCAAGTCTTCCAGGCGATTAGCGTGCACCACCATAAAGCCAGGGGTAAGCGACGTTGGCGAGAATGGCGTTGGTGAGCAGTGTGAATTGGCAGACATGCGGTGGTGTTCCTTCACGGCATTAGGCATTGGGAATAGCGCGTAGCGCTATGGTGCCATAAGTTAAGTGTCTTGCGGGATGCGCGTTATATCGCCAAGCTATGTGGATACCGTGCGTAACGCGATGTGAGTCAAGCAAAGAGGAATTCCCCATGACCGAGCCTACTAATAATACCCGCCGCCATTCAGCCCAGGTGGTGGATGGCCCTGGCAAGGCGGCTAGCCGCGCAATGCTGCGGGCGGTGGGGTTTAACGATGATGACTTTACTAAGCCCCAGGTGGGCGTTGCGTCTACCTGGAGCATGGTGACCCCGTGCAATAGCCATATTGGTGAGTTGGCAGAGTTCGCCCGTGACGGTGCCGACGCGGCGGGTGGTAAAGGGGTGATCTTTAATACCATCACTATTTCTGATGGCATTGCTAACGGCACCGAAGGCATGAAGTACTCGCTGGTTTCCCGCGAGGTGATTGCCGATTCCATTGAAACCGTAGCGGGCTGTGAAGGCTTTGATGGGCTGGTGGCCATTGGCGGCTGTGACAAAAATATGCCGGGTTGCGTGATGGGCTTGGCACGGCTGAATCGTCCCAGCGTGTTTGTGTATGGCGGCACCATTATGCCCGGTAAAGGCCATACCGATATCGTCTCGGTATTTGAGGCGATGGGCGCGCACTCCCGTGGTGATATTGACCTGATCGAACTGAAAAACATCGAAGAAACCGCGATTCCTGGCCCGGGTTCCTGTGGCGGTATGTACACGGCCAATACGATGGCATCTGCCATTGAAGCATTGGGTATGAGCCTGCCGGGTAGCTCGGCGCAGAACGCCATTTCCCAAGATAAGCGCGATGACTGTAAAGCGGCAGGCGAGGCCGTGCTGGCACTGCTGGCCAGTGACATCAAGCCTTCTGACATCATGACCCGCGAAGCGTTTGAGAATGCGATTACCGTGGTGATTGCGCTGGGTGGCTCTACCAATGCGGTGCTGCATTTGATTGGCATGGCACGCACCATTGGCGTGGAATTGACGCTTGCCGACTTCACCGAGATCGGCAAGCGCGTGCCGGTAGTCGCTGATCTGCGCCCCAGCGGCCACTATATGATGAGCGAGCTGGTGGCGATTGGCGGCATTCAGCCGCTGATGAAAATTCTGCTAGATGCTGGGTTGCTGCACGGCGACTGCTTAACAGTGACCGGTAAAACGCTAGCCGAAAACCTGGAAGAGGTTGAGCCTTATCCCATGGATCAACAGATTATTGCGCCGCTGGGTAACCCGCTTAAAGCCGAAAGCCATCTGCGTATTCTGTTTGGTAACCTGGCGCCGGAAGGTGCAGTGGCCAAAATTACCGGCAAGGAAGGGACGCGCTTTAGCGGTTCGGCGCGGGTGTTTGGCTCTGAAGAAGAGGCCCAGGCGCGCATTAACGACGGCACCGTGGTGGCGGGCGATGTCGTGGTGATTCGTTATGAAGGGCCAAAAGGTGGCCCCGGCATGCGCGAAATGCTTACGCCAACGTCTGCGATTATGGGGCGTGGCTTGGGTAATGATGTGGCGTTGATTACCGATGGGCGTTTCTCCGGCGGCAGCCATGGCTTTGTTGTCGGGCACGTATCGCCAGAAGCTTTCGATGGCGGCCCGTTGGCGCTGGTACAGGATGGCGATGCCATCACCATTGATGCGGAAGCCGACACCATTGAAGTGGACATCAGCGATGAAGAGATGATGCGCCGCCGCGCCGCCTGGCAGCAGCCAGAACCGCGCTACCGCAAAGGCGTGCTGGCGAAGTATGCCAAGTTGGTCAGTTCTGCCAGTACCGGTGCTGTTACCGATTAACCTGCATATCAATACGTGAAGGTGCCTGGATCAGCCCGCGGGTGCCTCATTCGCTCGTGCCTCGCGAGATTCGTTACCACGCGCTACTTAAATCATTGAATAGGAAGATTTTGTAGCGCGGTGTAAGCGTCAGCGCACCCGCGTTGATGAAGCCCCAGCGGATGATCGTGCACACTGTCATCACTGTGTCAGCTTTAATCAGTAGATTAGGTCTTTTGTCCACACGGGGAAGCTTACGCCATGGCTGAAAAGCACCATCTGAACGGGCGGGTAAGCGAGGTGTTTTGGGCGTTCTTGGCCTTGGGGTTAACCTCGTTTGGCGGGCCGGTGGCGCACCTGGGCTATTTTCGTACGGCCTTTGTGGAGCGCCGCCAGTGGTTAAGCGAAAGCGCCTACGCGGATCTTGTGGCGCTGTGCCAATTTTTGCCGGGGCCAGCCAGTAGCCAAGTGGGCTTTGCTTTGGGATTAATGCGCGCCGGACCTTGGGGGGCGGCCATGGCGTGGCTGGCATTCACGCTGCCTTCCGCCATAGTACTGGTGCTGTTTGCGTTTGGCGCGGCGGTACTGGATGGTCCGATTGCCAGCGGCATTATTCATGGCTTAAAAGTTGTCGCGGTAGCCATTGTGGCCCACGCGGTGTGGGGCATGGCGCGTAACCTTTGCCCTGATAAAACCCGAGTGGGGATTGCGCTGGCGGCGGTGTTTGTAGTGGTGATAGTCAGCGGGCCGCTGGGGCAGGTAGCTGCGATTGTGCTAGGTGGTATCGCCGGGTTGGTACTGTGCCGCATGGTTGCCGCAGCTACGCCTAGTGAACCACTGCAGTTTCCAGTATCTCGCCGTGCAGGCACGATGGCGTTGGGGCTGTTCGCTGCGCTGCTGATCTTACTGCCGTTGTTGGCAGGCAGCGCCGCGTGGCTAGAGGTGGCAGATGCGTTTTATCGTTCTGGCGCGCTGGTATTTGGCGGTGGGCACGTAGTGTTGCCGCTGTTGGAAGCGGAAGTGGTGCAATCCGGCTGGATTACCGCAGATGAGTTTTTGGCAGGCTATGGGGCTGCCCAGGCGGTGCCAGGGCCGCTATTCACCTTTGCTGCGTACTTAGGCGCGCTACTGCCCGGTATGAATGGCGTGGTTGGCGCGCTGCTGGCATTGTTGGCGATCTTTATTCCTGGCTTTTTGCTGTTGGTGGGGGTGTTGCCCTTTTGGAATCATTTTCGCCGTTGGCAGAGCGCTCAGGCGTTGATGCGCG
Source organism: Halomonas sp. IOP_6 (assembly GCF_021151565.1). NCBI lineage: Bacteria > Pseudomonadati > Pseudomonadota > Gammaproteobacteria > Oceanospirillales > Halomonadaceae > Halomonas > Halomonas sp. IOP_6. Next base: position 90,219 of record NZ_JAIRBO010000003.1, on the reverse strand, counting down.
GGGCTAACGCGGCAGTGGTGGGTATTTTAGGCGCGGCGCTGTATCAGCCGGTATGGACCAGCGCGATTATTGGGCCTTATGAATTTGTTCTGGCGCTGACGGGTTTTTTACTGCTGACCGTCTGGAAACTACCGGCGTGGATTGTGGTGATCGTAATCGCCTTGGGTGGGGTAGTGATCACGCTGTAGTGTCACTACCCCAACCGGTTTAAACGCGGCTTACTCTCACCGGTAGGCCTTGGCGCACGCTGGCGCCGCTAATCGGTTCAAGCCACGTGCCGCCTACCTCCCGTGTAGGGTCTTGAAAGCCCAGGTCGTTGATGTTGATACCTGCGCGCATCCAGGGCATATCTGGCTGGGATTGACCGTCAATGATGTGTGGCGTGGCACCTAAATCTTTGTGCCCGTAGCCGTGTTCAATACCCAATGCACCGGGCACAACGCTTTCGCTAACCAGCGCAAGCCCCACCACGCTACCGCCTGGGCTTTCAATGCGGATGGTGTCGCCATGCTGGATGCCGAAGCGCTCGGCATCTTGGCGGTGCATTTGCACAGGGTTATACGGCTTGATCATTCTTAGCCGCTCGTTACCAATGGCGTAAGAGTTCATCAGGTTGGACTTGAATGAAAACGCTAGCAGCGGCCACTCCTGCTCGGAAAAAACCTCACGCATGGGTTGCTTGTTGGCGAGCTGTGGCAACTTGTGACAGGGCACGCCGCTATTGGGTAACCCGTTAGTGGTATCAATGCTGGTGCCCACCGCTTCGTTGTAAATACACAGCGTTTTTTTCCACTGATGTTTCAGGTGTTCGCCAACAAAGTGTTCGCTTGCCTCTTCGAAACGCCCACCCCGAGCGTAAAGATAGGCAACGCGGCCGCGCTCGTCGGCTTTAAGTGTACGTTCGAGTTTGGGCAGTAGCGGGGTAATTCCGCCATGGGCAATGTCCGCGGCGTTCGCTTCTGGCAGTGGTTCATCTTGAAAGGCAATATTGGCGGCCGCCCGTAGGTAATAATCTTCAGCGCGGTTGAGCGGGTGAAGATTTCCGTCGGCGTCGGGAATGGCGTTGTCGCCGAAGCCTGGCAGCCCTAGCCGTTTAGCAACGGCGATAAAGAAGCTGTCCATAGATACCGGCTCACCTTCAGCGGTTTTTTGCTGGCGGGGTTCTACCACTGGCCAGCAAGCGGTGGAGAGTTTACCCAGCGTGCCTTTCCAGGAGCCTGCAAAGCCCCATACCTCGTACATCACCGAATCAGGCACAATGTAGTCGGCATAGCGGTTGGTTTCGTTGATAAACCCATCGATTGCAACAAAGAGCCCTAACCGTTTGGGGTCTTTCAGCTTATCGACAATTACCCCTTTCAGGCCCGCTTGGCCATAAATTGGGTTAGCCATACAGCCAATTACCGCTTTGATGGGATAGGGGTAGCCATCCAGTGCGGAAGGTAAATGCTCGGTGAGCGTTGGCGGTGCCAAGGAACGCCAGGGCGCTTTCGCGGGATAGGGGTTTTCGCCTGTCGCGACCTTGCGCTGGTACTCCGATGATTTCTCATAGGGAAAGCGTGAACGGGAGAGAAACACGCCTTGGGGCCCACGTTTGCCAGGGAAGTTGGCGAGGTCGTAGCGGGGGCCTTCGCCGGTGCCGCTGTAGGTGCCGCCGCCCACGGCGCTGCCACCTTTCATATTGTAGTTGCCAGCCAGCAAGTTAAGCATTTGCACGCCAAACGCGGCGTAAAAGCCATTGCCTGACATCATGCCGCCGTGGCAGTTAACGGCGGCTTTTCTGCCATGGCTAGCATAACGTTGGGCAAGCTCGATAATCGTTGCCTTGGGAATACCGCAATGTTCAGCGTAGGTGTCCAGGTCGTACTCATTGGCGGATTCACGCAGCAGCGCTAGGCTGGTTTTGACGGTGACGGTGGTGCCGTCGGCAAGCTCCACTGGGCGTTCGGCAAACAGGTCTGCGGTCATTACCTCTTCGCATAGTGCAAGGTCGCCCCCTGACACCACGACGGGTAGGTCGGCATTGCTACCTGGCTCGGCAAAACCAAGGTCGCTGGCGCGCAAAAAGTAGCCTCGGCGCGGGTGCTCGAAGGTATCAATCACTAAATGGGTGGCATTGGAGTGAGTGGTTTCCCCTGCTGCATCGGCGGCGGCTTGACCGGGTAGTTCAAGAAATTCCTTTGCATAGCCGTGGTTATCCAATAGCCACTGAATAAGCGCCATGGCAAAGGCGCTGTCGGTGCCAGGGCGGATCGGCACCCAGCGGTTGTTGTCTGCGGCATGGGAAGTCGCAGCATTAAGCGCGGGATCCACCACCACATATTCCAGCGTGCCAGCGGCGCGTGCCTGTGCAAGCAAGCGGCCCTGGCGTTTAAACGGGTTGCCTGCCTGGCTGGGCGCGCAGCCGATATACATGATAAAGCGTGCGTTCTGTATATCTGGCTTTACGTGAGCGTTAGTGACAATGTTGTTCATCACTGCCCCAGAGCCCATGCGGAACGCTAGGCCACAGTATGCGCCATGATGGCCATAGTTGCGGGTCGCAAAAGCGTTCAAGGTGAAGCGTTTAAGTAAATCCGAGCGCCCGTAGTCGGTGGCTTCCATGACCATCAGTTGATTAGCCTTGGGGCCGTACTCAGGGTTGTCGGGGTCAATCAGCGTGTCGTGGTCGCGAATGTCACGTAGGCCGTCTACCTGACCTTCACCGAACAGATCGCCTCCTTCGCAAATTTCCTCGATAAGTTGCTCAAACGATATTTTTTGCCACTCGCGACTGCCTCGTTCACCGACCCGTTTAAGGCAGTGATCAATACGGAACGGGTTGGTGATCTGGCTCATCATTGCGTTGCCACGGGCACACGCGGTAGAGCGGTTAACTTGCCCTTGTTCTTGGTAAGCACTCACGCTGCGTAATGCATCTGCCACCGGTGTGCGCATTGGCAAATGGTCATCGGCAGAAAGTGGATGATAGGGGTTGCCAGCTACTCGCAGCACTTCGCCGCGAGTGTCATCGACCCGCACGCGCACACCGCACTGGGTGGTGCAGCCGTAGCAAATAGTAAAAGCGACCCGTTGATCGGGGGTGAGCGTTAGTTCGCCGGTCGCTAAATCGACACGATATTCAGGCGTTAGCGAATTGCCATGAATATTATGCTGCGGTTTTTCACCTGCGCTGCCGGTAATGCCTTTGGCCATTTTAGCCAACGGGTCGGCGTAGCCCACGGCAAAGGTAGCGGCACCACCAGCGGCAGCCGCACCTTTTAGAAAGCGACGGCGTGAGGGATCTTGAGCAGACTTAGCCATGACTAGGCGCTCCTTTGTTAGCAGTGAGTGGGGCGCGAGATGCAGCTTGGTCGTTTCCTGGTAGCTGGCTGCCTTGTTGGGCCTGTCGCCATGGAATAAATAGCTCGATCAGTAAAATGGCCGCCAGCCACAGCCCGAAAGTGCCGACAATGCCTAAGATGCCGGAAGAGCCAGCAGGGATACCGTAGTGATGGAAACCTGCGCTGTTACGGGCTACATGTTGAACATCCATCAGCACTACCCAACGGAACATCCAGCCCATGTGGATTGCCACCAGCCCTAGCAACCATGCCCAGGCAAACAGTGCTGGTTGGCGTTGAGCCGAACGCGTTAACAGAAATACCACGCTGGCAAATAGCGCAACGCCGGTAAGGCCACCCCAAAGTGCGGTGCTGCGCCAAGAGGGGCTGAAACGGACAGATTCTAGTGCCGCCGCCACTGAGCCAACGTGGGCATTCAGGCCGTCTAACAGCCAGCTGAGCGCTATAAGCCCCGCTAGCGCACAGAAGGCTAACAGGACATAAAGCATCTGCCGGGTGGCGGCGGGCGCGCAGAGTCCGCTCACGCGATTGAGGACCAGTATTAGCCCAGCGGCGGCAATAAACCCGCTCGCTACCAGCATGGGCGGTAGCCAAATGGTGTTCCATAGCGGGCGGGCTTTGACGATAGCTAGCTCCGCTCCGGTGTAGAGCATAATGCCGCTTGAGAGTAACAGCGCGATTAGCCCCGTCAGAGCCACCAGCGCTTTGGGTGTTGCACCACTGCCCATGCTCAGCCACTTGGCGATCAACCCGCTCAGCCCAGCTGCCTGTTGCCGGGCCTGCAGCGCGGGTCGCCAAGCCAGCCAGGCGAAGCCTAAAACGCTGATCAGATACAGCGGCAGTACCACACTGCCAATCGACATCCACGAATGCGTATTGGCGTAGGCGTAGAAATGCCAAAAGCGCAGTGGCTGGTGTAGATCTGCCAATAAGGCCACCGGTGCGACTAGCGTTGTGCTGACGCAGGCGATCATTGCCAGACGTGCTGTAGGCAACCAGGATTGCTTGCCAAACACCAGTGCGGGCGCCGCCAGCCAAAGGCTGGCGTAGGAGACCGCGATCATAAAAAAGTACTGAACTGCCCAGGGATACCAGGCGATGTCATAGCGTGGGGCGAGTAGTTCAATGGTGGAATTCATAGCCCATCTCCTGGCCGTGGGGGTCAAGCACTTCAAGCGCCACGGGTTCTGCCACGGGGCGTGTAGTGAATCGTTCGTCCATACCTAAATAGAACACTTGGGGAAGGGTGTTTTTTTCTGGCTGAAGCACCATGAGCGCGTCGCGATGCTCGTTGATCAGACGGCTGATTTGGCTGTCTGGATTGCGCATATCGCCAATAATGCGGGCGCCGCCCACGCAGCTTTCAACGCAGGCAGGCAGTAGCCCTGCTTCTAAACGGTGGGCACAGAAGGTGCATTTGTCGGCAGTTTGAGTGCGCTCATTAATAAAGCGGGCATCGTAGGGGCAGGCATTGACGCAGTAAGCACAGCCGACGCAGCGGTCACTATCGACGACAACGATGCCATCTTGCTGTTGATAGGTCGCCTCAACAGGGCAAACCGGAACACAGGGCGGATTTTCGCAGTGGTTACATAGCCGCGGCAGCATAAACGTTGCCAGTTCACCACTTTCTTGGTGGTGCACTTCGTATTGAGAGACAGTGGTTCGAAACTGGCCAAGCGGTGCAGCATTCTCGATATGGCACGACACCGTGCAGGCTTGGCAGCCGATGCATTGGCGAAGGTCGATTAGCATGCCGTAGCGTTTGCTAGGATCGCCCTCGCGGCGGGCAGGCTGCTGATTAATGCCAGCTTGAGCAAGACTGGATAGCGGGACTAGCGCAGCGCCCGCGCTTAGTCGGGCCAACTGGCCTAGCAACGACCGACGAACGGCGTCCATAACGCCTCCTTAGCTGATTAAGATGTTGCTGATAGAAACAAGCCGTTGTTTCACAGCGAATGATCTGGATACGCTAAGGTTACGCCTTTGGTATTATAAAAAATTGATACGTGTCAATGGGTTAGCGAGGGTTTCTTAATGTTCCCTTAATCTTGAAACGCTAATTGGCTGTTTTAAAACGAAAACAGGCCTGCCCAGCGGGCAAGCCTGTTAGCAAACAAAAGGGATGAATGATTACGTTAGGTAGCAACTATTGCTATGGCGTCTCCAGCTCTAACGTGCGACGCAAGACATTGAGTTCATCAACATCTAGGTGCTCTAGCCTTCCGGCGAGCAGGTCGCTGATCTTTTGTACTGGAAGCCCAGCCCGGCGGGCTATTTCGCGGCTTCCCAGATCTGATACGGCGATCAGGCGGGTAATGATACGCATGAGGCGCGTACGTTTTTCTAAATCCCTGACATCGAGGTCAGGGCTGCTTCGCGGAGGATCTAGCGTTTCTGCGTGAGCAGTTGAGTATGCCGTACTCATGGGACTCCATCAGTCTGAAATGACAAACACACAATGCCGCCAAGTCGCGCGCATTTCAATGCTACTTTGATTAAAAATTCGATCTATTTACAAACGCGCTCTAAGCGACTAGCTCTGGTAGACTATGCGCCTTCTAATTTCCTGGTGAGCCGCTTGCGGCACACGGCACATTAAACGCTTGATTGCTTTAGTAGGCCCTTTGGCCGAGGAGTTTTTGCATGTCAAACAGCGCACCCAAAGTGGGCGTGATCATGGGGTCAAAATCTGATTGGCCCGTCATGGAACACGCGGTGGCGATGTTAGAGCGGCTGGGCGTCCCTTATGAGACTCGCGTCGTCTCCGCTCATCGTACCCCTGACTTGTTGTTTGACTATGCTAAAAGCGCCGCTGAACGTGGCCTGCAAGTGATTGTTGCAGGAGCGGGCGGTGCCGCCCATTTGCCCGGCATGGTGGCTTCCCAAACGGCGTTGCCGGTTCTGGGCGTGCCAGTAGAATCCAAAGCGCTTAAAGGCTTGGATTCATTGCTTTCAATTGCGCAGATGCCTGGTGGAATCGCTGTTGGCACACTGGCGATTGGTAAAGCAGGGGCGACCAATGCAGGCTTGTTGGCAGCACAGATTGTCGGTTTGCAAGACACCACCGTGCGTGAAGCGGTCGAGGCTTTCCGCGCTGAGCAAACTCAAATGGTGCTGGATAACCCAGACCCTCGCCCCGATGCGGAAGCGAACTAAGGAATCCCGGCCATGAATTCTGGTATCTCGAAAAGTTCTGGTAGCTCAAAATGCGCTGGCATCGCTAAAAATATTGGTGTGCTCGGTGCAGGCCAGCTTGGTCGTATGCTGGCATTGGCTGGCTACCCGCTAGGTAATCGCTTCACCTTTTTAGACACGACCGGCAATCCGAGTGCGGGCATTGGCAACGTGGTTATCGATCCCAACAACCAGCATTTGGCAGAATTTCTCGATAAGGTCGATGTAGTAACCTATGAATTTGAGCATCTGCCCGTAGCGCTGGTTGAGCAAATTGAGCAGCACAAGCCCGTTTATCCAGGAAGCCGCGCAATTGCGGTGTGCCAAAACCGTGTTGAAGAGAAAGCCTTATTCGACCGCTTAGGTATTCCCACGCCTGCTTACCGTGTCGTTGAGAGTGCCGAGCAGCTTGAAGCGGCAGCGAATGAATTGGGCTGCCCGGTGGTCGCCAAATCGGTGACTGAAGGGTATGACGGTAAAGGGCAGGCGGTGCTGAGAGCGCCGGAGCAGGCTGAAGAGGCATGGAAGAGCATTGGTCACCGTCAACTGATCGTTGAAGCGTTTGTCGATTTTGTACGGGAAGTCTCGATGATTGCCGTGCGCGGTCGTGATGGGGATGTGGTGTTTTATCCCATGGCGGAAAATCAACACGTAGATGGCATTTTGCGCTATTCCGTTGCGCCGTTACCGGATTTAGCTGCCAGCGTTCAAGAGACAGCCGACAGCTACATTCGCATGCTGTTGGATGAGCTGGATTACGTGGGCGTGATGGCGTTGGAACTGTTTCAAACGCGGGATGGCAGTCTGTTGGCTAACGAGATGGCTCCACGCGTGCATAATTCTGGCCACTGGACCATGGACGGTGCGGTCACTAGCCAGTTTGAAAACCATCTACGCGCTGTGCAAGGCCTACCGCTTGGCAGCACCCAAGCTATTGCGCCTACTTGCATGGTGAATGTAATTGGCCAGGAAGGTGACAATGTCGCGATTTTGGCGATTGGCAATACTCACTTGCATCGCTATGACAAAGAAGAGCGGGCAGGGCGTAAGCTGGCACATGTCAATGTCGTCGCTGAGACGCATGCCGAGCTGCTTGAAAAAGTGCGTGCTTGCCAGGCATTACTACCTGATGCACCGCCGGTGGCGTGGAGTTTCGAACGATTACTGTAAAGTTGATGGATTATCACTACGAAGCCGCCTGATTAGGGCGGCTTCGTCGTTGATTACCCCGCCAGTTGGCCGCTAAGCAATAGCCACAGCGCAATTAAAGCAAAGTGTCCTGGATACCAAGCAAGCCATAGGCTGCGCGGCATGGCCAGGGCTAGGGATGGCACGCGTTGGGCTGCACCTGCTGCCAGCATCAATACCACCACGCAAGTGCCAACAGTAAACGACTTTGCCATATCTGAAGCATTCATTTGACCGGCTATCCAAAGTGCGGGAAATGCGGCTAAACCTGCCCACAAGCGCGATTTTAGCGCGTCGCTGGTTTCGTTAAGTGCCTGCATAGCGAACATTAATAGCGGAATCAGTAGCAAACCGTTATGGCCGTACTCCACCCAGAAGCCCAACAAATACCAAACGGTTACGCCTACCGCTGCACCAAGCATTAGCCAGGCTAACCCTAGCGTCTGCTGTTGATAGTGCTGCCAACCTTGGCGAACCAACGCACCCAACGCTAGGCCACAGGCAAGCGTGAAACAGACGTTCAAAATAAAATCGTCAGACGTGCGTGGCATCAGCATATAAGGCAACTGAGCCACTAAACCAATGATCAGTATGCGGCGCGAGTAGCGTAGTGGGTTGCGGGTATTAAACAGCCCGTGCCAGGCAACCATTGCCGCAAACAGGGGAAAGGCGATACGGCCAATGGACGAGCCTGCCCAGCTTAAGTCCCAGTCACCCGGTAACACATAGCGGGTAAGGTGATCTACGGTCATGGTGAATAGCGCCAGCCATTGCCCCCAGGCGGTCCAATGAGACGAGGGGCGCGCATCGTAAGCCGCCTCGGTGGAGACGCTTGCATTGGTTTGTTCAGCCATTAGACTTCCTTGTGAGTTTCCTTACTGGATTACAGACCCAATTTGGCTGAGCAAGTTCGGTACAGGTTTAAGTACTAGTTTAAGTACTGGGGTGGCCGAGCGTTTCAGCTAAATGGCTGATGAAATTCTCCAAGGCCCGCCTCGTTCAGATGTTCGACGGTTATCGTTTCTGCCTTCCCATCCGCGTCCATGGTGAATTCGACCTGCGAAACTGAGCCCTCTGGTTGGTTCTCTGTCACCGGGAAGGCGACAAAGCGGTCGCCGTCCCAGTGGGTCAACCGCAGCCGCTGTGGTGCGGGGCCAACCTCGAGCACCAAGCCGTCAGTGGTCTCACGTACCTCAGCCGCCCCGAAATAGGCATTGTCATAGTCCCCAGTATAAGCTTCGGCAGGCCGGGCTTCGGTGGGCTCAGCCGGAGGTGTCACACCCACCAGATCTCCGGCCGGGGCAGAGAGCGGTGCGATGCGTGGCCCGTAGGCCGCTAGCCAGTCGCGCTGTTCCACACCAAACTCTGCCAGATCAAGAAAACTGGCCGTCAGCGCCTCGGGGAGACCAGTGGGGGTAGCATTGGTCATCACGATGATCCCAAGCCCGAGGTCCGGCAGCATCGAATAGGAGGTCGCCGCACCAAAGGCGAAGGCGCCCGAATGACTCAGCACGACACGCCCGGTGGGACGCACGCCGACACCAAAGCCGTAGCCATAGGTGCCAGCCCGATCAGCCGCGTCACCAGGGCGGCTACTGATGGCATGCGGCGAAAGCGCAGGCACGAGAGCTTCGGGCGCAATCAGTTGCTGCCCTTCAAAACGCCCGCTGGAAAGAACCAGTTTCATCCATTTCGCCATGTCTCGCGCGCTGGAACTCACCCCGCCCGCCGGACTTTGCGCATCGGGCTGGCGCAGGTCTGCTACTCGGAAGCCGTTGGCATCCGGCACATGGCTTGCCGCGCGATTATCGCGCGCCATGTAATCCGAGTGGCGCGAACTGGTCACCTCCATGCCGAGCGGACCATAAAGCGCCTCTTCCGAGAGCGTGGACCAGTCCTTGCCGGTCGCAGTGGCTACCGCCTCGGCCGCAGCGGTCAGGCCGAAGTTCGTATAGGCGTAATCGTCCCTGAACTGCCCCATGGGCAGCTGCGCCAGACGCTCCAGCACCGCGCGGCGGTCATAGCCCACATCCTCGAGATCGTCACCGGCGTGGTCCGGCAGGCCCGAGCGGTGCGCATAAAGATCCCCGATGGTGACATGATTGCTGACCCACGAATCTCCCAGGTCGAACCATGGCAAGTGGTTGCGAACCGGATCGTCCCAACTGACGATCCCATCTGTGACCTGCGTGGCCACCACTGTGGCTCCGACAGATTTGGACAACGAAGCGAGCATAAAGACTGTATCCGCATCAACCTGTTCCTCCGCGCCCTCCGCCCGCAGCCCCCAGCCGCGCATCAGCAGTGTCTCTTCTCCATGCACCACGGCAACGGCGAGGCCTGGTACTCCGGTCCGCTCCAACATATCCTGCACCAGCTCATCCAGCGAGGCGACTGCTTCGTTGATCCGCGCCTGCGGCACCGGTAACAGGTTCGCCCGCGCAGGGGAGACCGCTGGGTCTGGCAAGGCAATGGCCGGCAGCGTTTCCGCATGGAGCGGGGCATTGAGGGCAAGCAACGTTGCGGCAGCGCTTAGAACGCCCAAGGCCGACCTCAGAAGGGGGCGTGCGGCTTTCGGTGTGGTCATATCAGGGTCTCCTGTGGGATGGATAGCGCGACGGGCGAGGCGATGCCTCCTGCCGGATTAGAATGGCATTGCCAGCTGGAAAATTAGCTTGCCCCCCTTGTCCTCCACTATGTCAGAACGGGTCCAGGGAAGCGCACCGATAACCTGGAAATTCAGCCGTTCCTCTAACGTTCCACCAAGGCCTACTCCATAGGAGCCAAGATACATGTGTCCGGTGACGTCGTCGGACCAGGCTGCGCCGTAATCCACGAAGGCCGAGGTTGAAAGCGTGGGCAGGAATGCCAGCCCGATATCGACCTCGTGGCTTACCTGGGCCGAGGCCGCTGCACCTTTGTCGCCAGAGATAGTGCCGCTATCGAAGGCTCTGCCATACGTCTCGCCGCCGATACCGAACTGAACAGCGCCCGGCAGGGGCCTGCCAGCGTATTGGCCGCGAGCCAGTAATGTCATTGTCGTCGTCTCGCTGAAAGCCTGTGTGTAGTCCAGTTCGGCGGTAACAAAGTGGAAATCATCCGGCACCGCGCCCATATCAATATCCGAGTTCGTGCCGAGATTCACCGCTCCTTCGAGGTTGATCTCGGATGTCTCAAAGCTCTGACTATATTGCAGTGAGTTCGTCACCCAGCGGATCCGGCTACGGGCAGCGGCCGAGCCAAGAACGTCGACGTCATCGTTACGCACCGTCAGTTCAGCCTGCCCCCAGAGCGAGCGGTCCAGCGTCCTCAGAAACGGGTAGGACATAAACGCCGTGCCCATGGCGGATGTTACATCGATGTCCGGCGCGCCGGCTCCCCCGTCGGGGTGTTGGCGCAGGTAAACAAAACTGTAGCCCGCGTTAAGGCCGTTCGATCCGAGCGGATAGCTTTGCATCATTTGAAGCAAGGTCATCCGGTCAGGGTGTTGCGGTGTGATGACACCGGTCAAATTGGTGGTCTCGAACTGGTTCAGGACATCGTTAAAGGTCACCACACCGGCCATTTGTAATGGGCCAACGGTGTCGGATCCCAGATTGTCGAGTCCGATCATTCCTGAGCTGCGATATTGTCCGATCTCCAGGCGCAGCACCCCGCCGCCCGTCGCGCCTTCGGGGCGCACAAAAGTCCCTTCAATCGAAAGTCCGGCAAGATCACTCATCAACAACAGTTCACGCTCGGCCGCCTTTACCCGAATAGGATGCATGTCGAGAATACGTTGCAGGTAGGGTGCCAACCGTGTCTCGATGCCAGGAATATGACTGTTGATCTCGATGCGGTCGACATAGCCTTCAAATACCTGCAGCCGGATCTGTCCGTCAGAAAAATCCTGCACCGGCACCACTGTCTTGGAAAAATAGCCCGCAGCGAGATAGGCCGCGTCAACAGCATCTGCCATGAGGTAAAGATCAGCCAACGTGATTTCGGCACCGATTCGACCCTGCCAGATCGGCGTCAACGTCGACAAAGGTAGGGTTCGCGCCCCATCAACGCTCACCGAAGCCAGGCGAATACGGATGCTTTTGGCACGCTCCAGGTCGATCTTGTCGCGCTCGTCCTGCACGCCGATGGCGACACGGCCCACCTGAGGCGGCGGTTCATAGCGCTGTAGGATGACAGTTTGCCCAGATAGGATGCGGTTGACGTCCGGCAAGCCCTGCGACAACGCCGGGCCCGCGTAACAGGCACAAAGCAGAGCGACAGCACCCAAGCGGAGAGCTGAGGACCGGCTGTGCTGGAACAGCAATGTCAGCGTGCTCACTCTGCTGAGGCCGTCGGTGTCATTGAAAACGGATGCCCGAGGGCAACGGATAGCGCTTCAAACACGCGACTCGCGGGCGAGCTGCACGCAAGGTCAGCGGGGTTGTCCGGCAGCACGTCCTCATCCCCACAATCGCCCGAAGGGATGTCGCTGTTGGCCTGAACGACTACCGTTGTGTCCGTCGTCGTATCGTAGAACACCGTCGTGTTGTAGCCTGGCAGCTCACCCGTGTGGCCGACCCAGCCGTCAACGCAGCCCATGGCGATGCCGTAGCCCGCCGGCTCGGGGAAGGACCGCAGACGCTGCTGCTGTGCCTCCGCGCCCAACAGGCCCTTGCCTGTACCGAGGGAGCGTCCATAAATCAGCAGGTCATCGAGGGTCGAGATCATTCCGCCTGCCGTCCATCCCCAGGACGGGTCCCAATGCGTCGCGTTCGAGGGCGCAGCCGGCGTGGCAGCATCACCTTGCAGAGTAAATCCCTGCGGATAAGGTTCTGGCATGAGGGCAGCACCGTCAGGACCGATGGTCTGTGTCAGGCCCAGCGGGTCCAGGATCATCGAAGTAAAGACAGTGTCGATATCTTGCCCAGCCACCTGTTCGATCACGAGACCCAGCAGCACGGTATTGGTGTTCGAATAATTGAACTCTTCCCCCGGCGCAAAGATAGGCGAGCCAGGGAAGGCAAAATCAAGCAGGTCCTGCGGCGTATAGTGCAGACTAGGATCCGCGAAGAACTGATCAAGGAAAGGGTCCGCCTGCGTATAGCTCAGCAGGCCGCTGGTCATGCTGGCCAGATGGCGCAGGGTAATGATGTCGCCGTTGGGAACGCCTGACACATACTGGTCGATCGTATCATCGAGCGACAGCTTACCAGCTTCGGCCAGCTGCATCAGGGCGGTGCCGGTGAAAGTCTTAGTGACCGATCCGATCCGTGTGTGCATGCCGACTTCCATCGCCGCATCAGTTTCGGGGTCCGCAACGCCCCAGGCACCGTTCCACCGGCCCTCGGGTGTGACAACGCCCGCAATAATCCCCGGTGCAGCGGCCCCGTCCAGCGCCCCACGTGCGGCCGCATCAAGCGCGTCGGCCAGCGCCTCAGGCAGCGGCGTGTCGGGTAGCGTGATGGCTGCACGGGCTGTTACTGCTGCCGGGTCGGTCACGCAGAACTGGTGCGCCTGATCTTGAGCCTGAGCCTGCGCCGCAACGGGGGCCGCGAGGGCAAAAGCCACGGTGCAAACCGAGAGGCCGGGCCGAAACCGACGAGTTGTTCTGTGATGGATCCGAATCGCTGTCATGTGCCTGTTCCTTGTCTGTTATGCACTTTCTGCTTGGATTGCTTCGAAAGCGAAGATAGCCCATTTATGATTGCAAACAAAGAAATGTAAAGTTCAATTAAAGTGCAATATGGGTATAATTTGCGCTCTACTAATCCCCTTATGCCCCTTACCTAACGGCTGCCGCCATTCGTGTGCTATGGCCTGGGGTAGCCAGTTTCGAGGCCCCCTACGGCATGATTTCGAAAGATATCAAGGTAAACCTAAGCGAAGGCATTCTGCTGTGCGGCGACGTACAGGTGCGCTTGCGCCCCAAGACACTGTCTGTTCTGGTGGCACTGGTGGAGCAGCAAGGCGAAGTGGTCAGCACGGCTGATTTGCGGCGCATGATATGGGGCAATAGCCATGGCAACGAGGCAGGGCCCAAACAATGCATCCGCGAATTACGCCGGATGCTGGACGACAACGCCCAAGCCATCGGGCTGATCGAGACCGTGGGCCGCCGGGGCTACCGGCTGACGCGCCCGATCCCGCTGATCGGCGCTGCGCCAGAGGGGCTTATGGCGGCGCCAACAGTGCTCTGCCTCGGGCGGGATAAAGAGCTGGAAGTTCTGAGTGAAAGGGCCGACGCCGTCAAGCGCGGTCGACGGGCGATGGCGTTGATTTCAGGCGAGGCAGGAGCCGGCAAGACACGCCTTCTGGAAGCATTTGAGGCTAGCTTATCCCAGCGCACGCCGCTGTGGATCGCCCGGGGGCAGGCCATCGCTCACCCTGGCGCACGCGAACCCTACGGGCTGCTGATGGATGTGTTGACGCAACTCATGGTCGGGCCTGAGGGGGCCACGCTGGCGCGACTTCTGCCACTCGTCGCTCCCTCTTGGGTCAAGCAACAACCCGGGCGTCGCTTGGAGGCGGAAGCGTTGGATCGTACTCACCGCGACTCAATGCTGCGGGAGTTCTCGGAGCTGATGGAGCGGCTGACCCGTGGCCGCCCTGGCGTTCTCGTGCTAGAGGATCTGCACTGGGCAGACCCCAGCACGCTAGCCTGGCTAGCGGCTTGGGGGCTACAACGCACACCGGCGCGATTACTGGTTCTGGGTAGCTATAGGGATGACGAACTAGATCGAGCTGGGACACTTGCGACAACACTGAGTCAGCTAAGTCGGCAGCCAGACTGCAGGTTGATCACCCTTGGAGGTCTCGATGAGTCGGCAGTGTTTGGATACCTTGCAGAACGGTTCCAGGGCAACTCCTTTCCTCCCGATTTGGCGCAGGCCCTCGCCCACCGAACCGAGGGCCATGCCATGCTCGTTGATGCTGCGGCAGACTTTTGGCAGGCGCAAGGCCTTGTGTGGCGCAGCGAGGCCGGCTGGCAGCTTTCTTCCACACCCGAAGCGCTGGTCGCAGCCATCGCTCCAAGTGTCCGCACCCTGATCGAGACCGAACGCACCAGCCGCCTGCTGGCCGAGGAACGCAGCTTGCTTGAAACCGCCAGCGTGGCGGGACCGACCTTTTCCGCCATCGATCTAGCCGATAACCGCGACGGGGTGGAAGCGGCGGAGCGGCAGCTGGAGCACCTCGCGCGGAACCGACGGTTTATCACCCGCGCGGGACTCAGCCATCGGCCTGACGGAGCGGTAGCCACGCGCTACGCCTTCCGGCACGCGCTACATCACGAAGCGCTCTACGATGGGCTGCCTGCAGCAAACAGGCAAGGTACGCACCGAAGGGTCGGTCTGCGGTTGGAGATCAGCCACGGTCACACAGCGGGCGAGATCGCCCCCATGCTGGCCGATCACTTTGAACGTGGCGCCGACTGGCCGCGCGCCGCACACTATCGCGTGCTGTCGGGGCGGCGTGCGCAGGCGCGCGGCGCCCCCATGGATGCAGCAGAACAGTTCCGCCGTGCACGGGATCTGCTGACTCGAGGCAGCGGGACCGGTACGGCGAAGCCTGAGGCCGACCGCGCGACCGAACTCGACGCCCTGCTCGGGCTCGGGGCGGCGCTCATCGCCTCAGATGGATTTACTGCGGAAGAGCTTCGGGAGGTCTACCGCCGCGCGGGTCAACTAGCCGCCGAGGTCGGTGATCCCGCCACGACGATCCCAGTTCTCGCAGGGCTCTGGAACGATCATCTGACGAGGGCTGAACTGACCCGTGCCGAAGATCTCGCGCTAGGGCTGCAGGCACTCGCGGGGCAGGCTCCGGCCCATATGGCGATGGTAGCCCATAATGCCGTCGGACAGACCCGGTTTTTCACCGGCGCCCTACCGGCCTGCACCGTGGAAATTGCCGCTGTGCTGGAGATCGCGCCGCGATATGCCGAGCAGGACGGTAATGTCCTCTTCGGTGAGGACCCAGAGGTTGTATGTCGCCAGTACGCGGCCTGTGTCGCCGAATTAACCGGTGCCTCGGCAGAGGCAGAGCGGCACCTCGCCGCTGGCAGTGCGCGTGCCGACCGATTGGGCGCCGCCTTCGGGCGCGCCCAGATGCTCTGGTGCGGAGCGGTTTGCGCACGTCTACGTAGCGATATTGAACTAACCCGTGACCGGGCAGAAGCGTTAGTCGCTCTGTGCCGGACTGAGGCAGTGCCCGTTTGGGGCGATGCAGGCGAGATGCTGGCAGGCTGGGCGCAGGCAATGTCCGGCGACACAACCGGGGCCTCGCGGATTGCGAAGGGGCTCTCGGCCTTCAGTGCGATGGGCGTCAGGATCACGCTACCCTTCTGCCACGGACTCGCCGCAGAGGTTGCGGGGAACATGGGTGATCCAGTCGCAGGGATGCACGCCTTGCGTCAGGCTTTCGCAATAGTCCGGGCGAGCGGCGAGCGCTGGTACCTCGCCGAGCTTCACCGACTGCGTGCTGGGCTGGCCCAAGAGGCAGGCCGCCTCGACATCGCCCGCCAGGCGCTCGCTCGTGCCGAAGCCGTGGCACGGGCACAGGGGAGGGTCGAACTGACCATGTGAAAACGGCGCTACGAAAGTTGGCCACGGAAGCTGCGGAACGAGTCGCTTTGTAGCAGTTAAATCTCAGCTTTTGTCTACAAAATTGTACATTACAGAATCACGCTAGAGGCGTTAGGTGGCAC
The DNA here is from genome assembly GCF_021151565.1 of Halomonas sp. IOP_6. Lineage (NCBI taxonomy): Bacteria > Pseudomonadati > Pseudomonadota > Gammaproteobacteria > Oceanospirillales > Halomonadaceae > Halomonas > Halomonas sp. IOP_6. Next base: position 73,827 of record NZ_JAIRBO010000003.1, on the reverse strand, counting down.
GGGCGTGGCAAAAAGGGGAAGGCTATTCGTCGAACCATTAGCTCAGCTAAAAGCAGGCGATATCACCGCTAGTGCCTGGGAGGAGAGTGCCTAGAACTGGTATTTGCAACCATAATGGCACTGAAAGAAGAGTAAGTGTGCATGATAGCTTCTCGCGGTATAAGCCTCCCCGATAGGGGGAGGCATACACATGCTGCTAGCGCTTACTCTTCGCCAAAGTAGCGAGCGAAAATTTCGTCGTAAGTGCCGTCTTCTTTCAACTCAGCAAGGGCTTCGTTGAATTTCTCAGCAAGGGCTTCGTCACGCTGACGGAAGGCGATACCAAAACCTTCACCGAAAACTTCCTTGGGCTCGGTAACCATCTCTCCGACCACTTTGTAGTCGCTATCTTCGTTTTCAAGCAGGGTAGATTTGCCCACTGAAAACTCCAGGAAGACAGCGTCCAGGCGCTCTGCATCCATATCCAGCACCATGTCATCGGCGGTGGAGTAGCGGTTGATAGTAGCGGTATCGCCAAAGGTATCGGTGGCGAAGTTATCATAGGTGGTGCCGCGCTGTACGCCGATGGATAAACCCTCAAGGGTTTCCACTGTAGCCTCTTCTAGGTCGCTGTCTGCTGGAGCGAACCAGGCGCCGGGCATGGTGATATAGGGGTCGGAGAAGAGCAGTGTCTGGCGCCGCTCTTCGTTGATGGTCATCGACGACATGATGGCATCGTAGTTGCGCGATAGAAGGCCAGGAACAATGCCATCCCATTCTTGCTCGACCCACTCACAGGTCACGCCCATCTGATCACAAAGGGCGTTGCCAAGGTCGATATCAAAACCGGTCAGTTCACCATCGGCTGTGCGGTATTCCATTGGTTCGTAGGGGACGTCAACACCAATGCGCACATGATCGTAATCCCGCGCTTGGGCAGAAGAGGCGGCAGCAATGGCTAAACCAAGCACAGATACTGTTAGTAGTTTCTTCATTCTTATACTCCGTAGAAAGCAGGTTCACTAGAGGTGATCCCCTTTAACGTACCCTAGGTTAGGGCGAACGAAAAGAGGGAGCGTTGCTATGAACCAACGTTTGTTTGACGGTACAACAAACGAGGCTGTTTTTATTACTCGATGCTTTTGTTGTTAAGTGCTCTTGGTACGGTGTTATTGATACGGTGCTCTTGGTACTAAGTGTTTTGCGGCCTTAAGTGGGCCAACAGCTTTTTCTCCAGGAAACGGAAGAAGTACAAAATGGCAAATGTGAGGCAAAGATAGATCACTGCTACAAATAAGAAAGCATCAAACGGTGCGTAGAAGCGGGCATAAACGAAGCGTGCAGCCCCTGTCAGATCCATTAGCGTGACGACGCTGGCAATGGCGCTGGCATGCAGCATAAAGATAACTTCGTTGCCATAGGCGGGCAGGGCACGTCGGAAAGCGCTGGGCAGAATAATACGCCGCATCATGAGGTTTTGTGACATGCCGTAAGCCCTGGCAGCTTCAATTTCCCCTTTGGATGTCGCTTTGATAGCCCCTCGGAAAATCTCAGTCGTATAGGCCGCCGTATTAAGCGTGAAGGCAATCAGCGCGGGGTAGAAAGCTTCCCGCAGGATTGGCCACAAAAATGTTTCCTGAATGCCATCAACAAACACCACGCCATAGTAAATGATGTATAGCTGAATCAGCAGTGGCGTGCCACGAAAGACATAGGTGTAAAAATAGATGGGTAAACTAATCCATTTATGCTTTGAGCTGCGCATAACGGCAAGTGGCACTGCCAGTATTAAGCCCGCTACCAAAGAAAGGAATACCAGTTGGGTTGTCGTAACTAGCCCTTCCCAGTAGTAGCCTAACGTATCTGGGGTGAAAATTACGTTGCCAGCTAGCAGGTCGTTGAACCACGCAGAAATATCCAGCATCTCATTGCCCCCCAAAGCCAATGTCGTAACGTTTTTGTAGCCGCACGAAGATCCACTCGGATACGCTAGCAATCAGCAAGTAAGCCGCTGCGACGGGAAGTAAGAAAGTAAAGGGTTCATGGGTGGCTCGGGAAGCCTCCGCAGCGACGCGAACCATATCCGTCAAACCGATCACTGATACCAGTGCCGTTGTTTTAAGCAGCACCATCCAGTTGTTAGATAAGCCAGGGAGTGCGTGGCGCATCATTTGCGGAAAGCGAATACGCCGAAATACCAAAGCGCTGCTCATGCCGTACGCTTTTCCCGCTTCAATCTGGCCGTTATCCACTGCCATGAAAGCGCCGCGGAAAGTTTCACCCATGTAAGCACCAAAAATGAACCCAATAGTGAGAACACCCGCCGCGAACGCATTGAAATTAATATAGATATCAATGTCATAATGGTCATAAAGCATATCGCTAATGGCGTTAACACCGATCTGACCACCAAAGAACAGCAGCATCATCAGCACCAAGTCCGGTACGCCGCGAATAACGGTGGTGTATACCGTCGCAGTGCGGTGCAGGAACCAGTTGCGTGACATTTTGGCAGTCGCCGTTAACAAGCCAAGTAAAATGGCTAGAATAAGCGACAGAACCGCTAATTGAATGGTAACGCCCGCCCCTTCGATCAGGCGGGGGCCATAACCTTGCAAATCAAGCATGGTGTGCCTCGCTGATCAATATTTGGGGGCCAGAAATTGCTTTAAGCGCGGTGATTGCGGGTTGCCCAGCACATCAGCAGGCGCGCCAGCTTCTTCTACCAAGCCTTGGTGTAGGTAAATTACTTTGCTGGATACATCGCGGGCAAAGCTCATTTCGTGAGTGACCACCACCATGGTGCGCCCTTCATCGGCTAAGCCGTGCATTACTTTCAAAACGTCGCCGACCAGTTCTGGGTCAAGCGCCGACGTTGGCTCATCAAACAGCATTACTTCGGGATCCATCGCGAGCGCTCGGGCAATTGCACCGCGCTGTTGCTGTCCACCCGACATTTGCGCCGGGTAGGCATCAGCGCGTGCGCTTAGCCCAACGCGCTCGAGCAGTGCACGTGCGTGTTCGATAGCTTCTTTTTTGGGTTTTCCCAAGACATGAATAGGTGCTTCGATAATGTTCTCAAGCAACGTCATGTGGGCCCATAGGTTGAAGCTCTGGAAAACCATCGACAGCTTGGCACGCATTTGCACGACTTGTTTCCAATCGGCAGGTTCGCGGCCATGTCTGGTCGTTTTAAAGCGAATCTGCTCGCCATGAACGAACAATTCACCCTCGTCAGGTTGTTCCAGGAGGTTCATACAGCGCAAGAAGGTACTTTTGCCAGACCCTGATGCACCAATGAGAGTGATGACATCACCCTTTTGAGCTTCGAGAGAGAGGCCTTTGAGAACTTCTGTATCGCCAAAGCGCTTTTTTATATTGCGCACTTCAAGAGGGGTAGGCGTATCAGCCATAACAGTGGCTCCAGTACAGGGTTGCCGCATCAGCAACAGGTTTAAAACACGTGCTTGATAGACGGCTGGCGCGAAAAAAGGGGCGATTCTATCAGGCCTTGTGCATATTGCGTGCTTTCCTTATGCGATTAATAAGAAAAACGTTCGTTTCAACATACATTGATAAGCCTTGAAAAGCCTCTACGTTATTGTTGTTAAAGCGTTTTTTAACAAATTTTCTTGATATGATGCGTAGGTCGTTAGCTGGCGTGAGAGGGGACAACTAGTAGTGCTGCCCGTGCACCAATCTCTACCTTTGCATTGGGAAATACCACATGCAAAGGCGTGTCCCCAACAATAAAATCACCCGCTACGCTATCTTTGGCGAGACAAGTGCCCGGCTCAAAGCGGCTGAAATTGGGGACATCTTCATCGAAACAGAGACAAAAGGTTTCTGCCTGACGCATTAGCTCATGTTGAACTTGGAAAAACCTCATCGTTTCAGCGGGCTTTTTAGGTGGCTGCTCCCCAGCGCTAAGCGCGCTAATAAGCGTTAACATCGGCGCTAATGCAGCCATATCGTTTTCTCCAAAGGGCGCAACGCGGCCTAATTCGAAAGTGAAGGCTTGGGCAGCATGGTAGTGCTTACTGTAGTGAGAAAACGTCCAACTGTGCTGGTGTTGGTGTAGCACCGCTTGCATATCCGCCGCCGCAAGCCATTCCCACTGCTCTGGATTGATCATGGTTTCTGCGAACGGCTCTACGACAAAGCGAGTATATAGGCTACCGCGAATAGCCGTGTGTAAATCGTAGTGGAGTTTAGGGAGTGCCTGATGACGATTATAAAAACCGTCTACCGCTGACATTAACTCGCGAGCCCGATCAGGTTCTTCGCCTGTTTCGGCGAGTTCGCGCTGAAATAAGCGGTTGAGGTTCGTCTTAATAAACCGCTGCTGGGCCTTTAAGGCAGGTAGGTTGCCTAAAATCACTAGTACGGGAGCACCAATGGTGACCGTGCCGGCCTCTATCGCAGATAGCCAGTTACCCAACAGTTCCACGGGGGCCGTTTCGTTACCGTGTATCGCAGCAGAAAACACGCAAGCGTGAGCCGCTGGGCGAACGGTCGCCGGGGTTATCTCTAAAATCCCCGGTGCATGTAATTGATAGGTGCCGCTGCCAAAGCGGCCGGACCGCGGAGAAGGGTGTTTGTCATCGAGAGTCCAATCAAGCCATTGGCCAAGCATGAAGTTTTCCTTGAGCAGGGAGCGTCAGCTTTTTGTAATGTTGTACCTTTAACACGCTGAAGCTTAACCACAAGGGGGGACGTCGATAGCATGAAAAACGCAGGTGCGAACATGAAAATTAAGCGCAAAAAGTATCCATGCTCATTGATGTATATTAAAGGGTGCTAATCGATAAAATCGAAGGAGAGCATCGAAAACATTCGCTTTTTTCTACGCTAGGCTGAGCTATTTTATTAACAGATTTTCATAAGCCTTTTTCATAAACCCTTTTCATAAACCTGAAAGGGGCAAGACACAGCACTACCAGAAAACACTACAAGGAGTGAGTAATGACAAAGGTATTAGTTCTTTATTATTCCATGTACGGACATATTGATACGCTAGCTGCCGCGGTGGCAGAGGGCGCTGAAAGCGTTGATGGTGTTGAAGTTACCGTTAAACGTGTACCTGAGACTATGCCAGAAGAAGCTTTCAAGAATGCTGGCGGTAAGCAGGACTTCACGACGCCAGAAGCGACGCCACAAGAGCTTGCTGACTACGACGCAATCATTTTTGGCACGCCAACGCGGTTCGGCAATATGGCTGGCCAGATGCGTACCTTCTTAGATCAAACCGGTGGGTTGTGGGCCAAGGGCGCGCTGCGCGGCAAGGTGGCTAGTGTGTTTACCTCTACTGGGACCGGCGGCGGTGATGAAATGACCATTACTTCCACCTGGACAACGTTAGCCCATCACGGCATGGTGATTGTGCCGATTGGCTATGGTATTGAAGAGCAGTTTGATATTTCCAAAGTGAGCGGTGGAACACCCTATGGCGCATCCACGCTTGCTGGTGGCGACGGTTCACGTCAGCCGGATGATCGCGAGCTAAAAATTGCCCATTTCCAAGGTAAGCATGTCGCGGAAATTACTGCGAAGCTGGCGAGCTAACGCCCGTTTGCCAACACGCTTGAAACGCAATGCCTCACTGTTTTTACAGTGAGGCATTTTTGGTTAGCCGCTAATACGTTCAGCAATCGCTTGACCCAGACTTAGCGTATTGCCTAGCCCGCCAATATCTCGTGTGAGTACTTGGCTATTGCCTTCGCTCAACACGTCTTCAATGGCTTTCACCATCGTATCGGCGGCTTCTTGATAGCCCAGGTGCTCTAGCATCATGGCACCGGACCAGATTTGGCCAATAGGGTTAGCAATACCTTTGCCAGCGATGTCTGGTGCGCTGCCGTGAACCGGTTCAAACAGGCTGGGTAACGTGCCTTCCGGGTTGATATTAGCAGAGGGCGCAATGCCGATAGTGCCGGTGCAGGCGGGGCCAAGGTCTGAAAGAATATCGCCAAACAGGTTGCTGCCGACCACCACATCAAACCAGTCTGGGTGCAGTACAAAATTAGCGGTCAGAATATCGATGTGGAATTTATCCACCGCAATGTCGGGATACTGCTTGGCCATTTCGGCTACCCGCTCATCCCAGTAGGGCATGGTGATTGAGATGCCGTTGGACTTGGTGGCCGAGGTGAGCTTTTTACGCGGACGGGTTTGCGCAAGCTCAAACGCATACTTCAGCACTCGGTCGACGCCGACGCGGCTCATCACCGTCTCTTGAAGAACAATTTCACGCTCGGTGCCTTCGAACATTTTGCCGCCGACACTTGAATACTCGCCTTCGGTGTTTTCGCGCACTACGTAAAAGTCGATATCGCCTGGCTCGCGGCCTGCTAATGGACTTTTGATGCCCGGCATCAGTTTGCAGGGGCGTAAGTTGATGTACTGGTCAAACTGGCGACGAAACTGTAGCAACGAGCCCCACAGTGAAATATGGTCGGGCACTTTGTCGGGCCAGCCGACGGCACCGTAAAACAGCGCATCAAAATCCTTGAGCTGCTCGAACCAGTCGTCGGGCAGCATTTTACCGTGCTCTAGATAGTAGTCACAGCTGCCAAATTCAAACGTTGTGAATGCTAGGTCAATGTTGAAACGCTTTGCGGCAGCTTCCAGGGCGCGAATGCCTTCGGGCATGACTTCGGTGCCAATACCGTCGCCAGCGATGACTGCAATGCGGTGGGCCATAGTGGCTCCTTCTGTGATTAGCGTTCGGGGCAGGTTTGATCTTGTACGACGTCAATCAATTCATTAGTGGGGAAATTAAGCTCGGCGGCGCGCTGGCGTAGTTGCTCTTCCACCGCGCTTTCCATGACTGGCGTACGCGAGAGAATCCATAGGTAATCGCGGTTGGGGCCTGATACCAGCGCCCACTGATAGTCTTCATCCAGTTCTAAAACGTTATAGCCGCCATAAAAAGGGCCAAAGAAGCTGACTTTTAACCGCCCGATGTTTTCTTCGTCAATAAAGTAGGCGCGGCCTTCAGCTTCATTCCATTCTTGCTCTGTGAGATTGTAGCCCCGGTTGATAACGCGCACGCCGCCATCGTCACGTAGGCTGTAGCTAGCCGTTACGCAGTCTAAGTCTCGTTCAAAGGAGTGATCCAGGCGGGCGATTTCATACCACTGACCTAAATAGCGGTTAAGTTCAAAGCCCGTGACAGGCTCGGTGCCGTCAGGAATGCCGGTGCAGCCAGTTAATACAAGGCTACTGAAGGCCATAAGCCCAGCAATTTTCCCCACTTTCTTCTTTGGTGTTTGGGCGGAAATGAGCATTACACGCTCCTAATGACTGCATGGTATATAAGTGTTAAATCTATCAGTATGGCGAAATAAGCGCTATTAACGGTTTCTTTTGGAGGTGCTATTGCCGGAAGGAAGTGAAAATAGGCTATGGTATTTCTGTACCGAGTAAGCCCTTACAATACCTACAACAAAGGAGTGTTTATGTGGCATCAACAAGAGATTCACTTACCCGAAATGCCTAGGGGCTTTCATCTAATTACGGATGAAATCGCCAGGGCATTGCCGTGCTTGGCCGAGTGCAGTCAAGGGCTACTGCATCTGCAGTTAATGCATACCTCTGCCTCACTTACGCTAAATGAAAACTCCGATCCTGATGTCCGTCACGACCTGGATGCCTTTATCCGCCGCTTAGTACCTGAAGGACTAAGCTATTTTCGCCACACTCTTGAAGGCCCCGACGATATGCCTGCTCATGTCGCCTCTAGCTTACTGGGTACTCAGCTGACGCTAGCCATACGTGATGGCCGCTTGGCGCTGGGCACCTGGCAGGGGTTGTGGTTAGGTGAGCATCGAGAGCAAGGAGGTTCGCGCCGTTTGTTGGCAACGATAAACGGTCGTGAAGCGAATTGAACATCCGATCTCTTTCTTTTCTAACGTTTTCTATTCAATAAGCGCCTCTACATGCTTCGACGCTCTTTTCGCCTGACTCGTCAGCGCTGGCTGAGACTTCTGTTTGTGCTCAACCTCGCGCTGGTGGCGGGGCTGGTTATTCACCAAATATGGCTCTATGTGGCTGAGCCTAAATTTGAGGCATTGCACACTAGAGAAGTAGCGGATATCCGTGAGCAACTCGCTGGACGAAACACCTACCGTTTTGCGGTGGTAGGTAATATCAATAATTCAGTGAATGTGTTTCAGGATGAAATTATTCCCAGGCTGAACCAAAGCGATATTGATTTTATGGTGTCAGCGGGGAACGCAGTGAGTGGGGGGCAGCAGGAGAGTTACAAGGCGATTTACCAAAGCTTAGAGCAGTTAAACGTGCCGTATGTGCTGACTTACGGTGACCATGAAAGCAATGATTTTGGCAGTTATCTTTTCTATGAATACTTTGGCCCGCATTTTTATTCCTTTGTTGCGGGTAACAGCCATTTCATCTTTTTGGATGGCACGGGTAAGTCGTCTACCTCATGGCAGCTAGATTGGTTAGAGCGCGAGCTGGCTGCCTCGGAAGCGCAGCATCGGTTTTTGTTCATTGGCTTGCCACTGCATAACGTGATTAGCGATGCGCCCTTATTTGAAGCCGATAATTACCTCAATGATCCACGGTTGAGTGAAGGTATTATGCGCCTGTCGGAGCAGTATGCGGTGGACAGCGTGTTTTCGGCAAACCTGTCGCTTTATTCACACCAAACGGTAAATGGGGTGGATTACGTCACCACGGGTGGTGCTGGCGGCATTTTGATGGATGCAAATGACAGGTTTCATCACTATGTGGTGGTCGAGGTAAATGGCGAAAATGTGACAATAACGCCCGTTCGGCTGAATGTGGATAGTCCAGGCTGGTGGCGTATGCTAAGCAGCGTTGCCTCAACGGTTTATGCGTTTTTTTACGTCAGCTACCCTCGCTTCCTGCTCATTGTCGGAGTGTTGTCACTACTGGCGATGCGCTTGTACCGACTGATTTTTGAAGAGCGCCACTATTACCCAGATTTTGATATCGATCCAACACCGTATCTAGAGAAGCCCCTGCGGGTGGCGATGATATCGAATAACTATTTCCCGTTCGTATCCGGTGTGTCGGTTTCCGTGGAGCGACTTCGTCAGGGGCTTAGCGAGTTAAAACATCAGGTGCAGTTGTTGGTGCCCCGTTATCGGGAAGCGTGGCAAGACGATGATACGATCTTGCGTGTACCCACTATGATGGCCTTTGGTGAAAAGCGTGAGTTCCGTTTGACCAATCCGTTTAGTGCACGTTTTCGCCGCTGCCTGCACCGCTTTAAACCGGATATTATCCATGTCCATCATCCTTTTTGGCTGGGGTCGATGGGGCTATGGATGGGGCGCCGGCTACGTGTGCCGGTTGTCTATACCTATCACACGCGGTTAGAGCATTACGCACACTTTGTGCCGCTTCCTGGGGCTCTGTTTCGTAATTTGATTTCCCATTCGTTGATCAAACACTTCTCTAACCGTTGCCAAGGCGTCATCGTGCCCACCTACTCGGCAGAAGAGTATCTGCGCATGATTGGGGTGAAAACACCGACGCTGATACAGCCTACGGGCATTGATGCGGCGCGATTCGCCGACACAGATCGTGATGCGTTGGAAGAGCTGCGCCATCAGCTTTCCATCGACCCAGCCGATACGGTGTTGGTGAGTGTCTCGAGAATTAGCCAAGAAAAAAATATTGGTTTTATGCTGGAGGCATTGGCGGAGTTGAAAAGCCAGGGGAGCCAGTCGTTGCGCTTGTTGTTAATTGGTGATGGCCCAGATCGACAAACCATTCAGCAGCATATAGAAGCGTTGGCGTTGCAGGAGCAAGTGACCTTGGTGGGCGCTGTGCCGCCGGAGGATATGGCACGCTATTACCACTTAGGTGACATCTTTGTGTTTGCATCTACTTCTGAAACTCAAGGCATGGTGATTTTAGAAGCCATGGCCGCAGGCTTGCCAGTTGTTGCGGTACGCTCTAGTGGTATTGATGACGTAGTGCGTGATGGCTTTAATGGCTATAAAACGCCGCAAAATCGGCAAAAGTGGGGTCAGCGGGTGATGGCGTTAGCCGAGGATAACGCGTTGCGGGTTACCCTGGGCAAGCAGGCAAAAATATTTGCTAACGACTATGATATCGCTAAGTTTGCAGGGGCGGTCGCGCATTTCTATGCCGAAGTACTGGCCAAGTATTACGCGAAATAGCCCACACTTTAGGCTGTGTCGTTGTTGTTTTTGCTAGACCGAGAGGTCGCTACTCGCTTTAGCAACCATAGCAGCCCCACGCCAGCGCCAAGGCCTATTACCGCCCACGCTAATTCTTGATGAGACGCCGCGGTGAATAGTGCGCCCAATTGGCTTCCTAGCAGTATTACTGCCGCGAGCCCAGGCACAATTCCCAAGGTCGAACCGATCATGTAGTCGCGAAAATTAAGATGAAACGCGCCGGCCAGCATATTGGTGAGCGTGAAAGGGGCCAAGGGCAACAGATTGATCACCGTCATGGTGCGAATGCCGCGCCTGGATAAGTAGCCGGAAAGCCCACGCAAATGGCGTCCGCCATAGCGCATTAGTGCATCGCGCCCCATCCAATGGCCTACCCAGTAAGACGCTACCGAAGAACTAAGCGTACCCAGCGTGGCATAAGCCAGTCCCCAAAGCGGTCCAAACAGTAGGCCGGTCAATACGACTAGCAGGCTTAATGGAAACATGATCAGTAGCGAGCCGGTATAAACGGCTATCACGGCGACAAACATCCAGGGAGCTTGCTTCCATTGACTGATGGTGGACGCTAACTCGGTCAGGTGGGTTTCGGTGAGTAAGCCTTGCTGCTGAAGCCAGCGCCACATGATACCCAGCATTACTACTACAACGACTAGCCCAATGCCTTTTAGTAACGTGCGTGACATCTGTTTCCTCGTCGCTGGTACTAAAAAGCGACAGCATACGTTAGAGGCGTAACAGGATGAAATCATATTCGGCGTTTAAGCGCGGCTAATGAGACCAATTTAGTTAGTGGTAATGGCTGTCTGATAGGAATTTTTCCATTTTTCTTGCCATTTTGGTGCAGCCGTGAAGAATGAGGCGCCTCCACTGTTATACAAAAGGCGCGTTATATATGGATTTTACTCTTCCTCCTCTGTTGACGGCGATGGTTGATCGCGGCAACGGACTGCTATGGGGCAGTGTGCTGATCTACCTGCTGATCGGTGCTGGCCTCTACTTCACTATCATGACCCGCGGTATCCAAGTACGTTATTTCGGGCACATGTTCAAACTGCTGCGCAGTTCACGTCAATCTAACGGCGGTATCTCTTCTTTTCAGGCACTTTCCACCAGTCTGGCGGCACGGGTAGGTACCGGTAACCTAGCTGGTGTGGCGGTAGCGATTTATTTTGGTGGTCCCGGCGCGATCTTTTGGATGTGGATGACCGCCATGGTGGGTATGGCGACCAGTTTTGTGGAGTCCACTCTAGCCCAGGCCTATAAAGTTGATCACGGTGATAACACCTTCCGTGGTGGCCCGGCTCGCTATATTGAACGTGGCCTGGGGCTTCGCTGGCTGGCAGTGCTGTTTTCAATCTGCTTGATCATCGCGTTCGGGTTGGCGTTTAACAGCGTACAGGCCAACTCCATCGCCCAGGCCATGGAACAGGCATTTGCCATTCCCACCTGGGCCATGGGGTTAGTTCTGATGGCGGTGGTTGCGCCCATTATATTTGGCGGCCTGAAGTCGATTGCTAAAGTAGCTGAGTTAGTGGTGCCGCTGATGGCACTGTTGTATTTGCTGCTGGCTCTCACGGTGGTGGCGCTCAATATCAGCGATTTGCCCGCTGCCTTTATGACCATTATTAAAAGTGCGTTTGGTTTAGAGCAAGCGGCTGGTGGCGCAATGGGGTATGCCATTTCTCAAGCCATTATGAACGGTATTCAGCGTGGTCTGTTTTCTAACGAGGCGGGTATGGGGTCGGCGCCCAATGCTGCCGCGACCGCCAGCACTCGGCCAGACCATCCTGCTGCACAGGGTTTTATTCAAATGCTGGGCGTGTTCTTAGACACCTTGGTCATTTGTACTGCCACTGCGGCCATCATCATTATGGCTGGGCCCGAGCTGCTGGCTGGCGAAGAAAACAACGGTATTCAGCTTACCCAAATAGCGCTCTCTAGCCATGTGGGTGATTGGGGCGGTATGTTTATTGCCGTGGCGATCTTGCTGTTTGCATTCACCTCGGTGATCGCTAACTACTCATACGGTGAATCTAATATTGAGTACTTGGCAGGCCGTCGTGCGCCTATTGCGGTGCTGATTTATCGCTTGGCGGTACTCGGCATGGTGATGATAGGCTCGGTTGCGAGCTTAGGTGCTATCTGGAATTTTGCCGATCTTTCAATGGGTATGATGGCAGTGATTAACTTAGTGGCTATTTTGCTGCTGTCGCCGATTGCCTTCGCACTGTTCCGTGATTACGACGCTCAGTTGAAAGCAGGTCAAGAGCCTGTGTTTGATCCCAGTAAATTCCCTAAATTGGTAAATAAAGTAGATCCTAGCGCGTGGCCAAAGCGGAAATAAACGCTATTTGTTGACGCGATAGACGAAAGCCCCGTTACTGCGAGCACAGCAGGGCGGGGCTTTTTGTTGTTTATAAATTCGATTTTTTCGAATGAGACAGGGGAAACGTTGCGCTTTTTTTAATCGAAAAGCGCCGTAAAATAGTTACCAAAGTTCCCACTAATACGTTAGGAAATTATCCATGACCACACGTGCACTGCTTGTAACTTCTTCTATTTTAGGCGCAAACGGCCAGTCCAATGCGTTGGCCAACCATTTTGAAACCAAAACGGAAGCCCACGATGTAGTGGTTACTCATCGCGATGTAGTGGCTAACGCGTTACCGCACCTTGCGATCGAAGAGCTCGGTGCATGGCAGACGCCAGCAAACGAGCGCAACGCCGATCAGCAGGCACTAGCAGCTCACTCTGACGAATTGTTGGCAGAGCTACGGGCGAGTGATGTCCTGGTACTGGCGGTTCCGCTGTATAATTTAGGTATCCCGTCCCAACTGAAAGCGTGGTTTGACCGCGTACTGCGCGCTGGTGAAACCTTCCGCTACACTGAAAATGGCCCGCAGGGTTTGCTTGAAGGTAAGCGTGCGATTATTTTAGCTGCTCGCGGTGGTCAGTACGCAGGGACTGAATTAGACAGCCAAACGCCACATCTTAAAGCCATGCTCGGTTTAATGGGCATTAGCGATGTGGATGTGGTCTTTGCGGAAGGCTTGAATATGGGTGACGCTCAGCGTGATGCTGCGCTAAAAGAAGCGTTTCAAGCGATCGATCAACTAGTCGAAACACTCTAGTAACACGTTGATTTACAAGAGGTGGTAATGCCACGCCCTGAACTGCTCGAACAGATTTATACCATTGTTGATCAGATTCCTGCTGGGCGGGTAACCACCTACGGGCGTATCGCGGCGATGACGGAAGGCGCCACGCCGCGCATGGTTGGCTCGGCGATGCGCCACTTACCAGAAGGGCATCAGCTACCCTGGCATCGCGTCATTGCTGCGTCGCTAACGCTAGCCGACCACGGCGGTGCTGACCGCCAGCATCAGAAACTGCGCGATGAAGGCGTTATGTTTGATAGCAAAGGGCGTGTTCCTGCCCATCTTGTCTGGCCTGATTGAGCCAGAAGCGCTTTAAAAATAACGCCGCCCATTCGGCGGCGTTATTGGTTTACTCTTCCAGATTAGCCCCAGACTTCCAGGACCAGTCGCGCCAGCGCAGGTCAAATAGATCTTTGCGGCGGTCTTTCAAGTTGGTTACTGAGCCTTCGGCACGCACAACAGTAAGGCGAGTCAGGTCTAGGTCCGAGAAGAAGATCATCTCGGTGTTAGGCGTGGTTTCCGCCAGCACTGCATCGTGTGGGAAAGCGAAGTCAGACGGTGAAAACACGGCTGATTGGGCATACTGGATATCCAGGTTTTCAATCGAAGGTAGGTTGCCGACGCTGCCACACAGTACTACGTAGCACTCATTTTCAATGGCTCTTGCTTGGGCGCAGTGGCGTACCCGCAGATAGCCGTTTTTGGTATCTGTCCAGAACGGTACAAACAGTATATCCATATCCTGATCGGCTAGCAGACGGCCAAGCTCCGGGAACTCAACGTCGTAGCAAATCAAAATGCCCACGCGACCTGCGTCGGTGTCAAAGACCTGCAGGTTATCACCCCCTTCGATCACCCAGTCGCGGCGTTCTTGGGGGGTGATATGCAGCTTCGACTGCTTTTCGATTTCGCCATCCCGGTGGAACAAATAGGCAATATTGTATAGTCGGTCATCGTCACCGACTTCAATCATCGAGCCACCAACGATGTTGATGTTATACGACACCGCCATCCGCGAAAGCTCGCTTTTAAAACGCTCAGTGAAGCCTGCTAAAAAACGAATCGCGCCCATTTGATCCTGCTGGGCCGAGCGGTCTTGTAGGCCCATCAGTGGCGCATTGAACAACTCCGGAAATACCGCAAAGTCACTTTGATAATCTGATAATGCGTCAACAAAGTATTCAATTTGTTGAAGGGCTGCTTCCACTGAAGCGAATTCACGCATTTGCCACTGCACTGCTCCCACTCGTACCTGAGTCGGGCGGGTATCTAGCACGCTCTCAGCTGGCTCGAACAGGATGTTGTTCCACTCCAACAGAGTGGCATAGCCGCGAGACTGCTCATCTTCTGGCAGGTACTTACGCAGTAAGCGTTTTACTTGGAAGTCGTTAGCCAATTGGAACGACAAAATCGGATCGTAAATCTCTTTACGAGAGACTTTTTCGATGTACTCTGCTGGGGTGAGTTCTTGGGCGTGCTGGTGGTACTCGGGAATGCGTCCACCTGCCAGAATGGCACGCAGGTTATGCGAGCGGCACAACTCTTTGCGGGCTTCATATAAACGCCGACCCAGGCGGTAGCCACGGTAGTCGGGGTGGATCAACACATCCAGCCCGTACATGGCATCGCCATCTTGGTCGTTAAGGATGGTTTCACGATGGCCGATCAGGTCGTCATATTTATGCGGGTTAGAAAACTCGTCGTAATCGACCTGTACCGTTAGCGCAACGCCCACCAGCGTACCATCGTCCTCAATGGCAATTTGGCCATCAGGAAATTCCTGAATGAGCTTGTCAATAGTGTGCTTTGGCCACGCACCGCCGATGTCGTGATATACCGCATCCATCAGCGTTTTGAGCTGGTCGTAGTCATCGCTGGTGAGGTTGCGAAGATTAAGGTGCAGTTCTTCTAGGGACATATTCAGGGGTTCCTGGCCGTCGAATGAAGTTAGCCTATTGTATCATTGCTGAGCGCTGCTCGTTTTATCCGTCGCGGGAGTGCGCACCAGGGGGCGTGTCAGCGTTTGCGCCATGATGACCCCCGCAAGGATGAGTAGCCCACCCATAAAGTGGAACCCTGCGATCTGCTCGCCTAAAAACGCCATGGCAATCAGGGCACTAAATAGCGGCATCAAATTGATAAATATACTCGACTGGTTCGCGCCGATTTGGCGCACCGCGCGCATCCATAAAAAAGTGGTAATGATGGATGCGGGAATGCCTGCGTAAAGGATCAGCCATATATTGTGGCTATCTACCGGTGTCATCGGGCCCATTAAATAGGGCGGCAATAGGAATAAAACCGCAAAGCAGACCTGGGCATAGAGCATTACCCAAGGAGGTAAGTTCATCGCCCAGCGCTTCAGCATTACACCGTATAGGGCGTAGCAGGTGGCAGCAATCACCATCAATGCGTCGCCGGCGGCTACCTGCAGTTGCAGCAGAGACAAAGGGTTGCCTCGCCCAAGCAGTACCGTGACGCCGACGAATGCCAGAACGCCCCCGACAATACCGCCTAAGGTAGGCGGCTCGCGCAAGATTAGTGCACTTAGTAGCACGGTGAGAAGCGGCACCATGGCAGCCAAAATGCCCATATTGGTGGCAGTTGTTGTTTCCGCAGCCATATACGCCAACCCTTGCCACAGCCCCATGCCAAGTAGCCCCAGCAACGCCAGTTTCGGCCAGTGGCGGCGTATTTCATCGCGATGACGTAATGCCGCAGGAAGCACAAACGGTGTCATTACCGCCAGTGCCAGCAACCAACGTAGAAAAGCGATACTGCTGGGCGCAATGGCACCCACTGTCAACTGGTTGATTGTCATATTTCCTGACCAAATCAACACAGTGGCCAGTGGCGGTAAAAAGTAAATCAATGGCATAGCGCGTTCCCTTGTCGTTAGCCTGGTAATGTGACGTGCTTTCGCAAGAGGAGCAAGTGCTTTGCCACAAAGGTTGATGGTTTCGCAAGGCGGCTAAAGGGTGACAGATTAAGGGGTGTAAAGGACTGTACGTGAGGCGGTGTATGTCATACGCTTGTTTGAATGTGCTTAATAATATAAAGGAGTACCGTGATGAACCATACGCCCGCTTACCCGCATCTGTTTCGACCACTGACCGTTGGCCATTTAACGCTACCTAATCGCGTATTGATGGGGTCAATGCACACCAATTTAGAAGAAGCTCCCAACGGTTTTGAGCGCCTAGCAGCCTTTTATGCTGAGCGAGCTCGTGCGGGTGTCAGCCTGATTGTGACGGGCGGCATTGCTCCTAATGCTGAAGGTGCTGTGTTCCAAGGGGCAAATGCCCTTACCGACGAGTCTCAGCTCGCTGAGCATAAGAGCGTTGTTGATGCCGTTCATGACGCAGGCGGGCATTTGTGTATGCAGATTCTCCATGCCGGGCGCTATGCCTACTCGCCAGAGCTGGTGGCACCTTCTGCGCTGCAGGCACCGATCAACCCGTTTATGCCTCGGGCACTTTCAAGCGACGACGTTGAGCAGCAGATAGACGACTATGTGCGCTGTGCGCAGCTTGCCCAGCAGGCAGGCTATGACGGTATTGAGGTAATGGGCTCTGAAGGTTATTTGATCAACCAGTTTATTTGTCGTCGCACCAATCAGCGTGATGATGCGTGGGGCGGTGATTTTGAGCGACGTATTCGCTTCCCGATCGAAATTGTGAAACGCATTCGCGCGGCAGTGGGCGAGCGTTTTTTGATGATCTTTCGCCTATCGATGATTGATCTGGTGGAAGAAGGCAGCACGTGGGAAGAAGTGGTGCAACTTGGCCAAGCCATTGAAGCTGCTGGCGCGAATGTAATTAACACAGGTATTGGCTGGCACGAAGCTCGGGTGCCAACCATTGTAACCAGCGTGCCTCGTGCAGCGTTTACCGAAGTTACTAAACGCATTAGATCGGCACTATCCATCCCGCTGATTACCACCAACCGTATCAATATGCCCGAGGTGGCGGAGCGTGTGTTGGCTGATGGGCATGCGGATATGGTGTCGATGGCACGCCCGTTTTTGGCTGACCCTGAATGGGTGCGTAAAGCCGAGGCGGATCTTTCAGACGAAATTAATACCTGTATTGCCTGTAACCAAGCCTGCTTAGACCACACCTTTATGGGCAAGCTCACATCGTGTTTGGTTAACCCCAGAGCGTGCCATGAAACCGAGCTGACCCTCGAACCCACGCAAACACCCAAGCGGGTAGCGGTTGTCGGCGGCGGTCCCGCGGGGCTTGCCACCGCCGTGGCCGCTGCTAGCCGGGGGCATCATGTGGTGTTGTTTGAGCGACGTAGTGAGTTGGGTGGGCAGTTTAATTACGCCCGTAAAATTCCCGGTAAAGAGGAGTTCAACGAAACGTTGCGCTACTTCCGGGTGATGTTAGAAAAACACGCGGTAGATGTTCGCCTAAATACGGCGGCTACCCTCGATACACTAGCTGAATTTGACGAGGTGGTGATTGCCACCGGCGTTACCCCCCGTGAGCTTGCGCTACCGGGGGCCGATCATGCCAGTGTGCTTAGCTACGCTGAAGCTATTGAGCACCCTGAACGTGTGGGCCAGCGTGTAGCGGTGATTGGCGCTGGTGGTATTGGCTTTGATGTATCAGAGCTGCTCGCTGACCAGGGACATCCTGAAATGGATGTGGCAGCCTGGTGTGATGAGTGGGGCGTTGACCTTGCCGTGGACGATCGTGGCGGTCTAAAGCCGCCAATGCCGCCAGTCTCTCCCCGTGACATTGTTATGCTTCAGCGCAAAAGCTCTAAGCCAGGTAAGAACCTGGGCAAAACCTCGGGCTGGGTACATCGTGCATCACTAAAACAGCGGGGAGTTAAAACCCTGACTGGCTGCGAGTATTTGAAAATCGATGATGCCGGTCTTCACATTCGCCGCGATGGCGAGGAGCAGGTGCTGGCGGTGGACACTGTCGTGGTATGCGCTGGGCAGGAGTCGGTTCGCGAGCTTATCGCGCCCTTAATCCAGGCGGGAGCATGCTTTCATGTGATTGGCGGTGCCGATGAAGCTGCGGAGCTAGACGCTAAACGAGCCATCGATCAAGGCACGCGTCTTGCCGCTTCCCTGTAGCGATAGGGCCAAGCGAGTCAGGCGGGTGACGTAAGCGCTGCAATGGCGATAGACTGGTCGATCAAGGTGGCTGTTAACCACAGTTAACAAATTAAGGCGCGAGTGGCACCCAGCTTGCGCCGTAAGATCGTCAGATAAAAGGACTATCGTCATGACCTCGGAGTGTACCCCACGATTTTTAGCCAGTGACAACACCTCAGGTATCTGCCCAGAGGCTATGGAATACCTGCTTGAAGCCAATCAAGCTGATGATTTGGCCTACGGCAATGACCGTTGGACTGCCCGTGCCGCAGATCGTTTTCGTGAAATGTTTGACTACGATTGCGATGTTTTTTTTGTGTTTAACGGTACTGCAGCAAACTCACTGGCACTTTCTGCAATGGGGCGCAGCTACCACAGCGTTATTTGTCATGAATTGGCTCATATTGAAACCGATGAGTGTGGTGGCCCTGAGTTCTTTTCTAACGGCGCGAAGCTGCTGACCTCGCCAGGGGCTAACGGTAAGCTAACGCCACAGGGCATTGAAGCGCTGGTCACTAAGCGTAGTGATATTCACTATCCAAAGCCTAAAGTAGTGTCGCTTACCCAAGCGACAGAAGTTGGCACGGTCTACTCTCGGGAAGAGTTACTGGCAATACGTGCCATGGCAGACAAGCACGATTTACGCTTACATATGGACGGCGCGCGGTTCGCCAATGCCTGCGCTGGTCTTAATGCAAGCCCCGCTGAGCTAACGTGGCAGGTAGGCGTCGATGCGTTGTGCTTTTCAGGAACCAAGAACGGGCTAGCGTTTGGTGAGGCTATTCTTTTTTTCAACCGTGATTTGGCTGAGGACTTTTCCTACCGTTGCAAACAGGCAGGTCAACTGGCTTCGAAAATGCGCTACGTTTCTGCCCCATGGCTAGGGTTGTTGGAAAGCGGCGCGTGGTTAACCAACGCTGAGCATGCCAATGCCATGGCACGGTATTTATCCGAAGGGCTGCAAGCACTCCCTGGCGTTTCACTAATGTTTCCGACTCAGGCGAATAGTGTTTTCGTTGAGTTTCCTCCTCATGCTATCGAGGCGTTGAAAGCCAAAGGCTGGACCTTCTATACCTTTATTGGAGCGGGTGGTGCGCGTTTTGTATGCGCTTGGAACACTACCGTTGAATTGCTGGATCAACTGTTGGCAGATGTAAAAGAAGTGCTGGGATAATACTGCCTAAACGGTGTCTTTTCGACGCGTTGTTACCCGCCATAGCGCCGCCTGAAAGGCGGCGCTATGCGTTCTGAACACTGTTTTTAGGGCCATCGCACATTCAACGCAACTTAATCTCTCCTACCGTGCTCAAATTATTAAACATTGTGCGTTGAAGGTTTAGTCATCACTTTTTGCTAATGCTGACTACGCTGATAGAGCAACACCTCGTATTGCGCACCGCTTGATGTTTGGGCTTGGCGGTAGCTGCTGGGGGATGGGCCACAGGAGAGTTCCATGAGCATCTTTGATCACGTTCAAGACCGATTTGCCCGCGTTCAGCAAGAAGACATGAGCCTAGAGGAGTATTTGGCGCTTTGTCGCCGTGATCCAAAGGTTTATGCCAGCGCCTCGGAGCGTATGCTGGAAGCCATTGGCGAGCCTGAAGTGATCGACACGGCGAAAGACCCGCGTCTATCACGCATTTTCTCGAACAAGGTGATTCGCCGCTATCCTGCTTTTGCTGAATTTCATGGTATGGAAGAAGCTATCGAGCAAATTGTGTCGTACTTCCGTCATGCCGCGCAGGGATTAGAGGAGCGTAAGCAAATCCTCTATTTACTAGGGCCAGTAGGTGGCGGTAAATCGTCGCTGGCTGAACGCTTGAAGCTGTTGATGGAACGTATCCCGTTCTATGCCATTAAAGATTCACCCGTGTATGAGTCACCGCTAGGACTTTTTTCGCCGGAAGAAGATGGTGAGCTTCTGGAGCAAGAGTACGGTATTCCCCAGCGCTATCTGCGCAGTGTTATGTCGCCATGGGCGGCGAAGCGCTTAAAAGAAGCGGGCGGCGATATTTCTCAGTTCCGGGTGGTGCGCCTTTATCCCTCGCGGTTAAATCAAATTGCCATCTCCAAAACTGAGCCTGGCGATGAAAATAACCAGGATATCTCGTCGTTAGTAGGTAAAGTCGATATTCGTCAGTTGGAGCTTTACTCGCAAGATGACCCCGATGCCTACAGCTTCTCTGGCGGGCTTTGCCGCGCTAACCAAGGGTTGATGGAGTTCGTTGAGATGTTTAAAGCGCCGATTAAGGTGCTGCATCCATTACTTACCGCCACCCAAGAAGGTAACTACAACCCTACCGAAGGCATGGGGGCAATTCCCTTTGACGGTGTGATTTTAGCCCACTCAAACGAATCGGAATGGCAGGCGTTTCGTAATAATCGCAACAACGAGGCATTTTTGGATCGTGTCTATATCGTCAAAGTGCCTTACTGCCTGCGGGTCTCCGAAGAGATCAAGATTTACCAAAAGCTGCTCGAAGACTCCTCGCTTAACGCAGCCCCTTGCGCCCCTGATACGCTGCGTATGTTGGCGCAGTTTTCAGTGCTTTCGCGGCTAAAAGTGCCAGAAAACTCCAGCATCTACTCCAAGATGCGCGTTTATGACGGCGAAAACCTGAAAGACACCGATCCTCGAGCAAAGTCGATCCAGGAGTATCGTGATGCGGCGGGGGTGGATGAGGGCATGCAGGGGTTGTCTACCCGTTTCGCCTTCAAGATACTTTCTAAAGTGTTTAACTTCGATGGCACTGAAGTCGCCGCGAACCCTGTGCATTTGCTGTATGTGCTAGAGCAAGCATTAGAGCGCGAGCAACTGCCTTCAGAAGTATTTGAGCGTTATATCGGCTTTATCAAAGAGTTTCTGGCACCGCGCTATGTCGATTTCATTGGTAAGGAAATCCAAACAGCGTACCTGGAGTCTTACAGCGAGTATGGGCAGAACATCTTTGATCGCTACGTAACCTACGCGGATTTCTGGATTCAAGATCAGGAGTATCGCGACCCCGAAACGGGCGAATTGTTGAACCGTCAGTCACTGAATGACGAGCTCGAAAAAATTGAGAAACCAGCAGGCATCTCTAACCCGAAAGACTTCCGTCACGAAGTGGTTAATTTCGTATTGCGGGCGCGTGCACAAAACAATGGCATGAACCCCAGCTGGCAGTCTTATGAAAAGCTCAAAGGCGTTATCGAGCATAAGATGTTTGCGAATACTGAAGAGCTATTACCGGTTATTTCGTTTAATGCGAAGGCGTCGAAGTCGGATCAGAAGAAGCACGAGGACTTTGTGGCGCGCATGGTGGATCGTGGCTATACCGAGAAACAGGTTCGGCTGCTTTCCGAGTGGTACCTACGCGTGCGCAAGTCCCAGTAGCGGATAATCGGGAGGTCGTATGACCTACTTTATTGATCGAAGGCCTAACGCTAAGCATAAAAGCGCGGTCAATCGGCAGCGCTTTTTGGAACGTTATCGCAAACATATCAAGCGTTCGGTGGAGGAGGCGGTTAACCGCCGCTCCATTACCGATATGGAGCGAGGGGAAAAGGTATCCATTCCTACCAAGGATATCTCTGAACCGGTGTTTCAACATGGCCCGGGCGGTGCGCGCAATATCGTATCGCCCGGCAACAAGGAGTTTTTAGAAGGAGATAAAATTCGCCGCCCTGGTGGCCAGGGCGGCGGAGATGGCGCGGGCGAAGGTGGTGCTTCCAATCAAGGCGAGGGT
Organism: Halomonas sp. IOP_6; assembly: GCF_021151565.1. Classification (NCBI taxonomy): domain Bacteria; kingdom Pseudomonadati; phylum Pseudomonadota; class Gammaproteobacteria; order Oceanospirillales; family Halomonadaceae; genus Halomonas; species Halomonas sp. IOP_6. The sequence goes on along the minus strand of NZ_JAIRBO010000003.1, from coordinate 51,650 downwards.
GACGACGAGTTTGCTTTTACCCTGAGCCGCGAGGAGTTTTTGGAGTTTGTATTTGATGGTCTTGAGTTGCCTAATTTGCAGCGCAAGCCATTGAAGTCACTCGAAGAGGTAAAAATGGTGCGTGCGGGGCTCGCGCGTGACGGGGTGCCGTCGCGAATTAGCATCACCCGATCAATGCGGGAAGCTTACGCACGTCGCATTGCCATGCGTGCCCCCATTAAGCGAGCGTTGAAAGAGGCTCAAGAGGCGCTCGCCGCAGAAGAACGCAAGGATCCGGTGCTGCGCAATCCGGCGAGAATAGTTGAGCTAAAGGCAGAAATAGAGCGCTTGGAAAAGCGCATTGAGGCGGTGCCATTTATTGACACCTATGATCTGCGTTACCACCAGTTGGCAGCGCAGCCTCAGCCTTCCAGTCAGGCGGTGATGTTCTGTGTCATGGATGTTTCTGGTTCCATGACCCAAAACCATAAGGACATTGCTAAGCGGTTTTTCCTATTACTTTATCTATTTTTGGAAAAGCATTACGAGAAAGTAGAGCTGGTATTTGTGCGCCACCACACGGCTGCGCGGGAGGTAAACGAGGAGGAGTTTTTCTATTCCCGTGAAACTGGTGGCACCATCGTTTCCAGCGCGCTCACCCTGGTAAATAAAATCATCGAAAAACGCTATCCCGCTGGGCAGTGGAATCTGTATATCGCTCAGGCATCGGACGGCGATAACTGGGATGATGATTCGAATATTTGCCGGGACTTACTGGTTAAACAGCTCATGCCGCAGTTGCAGTACTACGCTTATGTGGAAATTACTCCCCATGAGCATCAGTCGCTGTGGCATGAATACGAAACGGTCGCCGCGCAATTTCCCGAACGGTTTGCGATGCGCCAAATTGTCGATGCTGGGGATATCTACCCGGTCTTCCGTGAGCTGTTTAAACGTCGGTTGAGTCAAGAGCAGTAACGCGAACCGAGGAGTACGCCATGAGTGTAGCCCGTAAGCCAATAGCGACTGGTTCCGACTGGAATTTTAGTGTGTTGGAGCGCTTCGACGAGGAGCTCGCTAGGCTCGCCGATGAGTACCGCCTAGATACTTATCCCAATCAGATAGAAGTGATTACCACTGAACAGATGATGGATGCCTACGCGAGCGTAGGGATGCCGGTAGGGTATCACCACTGGTCGTTTGGTAAGCAGTTTCTTGCCGTTGAACAAGCCTATAAGCGCGGCCAGATGGGGCTTGCCTATGAGTTGGTGATTAACTCCAACCCATGTATTGCCTATCTAATGGAAGAGAACACGCTAATGATGCAGGTATTGGTCATTGCGCATGCCTGCTATGGGCATAACTCTTTCTTTAAAGGCAATTACTTGTTCCGTGCCTGGACCGATGCCGACTCCATCGTTGATTACCTAGTATTTGCTCGTAAGTATATTGCTCAGTGCGAAGAGCGCCACGGTGTCCATGCTGTGGAGCAATTGTTAGATGCCTGTCACGCTCTCCAAAACTACGGTGTAGACCGTTACAAGCGACCCTCACCCATTTCTGCTGAAGAAGAGGTAAGGCGTCAAGAAGAGCGCGAAGCCTACCTGCAGACCCAGGTCAATATGTTGTGGCGCACGATCCCTGGCGCGCCCGATGGCGTTTCTCCACTGCCGGGTAGCCTGCACAGCGAGGCAGATCCACTTGGCCTGCACAGAGGCGGTATTTATCCCTCAGAGCCACAGGAAAACTTGCTCTATTTTATTGAGAAAAATGCGCCGCTTCTAGCTCCCTGGCAGCGCGAAATTGTGCGTATCGTACGTAAACTGGCGCAGTACTTTTACCCCCAGAGACAAACCCAGGTGATGAACGAAGGATGGGCTTGTTTCTGGCACTATACGCTGATGAATCGTTTATACGATGAAGGGAAAGTCGATGAAGGCTTGATGCTGGAGTTTTTGCAATCCCATGCCGCGGTTATCAATCAGCCAGGCTTTGATAGCCCACACTACAGCGGCCTTAATCCCTACGCGTTAGGGTTTGCGATCTTTATGGACATTAAGCGGATTTGTGATGCGCCAACGGATGAAGATCGGGAGTGGTTTCCCGATATTGCAGGTAGCCCGTGGCGCGATACCGTTGAGTTTGCAATGCGGAACTTTAAGGATGAGTCGTTTATACAGCAGTTTTTATCCCCCAAGGTAATACGCGATCTCAAGCTGTTCTTAATTGTTGATGATGATCAGATGGAAACACTGGAAGTCGCAGCAATTCATAATGAGCGAGGCTATCGGCGAGTGCGTGAGGCGCTGTCAACTCAATATGCGCTATCGGTGCGTGAGCCCAATATTCAAGTTGTCGAAGCGGCTATACGCGGGGATCGTTCGTTGACGTTACACCATGTACAAGATAGCCGTCGGCCCCTTGGTCGCAGCGTATATCCGGTGATTCGCCATTTGCAGCAGCTATGGGGATTTCCGGTGCATTTGGTCTCAATGGAAGAGGGGCGTGTGACGCGCCGTTACCAGTGGCCGATTGAGGAGGAAAACAAAGAGGTGAGTTAAGGTTAAATAACTACCCCGCGGCAAGCGCGGGGTAGTGGTCAAGCTTGATTGTTTCACCAAGATCAGTTGGCTACTAATATTAGCCTTTGGCAGTCCAGGACTGACACCAGCCGCCTGCTTCAACGCTATTTTGCGGGAACAGCTGGCAACCTGCGGTTTCTGCATTAAAGAACATGCAGTTTGAGCACAGCTCCCCTTCCTCGTAGGCCGGGTGGTCGCTTGCGTCACTGGCTACTTCTACGTAATTAAGTGCCTGGGCAGTAGAGTTAGATGGGTCAAGGCGAGGCAGTTCCTGGGCAAAAGCAGTCTTTGACAGGATGCCAGCACCAAATGGCAGGGCGGCTAGACCCATTACGCTATTACGCATGAACTTACGACGGCTCTGATTGGCCATGGTGTCTCCTTAGCGTCACGGTTTGACGTTTTTTTGCTTATGTTATTGGGTGGTGAACCACCTCTAATACTCCGACAGAGCTAATAAGCCGGAGTTCTCTAAGCCATGCTAGCGCATGCTCAAAATTAGTGCGAATAACCTTATGAAAAGCGCGACAATTAACCACGTCACTGAGTGGTGCTTGGTCTTATCAAGCAGCCTGTTATACTCGCCTCTGATTGCTGATTAGATTGTTGTTAACGCTATTTTGGGGGTGCTATGCAAAACGCTGTGATTTTAATCAATACTGAGAAAGGCCAGGTAAAAGCAGTCGCCGAGCGCCTTGCTGATGTAGACGGTATTAGTGAAGTCTATTCGACGTGTGGTCGCTATGATTTGGTCGCCATTGCCCGGACCCCTGATTTTGAAAGCCTTGCAGAACTGGTCACGGAACGTCTAAACGCTGTCGAGGGTATTAGCGATACCGAAACGCTGAATGCCATGCAGGTGCACTCCCGTCACGACCTAGAAACGATGTTTTCCCTGGGCTGGTAACCAATAAATTACCTGACATAAAAAGCAGGATGCAGAATCATTATTGTAGGGAGTAAGTCTGTTGGGGAAATCGCTTTCGCGCTGGCGTCGTCAGGGAAAACGCCTGGGTATCGCTGTGCTTTTTGTCATAGTAGGAACGGGGCTTTGGGAGTTTCAGGAGCGTCAGCATCAGGATGACTATACCTGGATGGGTGTGCCTACCTGGGATGGATTTCAGCTAACAACGTTTCACCGTGTGCTGAGAAACGATGGCTTCTTAGCGGGATGGTCTGATGTGCGGGTAAACCCACTTTGGGTCAGTTATCAAGTTGAAGCGGTGTCCGATGATACTCGTATTGGCCCACGGCCTAATTTTAAGGCCGACTGGCGAACGTTATGGCCAATAGGTACGGATAGCTATTCCGGCAGTGGCTATGATCGCGGACACTTGGCACCTAACTATGCCATTGCAGCGGTGCATGGTCGTAACGCTCAGGTCGATACCTTCTTGATGAGTAACATGACGCCTCAGCGACCTAATCTGAATCGCCAGCTTTGGCAGCGTCTTGAAGAGTCGGTGATGGATCATTTTGCACCGCGCTTTGATCGCTTGCAGGTGATTACTGGGCCTATTTTTCCTGAGCGCTACATGGACAATGTGTTTAATCGCGTTGGTTTTGTGGAAGTGCCAGAAGCGTTCTATAAGATCATTGTTGTGCCGGATGAAGAGGCTCCGTTGGCGCTTGCCTTTATCATGCCGCAAGACGTTCGTGGTAATGAACCGTTAGATGATTATCTGGTAACTATCGATGAGATCGAGTCGCGCACAGGGCTAAACTTCTTCCCTGATTTAGCGGCAGAGCGTGAAGCTGTATTGGAAGGGCAATTGCGTACTCAAGGCTGGGCACTAGAAGAAGTATCGCGTCGTCCTGGGCGTTTCCAATAATGCAAAAATACCGCGATGGCGAAGACGGTCGCTTGAGCGGTGTTTTTTTGAGCGGATCTTTCTAGGCAGGATTTTCTGAATAGTATTTTCTGAATAGGGAGGGGCTAAACAAATAGTCTAGATAGATAGTGGGAGCATCAAGCAGGAAGCGTTGAAGTTAGTTGCTGAACGGCGAGTGGTGAAGTGTTGATCAGCGCTGATGTAAACTGAATCTATGAAATGGTGCCCAGGAGAGGACTTGAACCTCCACGACCATACGGTCACTAGCACCTGAAGCTAGCGCGTCTACCAATTCCGCCACCTGGGCATATCATATTTCGTTACTGATCTTACTGCTGTTTGTATTCGTATGGTGCCCAGGAGAGGACTTGAACCTCCACGTCCATACGGACACTAGCACCTGAAGCTAGCGCGTCTACCAATTCCGCCACCTGGGCGAATACAAACGTTTTGCTAATACTTTATCAATACTATTTCTAAATAGTACTGCTTGCCGCTACACCATTTTACACCATGAAAAGGGGATAACATGACATAAAGTGGTGCCCAGAAGAGGACTTGAACCTCCACGTCCATACGGACACTAGCACCTGAAGCTAGCGCGTCTACCAATTCCGCCATCTGGGCAAGTGGCGCGTATGATACCGAGGCCACGCTTAAATGCAAGACCCGGTAACTGTTTTTTATCATTAAAATCGTACAATTGCCGTGCTAGGTGGTTGGGTGATTGAGCGGGCAGCGCTATAATGCAGTTATGACCAAACCAAACATGATGTTTTTCAGTCGATCAATGGCTGAATCCCCCCGCCCGCAGCGCACTGCGCCTGCGCAAACTGTCTGCCTCCCGCAAACGCAATCAAGGATGTTGATCGCATGAAGTACTGGACGTTGAGTGATGATCCGCACGCCGAGCGCGAGGCGCAAAAGTATGATAATCCTGCGCCCAGCCGCGAATATTTATTAGCTGCCCTGGAAACGTACGGCAAGCCAATAACCCACGAAAATATGAGCCGCATGCTCGGCATTGAAGATGAAGATCATCTTGAAGCTATTCGCCGTCGTATGGCTGCCATGGAGCGTGATGGTCAGGTGCTGCGCGATCGACGCGGCGCTTATGCACTAATTGATAAACTTGACCTTATTAAAGGGAAGGTACTGGGCCACCGAGATGGTTTTGGCTTCCTACTGCGTGATGATGGTAAAAAGCCAGACTTAGTATTGCCCCCTCGTCAGATGCGCCGTGTTTTCCACGGCGATTATGTGCTGGCGCGTGTTAGTGGCCGCGACCGCCGCGGTCGTGATGAGGCGACTATTGCCGATGTGATTGCGAGAAATACCCAAACGATTGTGGGTGTATACCGTAGTAATTCACCTGAGTTTGGTGTGCTGATTCCTGAGAATCCCCGCATTACCCAGGAAGTTATCATTCCTCATACTGCAAGCGCTGGCGCGAAAGATGGGCAGGTGATATCAGCGAAAATCGTTCAGCAGCCGGCTACGCGAGTTCAGCCAGTTGGTGAAGTTATCGAAGTGCTGGGTGAACGGATGGATCCTGGCATGGAAATAGATATCGCGATTCGTAGCTACGATATACCCGCTGAGTTTCCGCCAGAAGTGCTTGACCAAACCAGCGGTATTTCAGCAGAAGTATTAGAGGAAGATAAGCAACACCGTGTCGATTTGCGTGAGATTCCGTTGGTCACCATTGACGATGAGTCCGCCAAAGACTTTGACGATGCGGTATGCGCTTGGAAGACCAAGTCGGGCAGTTGGAAGCTGCTGGTAGCGATTGCTGATGTATCGCACTACGTGCGCCCGGGGACTGCGCTTGATGATGAGGCGCGTACGCGGGGGAACTCGGTGTACTTCCCAGGCCAGGTTGTGCCGATGCTGCCTGAGCTGCTCTCAAATGGCTTGTGTTCGTTAAATCCTCAAGTAGATCGCCTTGTGATGGTTTGCGAGATGAATATCTCCAAGACGGGCGCTATTAGCCGCTACTCATTCTATGAGGCGGTAATGAACTCCCACGCTCGCCTGACCTACAATAAAGTGGCGGCCATCCTCGATAAAGAGAGTGATGAAGGGGAAGCGCTGCGCAATGAGCACAAGGCGCTAGTGAAGCCGTTGCAAAATTTGCACGAGCTTTATGGCCTGCTGCGTAGTGCCCGAGAAGAGCGTGGTGCGATTGATTTTGACACCACCGAAACGGCGATTATCTTCAATGATGAGCGCAAGATTGAAAAAATTGTCCCGCGTACTCGCAACGATGCTCATAAGCTAATTGAGGAGTGTATGCTGGCGGCCAATGTGGCTACCGCGCGCTTCCTGGATAAGCATGACTTGCCCGCTCTTTACCGTATTCACGAGCGCCCGACCCCGGAACGCCTTGATAAACTGCGTCTGTTCTTGAGCGAGCTGGGGCTTTCCGTTGGTGGTGGCGATATGCCGACGCCTCAAGACTATCAAGCGTTACGTGAGGCGATTATTGATCGCCCAGATGCTGACATCATCCAAACTGTCATGCTGCGCTCAATGAACCAGGCGGTTTATTCGCCCCAGAATGAGGGCCATTTTGGCTTGGCTTACCAGGCCTATGCGCACTTCACTTCACCGATTCGTCGTTACCCTGATCTATTGGTGCATCGCGCCATTCGCTCAGTCATTCGCGGGCCACGGCAAACCAATACGGTTGTTCGGGTAGAAGGCGCACCGGTTGATCCGCCAAGCAAGTGGTGCCCTTATACCTTCGAGCAAATGCTTGAGTTGGGTGAGCACTGCTCAATGACCGAGCGGCGGGCTGATGAAGCAACCCGTGATGTTGAAAGTTGGCTTAAGTGTGAGTTTATGTCCGACAAGCTGGGCGAAACGTTCGAAGGTACTATCGCCTCAGTGACTCAGTTTGGCTTGTTTGTGCGACTGGATGACTTCTATGTCGAAGGGTTGGTGCATGTCACCTCGCTGCCCTCTGACTACTACCACTATGAGGCAGAGAAGCATCGCCTCAAAGGTGAGCGCACAGGCACGACCTACCGCTTGGGTGACGGGCTTACGGTTCAGGTTGCGCGGGTAGATATGGATGATCGTAAGATCGACTTTGGTTTAGCTGACGAGAAACCCCGGCCACGCCGCCAGCCGCGCAAACGCCGCGGTGGAGAAGGTGGTGCTGGAGTAGAAGGGGGAGCTAGCAAAGCAGCATCAGCTGATAAGCAGCCGACGCGCCGTGGGCCAAGACGCACGCGTAATGGCCCGCGTAAACCATCACCGAATAAGGGTTGAGCATGAAATCGTCGTCTCGACGTAGCTCGCGTCCGGCTGTTCGTACTCCGGATGGGCTAGACCAAGTGTATGGCGTTCACGCCCTGGAAAGTCTGCTGGAACGGGGCGAAACGCCCCTTGAGTTGTGGGTGCAGCAAGGAGCGGGTAACCGCTTGAAGGAAGTGGTTGCGAGTGCTCAGGCTCGTGGTGCGCGGATTAAAGAGCAGTCTCGCGACTTGCTGGATCAGCTTACGCAGGGTGCGGCCCACCAAGGAGTTGTGGCATTTTGCCCGCCGCTGGTTCCCGAAGGGGAAGAGTCGTTGTGGTTGAAGCTACGCGCATGGCAAGCGTCTGCACCGCCGCTATTGTTAGTGCTGGATGGTGTTACCGATGTCCATAACTTTGGTGCGTGCCTGCGCAGCGCGGATGCCGCCGGTGCTCACGGTGTGATTGTGGCTAAGGATAAAGCCGCGCCGCTGAACGCGACGGTGCGGAAAGTGGCTTGCGGCGCAGCCGAGGTGGTGCCTGTTTATCAGGTTACTAACCTATCGCGTACATTGGCTAAGCTAAAAGATGCCGGTGTATGGATTACTGGTACTGCTGGTGAAGCTGAGGCTAGCCTGTTTGAGATTGATATGACTGGCCCGACTGCATTAGTGATGGGCGCTGAAGGGAAGGGCATGCGCCGGTTAACCAGGGAAGCCTGCGATAACTTGGCAAAGTTGCCTATGGCCGGACAGGTGTCCAGCCTGAACGTATCGGTCGCGACAGGCATTTGTTTGTTTGAAGCTGTTCGGCAGAGGCGGCTTGCAAGTTAAGCACTAGCCCACTAGAATGCTTTCGCCCGTTTAACTTTAAGCGGGCGCTCGTATTGGTTAACAGTTAATACGAAAAACAGTTCTGCTTGATGCCCCAAATGACATCGTTCGCGGTGAGCAACGGGCATTTCAGTTAACTCCTTGCTTCCCTGTCGTCATTGATACAGCTGTGTCAATACACACCGGAAGCTGTCAAACCGCAAGGAGATTCCATGCGTCATTATGAAATCGTGTTTATGGTCCACCCGGATCAGAGCGAGCAAGTGCCGGCTATGGTCGAGCGCTACACCAGCATTGTTACCGAAAACGGTGGCACTGTGCATCGCTTGGAAGATTGGGGCCGTCGTCACCTGGCTTACCCGATCAACAAGATCCACAAAGCCCACTACGTGCTGATGAACGTTGAGTGCACCGGCGAGACTCTCGAAGAAATCGAGAACATCTTCCGTTTCAACGACGCCATCATCCGCAGCTTGGTTGTTCGCTGCAAAGAAGCGATCACCGAAGCTTCTCCGATGATGAAGCCGGCAGAAGAAAAGCGTCCGCGTCGCGAAGATAAACCGCGCGCAGAAGAAGCTGAAGAAGAAACTGCCTAATTTCATCCACCGCACGTTTTAAGGAGCTAGTCCATGGCACGTTTTTTCCGTCGCCGTAAGTTTTGCCGCTTCACTGCTGAAGGCGTCAAGCAGATCGACTACAAAGATCTCGATACGCTGAAGGCTTACATCACCGAAACCGGCAAGATCGTTCCGAGCCGTATCACCGGCACCAAAGCACGCTATCAGCGTCAGTTGGCGACTGCTATCAAGCGTTCGCGTTACCTGGCACTGCTGCCCTACTCCGATAGCCATCAGTAAGCGTTTAACGTGATGCTGGCACTGGCGAGATGGCTCATGCGGAGCACGCCCTATGCCATTGGCGGGGCGGCGTTAGCGACGCTAGTGCCTTGGCTGTTCTGGTTAGGGGCAGCCATCGCCGCGCTAGTTACCTTACGCAAAGGTTTTGCACCTGCGCTTCCGGTAATTATCGCTGCTGCACTACCTGCGGGTTTCTGGTGGTCTCAAGGTGACGTCATTCCACTTGCTAGCGTACTGCTAGTAACGCTGATGGCGGTTATCCTGCGTGAGAGGATGCGTTGGAGTGAAGCGTTAATCGTTGGCGCATTGGCGGCAGCGGTTATGGTTCAACTCGGCATCTTTATACCGCCAGGTGGAACAGAGTTGATGCTGGAGCAACTGCGAGCAAGCTCTACTGAGATTGATCGCATGCTGACAGAATTTGCTAACCAAGGTATTGATGCACCCACGCTCGCCGCTATGGTGATCGGTGGTGTAACAGGCTTGGTGGTATTGTTGGCCGCTATTGCGTGTTTGGCTTTGGCGCGAAGCTGGCAAGCTGGGCTTTATAACCCAGGCGGCTTCCGCGAAGAGTTTCACGCACTGCGCCTATCGCCCAAAGAGCTGGCTGTTTTAGTCGTGCTTGGTGTGGGGGGTATGGTGTTGGGAGCGCACGCTCTGGCAATGCTTGGTTGGATTCCACTGCTGGTAGCTGGCATTGCGCTAGTGCATGGGTTTATTGGAATAAAGGGGATGAACGGGCTGTGGCTGGTGGCATTTTATGTGCTGCTGATCACGACCTGGCCCACGATTCTCATTGTGCTGCTGTTGGGGCTGATTGATACATTCGCGAACGTTCGCGCACGCCTTGCCCGCAGCAACTGACAAGAGGTTTACGAGATGGAAGTCATTCTGCTCGACAACATTGGTAAGCTGGGCGGCCTGGGTGACAAAGTCACTGTAAAGCCCGGTTATGGTCGTAACTATTTGGTTCCTTACGGCCTAGCCGTGCCGGCAACCAAAGATAACGTTGAAGCATTCAAAGCCCAGCGTGCTGAGCTTGAAGCCCAAGCCGCTGAGCGTAAAGCAGAAGCTGAAGCGCGTGCTGAGCAGCTTAACGACATCGAATTGTCGTTGGTTTCTAAAGCAGGCGATGAAGGCAAACTGTTCGGTTCTATCGGTCCTCGTGACTTGGCCGACGCTATTTCCTCTGCTGGCATCGAAGTTGCCAAGAGCGAAGTACGTATGCCGCAAGGTCCGATTCGCCAAACTGGCGAATACGACATCGCTCTACACCTGCATGCAGAAGTAGATGCTGTTGTTCGCGTGGTTGTTGTCGCAGAGTAAACGCTCTCGCCAACGCTGACGCCTCAAAGGGCGCGGGTCTTCCCGCGCCCTTTGTCTTTTTAATCTAAACCGTTCTAAGCGCGGTCAAAAACGTTTGAGGTGTGGGTCGAATTTTTTTGAACGTCGCTTGGCGTAGATAGGTCGCTTATGGTGGGTTTGAGATTGTCCCGCTAAGATAGTCATCGTTATTGGCTACGCTTTATGATTAAGGAGCTCACTATGCAGGACCAGCCTTCTGCTGATCAGGAAACGGCAGCGATAAAGCTGCCGCCGCACTCTCTTGAGGCGGAGCAGTCGGTGCTAGGTGGGCTAATGTTGGATAACCAAGCCTGGGACAATGTTTCGGAACGGTTGGTGGCGGATGATTTTTACCGCTATGAGCATCGCTTGGTATTCAATGTGATGATTCATTTGGCCGAATCCGGGCAGCCGCTTGACGTTATAACGCTGTCAGAGGCATTAGAAGCGCGTGATCAGTTGGATACGGTGGGTGGTTTGGCATTCTTAGCTGAGCTGGCCCGCAACACGCCTTCTGCCAGTAATATTCGTGCTTATGCGGATATCGTTCGCGAGCGGGCAACGCTGCGCAAATTAATCCGTGCGGCCAATCAAATTGCTGACGGGGCGTTTTCCCCGCAGGGCCGTCCTGCTGATGAGCTGCTTAACGAAGCTGAGCGACTAGTCTTTCAGATTGCCGAAGAGCGGCCGAAAACGGGCGGTCCTATCGGCATGAGTGAACTGCTAACCAAAGCCGTTGATCGCATTGATGAGCTGTTCAACCTAAAGGGTGAAATGACAGGGCTCTCCTCGGGGTTTCGTGACCTCGATGAAATGACTTCAGGCTTACAGCCCTCAGATTTGGTGATTATCGCGGGCCGCCCGTCAATGGGTAAAACCACTTTTGCCATGAATTTGGTGGAGCATGCGGTTATTGCTAGCGATAAGCCGGTGATGGTGTTCTCCATGGAGATGCCCGCGGAATCTCTGATGCTGCGTATGCTCTCTTCGTTGGGTCGGATTGATCAAACCCGTGTGCGTTCGGGGCAGTTGGAAGATGAAGATTGGCCGCGGCTGACATCAGCGGTCAACCTGCTCAAAGACAAGCAGTTATTTATTGATGATACTGCGGCGCTTTCGCCTAATGAAATGCGCTCACGCCTGCGCAGAGTGGTGCGTGAGCACGGCAATATGGCGCTCATCATGATTGACTATCTGCAGCTAATGCAGATTCCTGGCTTCTCTGAAAACCGTACCGGTGAGATATCGGAGATTTCCCGCTCGCTAAAAGGGCTGGCAAAAGAGTTTCAATGCCCTGTTGTAGCACTTTCACAGCTTAACCGTTCGTTGGAGCAGCGCCCCAACAAGCGTCCTGTCATGTCGGATCTGCGTGAATCCGGCGCGATTGAGCAGGATGCCGACGTCATTGCGTTTGTTTACCGAGATGAGGTGTATAACCCTGACAATCCTGACAACCAAGGGATTGCCGAGCTGATTATTGGTAAACAGCGTAACGGGCCTATCGGTACGGTACATATGGCCTTTATTGGTAAATACACACGCTTCGAAGACCTTGCGCCCGATAGCTATGGCGAAGCGTTCGGTGATTAACTTGAGCGTTAGGGGGGAGAACGTATAATGCTCCTCCCCGACCAAGCAGATAGACAGGAGTAGCAAATGGCAGGTGGTTTTAGACGTGGTAACCGTAAGCGTCTTCCTAAGCTGGAAGGCCGTGGGGAACTGCAGTCACTAGAGCGAGAAGGGCCATTTAAAGAGTGGTTGGGAATGCCTGACCTCTACCGTTACTTCCTGGTAGTGGAAGGGGAAAAATATAGCTACCAAACTGAAGATTCAGAACTACCGGTAACGGTAGGCGATAAAGTAGTTTTCCGTTACAAGGAAACTAAAGGCGGTAACTGGATAGATCGCAATTCGTTAGGTAAAGCAATCGACCCCTCTGAGTATCAATAATTCGACGAATAAGTTGACGTTTTGGTCAGGAACTCTTTTGTGATGTTGCCGTCATAGGCAGTTAGTGCCAAGGTAATAAAATTGTCATGGGGTATCGTCATGCTGTGCCCCATGATGATGAACAATCACAGGAGGGAGCCATGGAACTTAAAGAACTGAAGCAATTTGTTGCGGGTCACGATAATTTTGAAATACGCGTTATCACGCATTCGGGCAGCCGCTTTTATCAACTAGAGCTTGAAGATGTAGAGGGCGAGCGGCATATGTTGACCCAGCGCGGTAAGCCAATGCTGTTTCGCTCGCTAGATGATGTTTATCTTGAGCTAAAGCGTGCTGGGATTCACCGTGCTTACTTAGTGCAGCATGTACCCCAGGATGAAGTGATTGGACGCGATGCTCATTACAGTTCGCCGTTAACATCACGTATGCCGCTAGTGTTTTAACACTACAAGCATTGCAACATCCTATGGCGTCCTCACTTGTTTGCGTGACGCTTCTCCCACCATCGCCCTAGCCGTACACGGCGACGGGCAAAAAAACGATAGCCTGCATCCATTACTCCTCGCAGGCCTGGTAAGCAAGAAAGCCATACTAGCCACCGGTAGCCCAGTACCGCATAGAGGGCCCGGCTGGCATCCATCCCGATATACCAATTTCCTTGGCTATCTTTAACATGCAGCAGCCCCATCATGTCGTCAAATCTGCGTCCTACATCGGCTGCATTGAAATCACTGCTCTGAATATCCACTAGCGTGACACGTTCTTGATGGCGATGCTTTGCAAGCCAGGCGACTTCCACGCGGCAAAAAGGGCAGTGACCATCGTGATATAGCGTGACAGGTGACGTTGCGTGAAGCGTAGAGAAACGGCTCATTGAGTGCCCTTTGATAGATAGCCTTGTGTGTGGGAGGTCTGGCCGTAGCCTGGACTGGTGGGTAGTGAAGCAAGAAACTGTTCAGCCTGCTGACGCATCGCGTCACGCTTTTCGTCTTTCATGCGAGAGAGTGAGCCATAGATCAACTTCATGCGCGGATTGCGGTTCAGCTGTTCAGCGTTGGTTTCCAGAAAGTGCCAGTAAAGGCTGTTAAACGGACACGCCTTTGGACCTGTTACCTGTTTTGGAGAGTAGCGGCAGTGCTGGCAGTGGTCAGACATTTTGTCGATATATTTACCTGAAGCGCAGTAAGGTTTGGAGCCCATTAAGCCGCCGTCAGCGTGCAGTACCATGCCTAAGGTGTTGGGCAGCTCTACCCATTCGCAGGCATCGGCATACACCGCTAGATACCAGTCACAGAGTGCTTCAGGCTTAACACCGCACAGTAGGGCAAAGTTGCCGGTTACCATCAAACGCTGAATATGGTGGGCGTAGCTGTTATCGATGGTCATTTGAATGGCGCGCTGTAAACAGCGCATATCGGTATTGCCATCCCAGTAAAATGCTGGTAATTCTCGCTCAAAGCCAAGTCGATTCTCTCGCTTGTAAGTCGGCATTTGTGTCCAATAAAGCCCTCGAACATACTCTCGCCAACCCAGTATTTGACGAATGAATCCTTCGACTGCATTGATAGGCGCATGACCTGTTAGGTAGCGCTGCTCAGCGGCTTCACAGACTTCATGAGGTGTAAGCAGGCCGATATTGAGCGCCGCCGATAGTCTGGAGTGAAAAAGGAACGGTTCTTTATCGCTAATCGCATCTTGGTAGCGCCCAAAGTCGGCCAACCCATGGTCAAGGAAGTGGTTTAAATCCACCAGCGCCTGTCGGCGGGTGACGGGGAGGTTGAAGTTATCCAGGGATCCCATGTGTTCGCTAAAATGCTGCTTGGCATCATTGAGCGCTTCCTGGGTCAGTGCATCTTGGCGATGGGTGGGAGGCGATGGAAAGCTGAGCATTGCTTGAATCGGCTCACGGTTGTCGTGATCAAAGTTCCATTTTCCTCCAGCAGGTGTATCGCCCTCCATCAGTAGCCCAGTTCGTTTGCGCTGCTCCCGATAGAAATACTCCAGACGCAGCTGTTTACGTCCTTTAGCCCAGTTGGCAAAGTCATCAGGCGAGCTGAAAAAGCGATCATCTTCGATCACTTTCCAGGGTAGGGCGGCTGCTTGGCGCTGTTGCATGGCATCCCAAAGTCGCCATTCACCAGGTCTTGCTACACGCACTTCATGGCAACCGTACTGAGTGGCAATACGTTCAGCTTCCGTGATGAGTGACTGGGTATTGTCAGCATCATCAATGCGGCTGTAGTGAACGTTGTAGCCTTTATCGCGCAGCGCTTGAGCAAAGTGCCGCATGACGGCCATAAACAAGCCGACTTTATGTATATGGTGAGGCACATAGCGCGCTTCTTCGGCGACCTCGCAAAGAGCGATGACTGCGTCAGTTGGCGCATTGCGCAGGGTTGCCAATGAAAGCGAAAGCTGATCACCAAGGACTAACAGTAAAGGCTTCGACATGAGTTGGCCTGCAGTTATACAAATAATGTTGATAGTATAACTTTATGCCGCAACTTTGCCGAAAAGTGTTAAGATTTTGCCAACTATTTAAAGTATCCGAGGAGTTAGCGACATGGTCGATAGCGTTGTGAAAGATCAGCCGGGAGAAGGGCGCTTGGTCCATGCGCCAAGTGATCATCCTGCCGTTCCCCCTGCAAAAGTCGGCGTGGTGTTGGCTAACTTGGGCACCCCGGACGCAACCGACTATTGGTCTATGCGGCGCTACCTTAGTGAGTTTTTGTCCGATAAGCGTGTTGTTGATTACGCTAATTGGAAGTGGCAGCCGCTTTTACAACTAATTATTTTGACCAAACGTCCTTTTTCTTCTGGTAACGCTTATAAAAGTATTTGGAACAACGAGAAGAACGAGAGTCCGTTGTTAACGACGACGCGTGCCCAAACTGAAAAAATGGCTGCACGTTTGAAAGCGCTCTACGGCGATAGCGTCGAAGTTGATTTCTGTATGCGCTATGGCAATCCGTCGACTGAAAGTGTTCTCAACCGCATGAAAGAGAAGGGGTGTGAGCGGATTGTTTTCTTCCCGCTTTATCCCCAGTACGGCTCGCCTACGACCGCAACGGCAAATGATCAGGCATTTCGTACGTTGATGAAAATGAAATGGCAGCCCTATATTCGTACGGTGCCCGCTTATTTTGAGCATCCCGCCTATATTCAGGCGCTGGCGAATTCAGTTCAGGAAGCTTATGAAGGTTTTGAAACGCGTCCGACGAAACTGGTAGCAAGCTACCACGGCGTCCCCGAACGTTACTTATTAGAAGGTGACCCCTACCATTGCCAATGTCAGAAAACGACGCGTTTGATGCGTGAAAAACTGGGGCTAAGCAAAGAGGAAGTAGACACCGCCTTTCAGTCTCAGTTTGGCCCAGAAAAGTGGGTTGGCCCGCAAACCGTCGATCATGTGGCTGAACTTGCCAAGCAAGGGCACAAGCATATTGCGATTATGTCGCCTGCTTTCTCTTCCGATTGTGTTGAAACGCTGGAAGAGATCAAAGAAGAGATTCACGATAGCTTTATGGAAGCAGGAGGGGAGACGTTTAGTTATATTCCTTGCCTGAATGATCGAGACGATCACATTGATGCCCTGCTAGCGGTTGTTAACAACGAGTTGGCGGGGTGGCTGTCCGCTTCTTAATAGCGCGTTTTGTCAAAAGCCGCCAAAGTGAACTGCACCCCAAAAGTGCTCAACTAAGGCGGCTTTTTTTATGGGTGACTAGTTT
Source organism: Halomonas sp. IOP_6 (assembly GCF_021151565.1). Taxonomy (NCBI): domain Bacteria; kingdom Pseudomonadati; phylum Pseudomonadota; class Gammaproteobacteria; order Oceanospirillales; family Halomonadaceae; genus Halomonas; species Halomonas sp. IOP_6. The sequence continues at coordinate 35,305 of NZ_JAIRBO010000003.1, read as the reverse complement.
TATAGAAACGTAATCAACCTTGGTATAAGGTTTGTGCATTAATAATCACATTTATTCAACGCTTAGGGCCGTTTTGGTCTTGCTACTGCCTTGGGGTTAACTGACACGTTCTTATAGGGAGAAACCACCGGATGCAATTCGCTGTATTAATGGGCTTTGTGCTGGCAGCGTCGTCGCCTATGCTCAACCGCTGGTTTGGAGAACGGACGAGCCTCGTACTGGCGCTGTTTCCTGCCTTAATGGCTATCTGGCTGTTCAGTCAGGCACCTATTGTTATGAGTGAAGGGTCACTTCTGTTGGAGTGGTCTTGGGTGCCATCCTTAGGCATTAGCCTGAGCTTCCTGCTTGATGGGCTGTCACTGTTATTTGGGCTGTTGATTACCGTTATCGGCACTTTCGTGTTGATCTATGCTGGTGGTTATCTCAAAGGCCATACGGATATTGCACGCTTTCATTTAGCGCTTGTTGCGTTTATGGCCTCTATGTTGGGGCTAGTGCTTGCCGATGGATTGCTTACGCTTTTCGTATTCTGGGAACTTACCAGCATCACCTCTTATTTGCTGATTGGCTTTAACCATACCGATATGGAGGCAAGAAAATCCGCACGTCAGGGGCTTTTTGTAACGGTTGCCGGTGGTTTGGCGCTGATGGCAGGTCTGGTGCTGTTAGGGGGGGCAAGCGGAAGCTGGTCGTTTTATGAGATTGGCCAAATGGAAAGCGATCTGCGTGAACATTCGCTTTATACCCCGATGCTCATTTGCTTGCTGCTGGGGGCATTCACAAAATCAGCCCAGTTTCCTTTTCATTTTTGGTTACCCAGCGCCATGGCGGCGCCAACGCCAGTGTCGGCATACCTCCACTCGGCCACCATGGTCAAAGCGGGTATTTACTTGCTGGCGCGCTTACACCCTGAATTGGGTGGCACAGCGCTATGGATCGGAATACTGTCGGTCGTCGGTGCGATTACCATGCTGACAGGCGCCTTCTTAGCGATTCATCACACCAATATTAAAAAGCTGTTGGCTTATTCCACCATTATGGCGCTTGGCACGCTAACTATGTTGCTGGGCATTGGTTCTGAGTACGCCATGACGGCATTTGTAACGTTCTTGCTTGCCCACTCAATGTACAAAGGGGCACTGTTTATGGTCGCCGGTATTCTGGACCATGAGACAGGCACCAAAGATGTCACCGCAATGGGCGGCTTGAGGTCTGCCATGCCAATCACTGCGGTGATTGCTTTTGTCGCGGCACTGTCGTTGGCAGGCGTGCCACCGCTATTTGGCTTCATTGGTAAAGAGCTAATGCTAGAGGCAGCGCTGGGGGCGGAGCGCTTCGATATGTTGTTAGTCCTGTTTGCTTTCCTGGCCGCTATTTTGACGATTGCAGTGGCTGCCATTATCGCCTTCCGCCCCTTCTATGGTCGGCAAATTGAAACACCCAAAACACCCCATGAAGCGCCTTTTAGTATGTTGATTGGGCCCGCTGTATTGGCGCTTGGTTCACTTGTGTTAGGGCTGGCGCCAGCCATGCTTGGTGCTGATGCGCTGCTTACGTCAGCGGCGACAGCGGTGGTAGGTGAGCCGCTGCAAGTGTCATTATCGCTTTGGTATGGCATCAATATGGCGCTGATCATGTCGATTGCCAGTCTTGGGCTAGGCTTTTTACTGTTTAAGCGCTGGGATGGTGTGCGTAGCAAGCTGGCAATGCTGGCACCAGCGATGCGGCATGGCCCCGAAGCGGGTTACGAAGGTTTAATGAACGGTATTGTGCGCTTTTCTGAATGGCAAACACGCCTGCTGCAAAACGGCTATATGCGCAACTATATTCTCGTCATGCTGGTGGTGCTGATTGCCTTGATTGGCAACTCAATACTTGTGCGCCATGCGCCTCAACTGGCGCTGACGCTGGACGTGCGCTTCCATGAGGTAATTGTCGCTGGCACCATGGTGATGGGGGCTTTGTTTGCCACTATTTCTCGTTCACGCCTTGGTGCTGTGGTATCGGTCGGCATTATGGGGTTCTCGATTGCGCTGATTTTTATTCTCTTTAGTGCACCTGATTTAGGCATTACCCAACTGTTGGTTGAGACCATGACCGTTATCTTGTTGGTCTTAGTGCTCTTCAGGCTGCCGCGTTTTTCAAACCTTTCCACAACCTTGGAGCGTATTCGTGACGGCGCAGTGGCCGCAATGATGGGAATATTGATTTTTCTACTGATTATGACCGCTTGGAGTATTAATCAGTTTGAGCCTATTTCAATGTACATGGTAGAGAACAGTGCGCCCCTGGCTTATGGTCGCAACATCGTTAACGTCATTTTGGTGGACTATCGAGCACTCGACACGTTAGGCGAGATGTTTGTGCTTGCACTTGCCGCTATAGGGGTTATCGCCATGCTTAAACTGCGCCACGGCGAAAATGAAAGCAAATCAGTAGAAGGCGAAAACGGCGAGAAAGCCAGTGTTAAGGAGCCGTACGATGGTTAAATCCGGCACCATTATTCTCAACACTGCGGCGCGGTTTTTGATGCCGCTACAACTGATGTTTTCAATTTTCCTATTGCTGCGTGGGCACGATGAGCCCGGTGGTGGATTTATTGCTGGGCTAGTAGCAGCAGGGGCTTTCACTCTCTATCTGTTTGCCTTTGGTGTCAGTGCCACCAAAGAGGTGCTGCGTATGGTCGACCCACGCGACTTAATTGGGGCAGGGCTATTGTTGGGGATGATTTCGGTGGTGCCTGCTTGGTTCATGGGCCAGCCGTTTTTAACCGCTCAGTGGTGGACTATCCCCGTGATCGATTTTAAAGCATCTACACCGCTCATTTTCGATGTAGGGGTGTACTTTGCCGTTCTTGGCTCGGTGATGGGCATGGTGATGGCGCTGATGGAGGTGGATAAGGATGAACCCTAATGCATCAGGAGGCTCCGTATGGAACCGCTAATGGCACTAGCAATTGGGCTACTCTACGCTGCCGCAATCTTTATGATGTTACGTCGCTCTATTGTGAAATTGGTGATTGGTCTACTGCTGCTGTCGAACGCTGCTAATTTGCTGATTTTCACTACCGCAGGCATGACGCGCGGCGCCCCACCATTAATACCGGAAGGTATGCTACAGCCATTAGGTGAAGTAGCCGACCCGCTGCCTCAAGCTGTTGTATTGACGGCGATTGTCATTGCATTTGGGGTGCTGGCATTTGCTGTTGTGTTAATTCGCCGCGCCTACGAAATTGTAAAAGCAGATGATCTGGACAAAATGAAGGATACCGACACGTGAGGCCTGAAGTTGCACTGCCCGTCCTATTGCCACTGCTTTCTGGCGCACTTTCATTACTTTTTTGGCGTTCTCGACCCGTTCAACGTTTCATTGCGGTAGCAGGTAATGTCGCGCTGCTACTGGTGAGTGTATGGCTGTTTGTCGCCGTGCTAGCTGATGGTTACATCACTATGCAGATGGGCAGCTGGCCAGCTCCGTTTGGGATTACGCTCATTGCCGATATGTTGAGTGCCGTTATGATTTTAATGACGGGGATCATTGGTTTGGCAATGGGGATTTATTCGCTGGCCACCACAGGGCGGGGGCATGAAAAATTTGGCTATTACCCGCTGATGCATTTGTTGTTAGCAGGTGTGGCAGGGGCCTTTTTAACCGGTGATATCTTCAATTTATATGTTTGGTTTGAGGTTATGCTGGTTGCTTCGTTTGCGCTATTGATTCTGGGCGGTGAACGGGCGCAGATGGAAGGCGCAATTAAATACGTCACGTTGAACCTGTTGGCTTCGGTGATTTTTTTAACGGCTGTGGGGCTATTGTATGGCACGGTAGGCACGCTAAACATGGCCGACATTGCGCTGCGTATGGACGAGGCTGAGCACAGCGGAATGGTCGAAGTGCTTGCCGTTATGTTTATGGTAGCTTTTGGTATTAAAGCAGCCGCTTTTCCGCTCTTTTTCTGGCTGCCTGCTTCTTATCACACGCCGCCAGTAGCGGTATCGGCGTTGTTTGCTGGTCTGCTGACAAAGGTGGGGGTGTATTCGTTGTTCCGCGTGTTCACTCTTATTTTTGACCAAACGATGGGGTATCTGCAGGACATTATGCTTTGGGGCGCTGTGTTGACGATGGTTACAGGCGTGCTTGGCGCTGCCGCTCAGTATGAGTTCCGACGGATCCTCTCATTTCACATTGTGAGCCAGATTGGCTACATGATCCTTGGTTTGGCGCTGTATACACCGCTGGCGATTGCAGGCGGTGTATTTGCTATCGTGCATAACATTATTGTTAAAACGAACCTGTTCCTAATCAGCGGTATTACCCACCGTTTGCAAGGCACTTATCAGCTTAAGAAGATGGGTGGGCTTTACCGAGAACGCCCTTGGTTAGCCGTGGCGTTTTTTATCTCAGCATTTTCGCTGGCGGGCATTCCTCCACTATCAGGTTTCTTTGCCAAGTTTGTGCTGGTTCGTGCTGGCCTGGAGGCGGAGGCGTATGTAGCAACAGGTTTTGCGTTGGCAGTAGGGCTCATGACACTTTATTCCATGGTGAAAATTTGGAATGACGTGTTTTGGAAAGCGTTGCCAGAAGAAAATAAAGTGCCCGCCTCACAAACCTCCGTCGGTGATGATGGTCGATTACTAAAACCAAGCCTGTGGATGATGTATACACCCGTCGCTGTGCTGGCCATGATGTCGTTGTTAATCGGTGTTTTCGCAGAAGCTATCATGCAGGTGATGATGCTTATTGGTGATCAGCTAATGTCCCCATCAGGTTATATTGAAGCTGTGCTGGGAGTCTCTGCTAGTGCTGAAGATGCGCTGCTTGACCGGGGTGAGTTGCAGGCGGAGATTATAGGTGACCGTGCGGAGGATGCCCCATGACTGGTGCGATTTGGAACCTTCTGCTCGGGTTAGCCTGGGTACTACTAAGTGGCGATTTTTCCGGACTTAATCTGCTGGTCGGAATGATTTTTGGCTATATTGCGTTGCTGTTAATTGAACCTCAAGTCGACGCGTTAAAAGGCTACCCCGCTCGTGTGCCACGAATTATTGGTTTTATTGGTTTTTTTATTAAGGAGTTGGTGCGGGCAAATCTGCGCGTCGCCTTCGATATATTGACCCCTCCCTGGCACATGAAGCCCGGTGTTATTGCGCTGCCTCTCTCGGCGCGCACGGAAATGGAAATTACTATCGTCGCTAACCTGATTTCGCTAACGCCTGGCACGTTGAGCCTTGATGTCTCTGACGATCGAAAGGTGCTCTATATTCACGCGATGTTTTTAGATGATGAAGAAGAGCTTCGAAATAACTTAAAAGAGATGGAGCACCGTGCATTGGAGTTATTTCGTTAATGGATACCGTTATTCTGATAAGCCAGATAATTATGGGGCTGACGCTTGTACTTACTTTCGTACGTGTCGTTCGTGGCCCTAGTTTACCTGATCGTGTTGTTGCGCTTGAATTGTTTTCCACTACCGTGGTGGGGCTGGTGGGTGTTTATGCTATTCAATCGGGTGTGGCGAGTTTCCTAGATGCGGCAATCGTGATCGCTCTGATGGGTTTTTTAGCCGCGATTGGGTTTGCACGCTTTCTGGAACGTGGAGGACCGCGAGATGATTGAATTTATCAAAGGCGCGCTATTGATAACGGGGTCAAGCTTTATGTTGCTGGCGGCTATCGGTTTGTTGCGGCTGCCGGATCTGCTGACCCGCATGCACGCGACCACTAAGGCTGCAGCGCTTGGCGTTATTTTAATTATGCTGGCATCGGCCATGCATTTTGCCGAAGTTGGTGTGGTTGCGCGCTCGTTCGCGATTATTGTGTTTATTTTAATAACGGCACCGATTGCTGCCCATGTGATTGGCAGGGCTGGTTACTTTGTTGGCTCGCGCCTCTGGAGCGGTACCGTTAAGGATGAGCTGAGACCCAATTATGACCCGCTTACTCATGAGCTTAAAAGTGGCCTAGAAACCCATGAAAATGCCAAACGGCATCCTCGCGCCACAGACCCTGATTGACCAGGACTTGCGGTGCTTTATCTCGTATCACACTCTTTTTCATAGTTATTAATTGCTGCTCCAGTACCTGTTCGAAAAGCCATCCAGCCAGGATGGCTTTTTTTATTTGCAGTGCTTTGGGGAAAAGTTGCAGAGATAAGCGTGAAAAAAATCGGGTAAACAGTAGGAAAGGGGGCTCAGGAAAAAACATGACGTTAAAAACACGCATGTTTATCTATGTACAATAGTTATACCGTGAAGGATAATGTGTCTATGTTTTTGATGCGTGCCGTGTAAGTGTTAGGCAGCGAGATGGAGTGTATGCGACGTAAGCAGGATTTACCGCAAAAATACTGTGTGCAATGCCAGCGTCCTTTTACTTGGCGGAAAAAGTGGGCGCGTTGCTGGGATGAAGTGCGCCATTGCAGTGAACGCTGCCGTCGCGAAGCTAAGCAGTCCAACGCACCAAGGAGGCAAATGCATGAGCAGCACGACTGATATTGTATGGCTTCAGGATAATTTGCGGATAGCTGATAATCCCTTGTTGAATTTTGACTCCCCTCCTGAGCAGATGCTTTGTCTCTATGTGCTAGACCAGAGATGGTTTGAAAGTTCGATTGCGGGTGATGCTTCTCCCAGGCTGGGGCCTGCTCGGATACGCTTTTTATGGCAAAGTTTGATGGAGTTACGTGGCGAGCTGCTGCAGCGTGGCAGTGATTTGCTAGTCCGCATCGGTGATCCTGCCAGCATCGTGCTAGAGACTGCTGCCATGCTTGGTGCAAGAGAAGTACGTGTGGCAGCGCATTCTGGGTATGAAGAGTCACAGCATATTGCGCGGGTCGCTGACCAGCTCCCGCCGGCCTGTCAGTTATTTTGTGCTGATAGCGGTTATTTAATTGACGAAGACGAGCTTCCCTTTGCATTGAATGAGTTGCCGCCCAGCTTTTCGGCATTTCGGCGACGTGTTGAAAAGCATTGTACGTTTTTAGCGCCCTTGCCAGCGCCAGTGACACTACCACCCTGGCCAGAATCTGCTCCCCGAGGGTTTCCCCCGCTCAAGGCAGTATGCGAAGAGAGTGCTGTCTGGCAGCCTGATAATCGCCAGGGCTTTGTATTTGTGGGAGGTGAGTCGGCGGCTAGTGATCGTTTACAACAGTATCTCTGGCGGCAAAACGGCGCGGAATCTTACAAGAAAACCCGCAATGGCTTATTGGGGGCTAATTTTTCCACACGTTTTTCACCGTGGCTGGCGCGAGGTTGTTTATCCGCTCGCCAAGCGTACCAAGAAGTAAAAAACTGGGAGGCCGTTCACGGAAGCTGTGAATCAAGTTATTGGATTATTTTTGAATTAATGTGGCGAGATTATTTCCATCGAGCGGCTCAACTGGAAGGTGCTGCATTATTTGGTCATGAAGAGTTACCGCCCGCTAACAGTGCTTTTGATGCGTGGCGCAACGCTACAACCGGCGTGCCATTTATAGACGCTGCCATGCTAGAACTGAAAGTTACCGGGTGGATATCTAATCGAGCACGCCAAAATGTCGCCAGTTTTCTAGTGAAAGATCTAAACGTCGATTGGCGCCTTGGTGCATCGTGGTTTGAGCGCTGCCTGATTGATTACGATGTGGCGAGTAACTGGGGCAACTGGCGTTATATTGCCGGTGTTGGTCGTGATCCCCGCCAAGACCGTTACTTTAATGTGCTGAAGCAAGCAGGGCATTATGATCCAAACGGGCTTTACGTTGCCTATTGGCTGCCTGAGCTGGATTCGCTTCCGTTAGGAATGGAGCGACACCAACCCTGGCGAGTAGCGTCTTCTAAGTTTGATGCACCTTGCGTAGAGCCCGCTGAGTGGGAGCGTTGGCTAGTGGCTAAAACAGAGCTTCAAGAAACGGATGAGTAAGATTTCACTCAAACACGGACGATAGAGCCCAAAAGATAGGTTGTGCAATATGAGTGAGATAAGTAGTGACCGCCGCGTTGCTTGGTTTCTAGGCCTTGCGGGTTTAGTACCCTTTATTGCTGGAGGGCTCCTAGCCTGGTGGGCACCTCCTGTATGGCAGGTAACGGCGGTATACGCGTTTAGCTATTACAGTGCAGTTATTCTGTCTTTTTTGGGTGGCGTTCATTGGGGGAGTGCTCTTCAAGTGCCTCGCCCAGGTAATACCCGACGTTTGATCATTGCAATGGTGCCCAGCTTAATCGCTTGGCCTGCGTTAATGTTCAACGTCATGACTGGGCTATGGGTATTACTGGCAGGATTTGTTCTAATCGGTGGCTATGATATCAGCCGTGATGGCCGAGAAGGATTTCCACGTTGGTATCTTAAGCTTCGTTGTGTACTGACTTGCGTCGTGGTGGTGTTTCATCTGATTGTTTTGCTGCGGCTAGGTAGGTAGGGCTAGTATCTAAGCTATTTCTGAGCCATTATCGGACGCACGCCAAGGATTGCCAAGAGATTAATGCTATGTCTTTGAAAGTTAAAGGTTCAGTGAGTATTCGCCCTGCATTGTATTTATCGTTTGCACTCGCAGCAGGCAGTGGGGCATTAAGCACAAATGCAGTCGCTAATCAGCAACTGATGAGCGAGGTGGATGCACAGGCGGCAGAACAAGTTAGCTATGCCAACTTTAACCAGTGGTTGGCTGATTTTCGTCGCTATGCTGCTCAGCAGGGTATCAGTGAGGCAACCCTTGCCTCTGCTTTCGATGGTCTTCGCTATCGTGAACGCGTCATTGAGCTTGATCAGTATCAGCCAGAGTTTGTTCGTCCCATTTGGCAATACCTAGACACAGCGGTTTCCAGCACACGGATTAATAACGGTCTAGAGAAGCTTGCGGCTCACCGTGATACCGCGCAACAAATGCAGCAGCGTTATGGTGTTCCCGCGGAAGTCATCGTCGCTATTTGGGGTATCGAAAGTAACTACGGCAGTAATTTTGGTGACTTCTCGACACTTGAGTCACTGGCAACACTTGCCTACGACGGTCGTCGGCGTGATTTCGCACGAGGTGAGCTGTTAGCTGCGTTACGTATTATCGACCAAGGTGATATTGCTGCCGATCAAATGAAAGGCTCTTGGGCTGGTGCCATGGGGCACACGCAGTTTATACCTAGCAGTTTTGAAGCCTATGCCGTGGATGGCGACAATGACGGCCGCCGAGACATTTGGGGCAGTATTCCTGATGTTATGGCTTCTACGGCTAACTACCTTGCGAGGGCAGGGTGGCAAGCTGGTCAGCCTTGGGGCGTTGAAGTGAACTTGCCTGACTCCTTCGATTACTCACAAACGCAACGTCGTAGCAGTGCTGAATGGGCAGCACAAGGCGTTCGCGCATTGAGTGGTGAGCTGCCCGCGTTCGATAGCGCTGCGGTCATTGTCCCAGCAGGAGCAAATGGCCCAGCATTTTTAGTAGGGCCTAATTTTCGGGCAATTTTGCGCTATAACAACGCAACTAGTTATGCGTTAGCCGTGTCTACCTTGGCGGATGCTATTGCGGGGCGTGACGGCATAGCCCAGTCCTGGCCCAGAGATCAGGCACCACTGACACGTGATGATGTGCGTACCCTACAGCAACGCCTAAATAGTGCTGGATATTCGGTGGGTACTGCGGACGGCATCATGGGGCCTAATACGCGTGAGGGCCTACGTGCTTTTCAGCGTGACCAAGGGCTTACGCCCGATGGTTTTGCCACTCAGGCGCTGTTAGAACGGCTGCGTTAATGTTTCGTTTCGATGAGTCTCTTTAGCGAGTCAAATGTCTCACGCTAGGCAAACTTCTCACCAAGGACGAAAGCTAATGGGAAAAACTTTTTTAGGTGTGCTGGCTGCCAGTGTAATGGTCAGTACATTGTCAGTGAGCACAGCCATCCAAGCAGAAGATAAAGTGTTTGGTTGGGTTGAAAATGCCTCAATTGAACCGTGGGGTATCGCTGTAAAAGCGAAGCTAGACAGTGGCGCGCTAACCTCTTCGTTAGACGCGCGTAATATTGAGATGTTCGAGAAAGACGGGGAGGAGTGGGTTCGCTTCCGCCTGAAGCTCGAAGATCAGGAAAGCGGTGAAACGTTTAGCGATCGAATTGAGCGTCCCCTCTATCGAGAGTTAGCGGTGCGTGGCGCAGGTGGCCGTGATGAACGTCCAGTGGTGCTAATGGATGTTTGCATGGGCAATACGGTATATGAAGAGCAGTTTAGTCTGCGAGATCGTGAAGAGATGATCTACCCACTGCTCTTGGGGCGTCGCACAATTAGCCACCTAGGGTTATTAGATGTGCGCGATACCTTCCTTCAAGACCCTGAATGTGGGGACGATGCGGCCTATGTTCCCCACGACCCAGAAGATGAGCAGTCCTGATCAGGGCTCTCTGAGCATATCAGTCTCGTTATGCTGCATACGGGGCTAATCAGCGATTAAAAAAGTCGTGATAAAAGCGCGGTCACGGCAGTTTCTACCCGTAAGATGCGAGGGCCTAGGTGCATGCCCTCGCAGCCTGCCTCAAGTAGTTTTTCAACTTCCCATGGTATAAAGCCGCCTTCCGGCCCAACGAAAAGCAGTACTTCTCCATCAATATTTCGTGGGCAGGCATTCGGCATGCCAGGGTGTGCCACCAGCCCGCGTCGATCTTTGAGTAGCTCGGACAGTTGTTCTTCTAAAAAGGGGCGAAAGCCTTTGCACAACGTCACATTAGGCAACTGTGTGTCTCGCGCTTGTTCCAGGCCAAGCACTAAGTGGTGATGAATTTTTTCTGTACGGAGTTCTGGGGACTGCCAGTAGCTTTTTTCCACCCGTTTACTGTGTAGCAGTGTAATATTTTTTACGCCAAGAGCCGTGACATGCTCTAAGGTACGTGCCAGCATTCTGGGGCGAGGAAGCGCTAATACTAAGTGTACTGGTAGGGGCGGCGGGGGAGGCTCATTCAGGTTGTCCAGCGTAAAGGTTGCCTGAGTATCGAGCAGTTCAGTTAACTGCGCTTTCCCCATCTTGCCACCCTGTAGGCCGACTGTGTAGTAGTCCCCTACACAAGCGCGGTGCACCTCGCGTAAATGGGTGATACGTCGTGTGTCAGTAAGGTAAGCATAAGCTCCCTTCACTTCGCTCGGATCAAGCAGAATAAGATTCATGATTGTCGTCTATTGGTCATAAGGAAGACACGCCTAACGGTACTAATCCGTTAAGCTGGCTTGCATAGGCGCATGTTGCAGGCACAATAGCAGCAACGGCGACAAAGCCTCTACCGCGTTTAAGGAGATGCGCTGTGCGCGTAATTCGCAAATATGCCAACCGTAGGTTGTACGATACTCAACAAAGTCGTTACGTGACGCTTGAGGATCTGCGGCGTTTGATTATTGAAGAAGAACCCTTCCGCGTCGAGGATGCAAAAAGCGGTGAAGACCTGACGCGGACCATTTTGCTGTCGATCATTATCGAGCAAGAGCAGGCTGATAGTGAAGCCGAAGTTTTCTCAAATGACCTGCTGGCTCAGTTGATCCGTGTGTACGATATGTCATCGCCTTTACCGCTAGCACGTTATTTAGAGCAAGGCACCCAGCTCATGCTGGAACAGCAAAAGCGCATGCAAAGCCAGTGGCAACAAGCGATACGCCACTCTCCTATGGAGTTCATGCGTGAGCTGGCCGAAGAAAATATGCGTTTTTGGCAAAAAACGCTTAATCAGCCTAATCAAACAGACGATGACGATACGCCGGATAAAAGCTCCTGACGCCGCTGGTTGAGTCGTTGTGGCATAATATGCCGATTAACGTAGTTACGCTTTCAGCTAATCTCAGCTAGGCACTCCCGTTTGAGAAGGATGATGATGAACGTTTTAATGATAGGTGGCGGTGGTCGCGAGCATGCACTGGCGTGGAAACTAGCGCAGTCTAGTGACGTCGAGCAGGTGTTTGTAGCACCAGGTAATGCAGGTACTGCCACTGAGCCTAAATTGATCAACGTAGCTATTGAAGCAACAGATTTAGACGCGTTGGTGGCGTTTGCCCAGCGCGAGCAGGTAGCGCTAACAGTCGTAGGGCCAGAAGCGCCGTTAGTTGAAGGGGTGGTTGATCGTTTTCAGGCGGCTGGCCTGACAATTTTTGGGCCTTCACAACGCGCCGCACAGTTGGAAGGCTCTAAGTCGTTTACTAAAGATTTTCTGGCACGCCACCAGATTCCTTCTGCCGCGTATCAAACCTTTACAGCGGTAGAGCCAGCCTTGGCTTACTTAGCTGAGATGGGCGCGCCTATTGTCATCAAAGCTGATGGCTTGGCGGCGGGTAAGGGTGTCATTGTAGCGATGAGTGAAGCCGAAGCTGAAGCGGCTATTCGCGATATGTTAGAGGCGAATGCATTTGGCGATGCGGGTGCGCGCGTTGTTATCGAAGAATTTCTGGAAGGCGAAGAAGCCAGCTTTATCGTCATGGTTGATGGTGAGAATGTGGTGCCGATGGCCACTAGCCAAGACCATAAGCGTGCCTATGACGGCGATACCGGCCCCAATACAGGCGGCATGGGAGCTTACTCTCCGGCGCCGGTGGTAACCCCAGAGATCGACGAGCGCATCATGGAGCAGGTTATACTTCCCACCGTGCGGGGCATGGCGGAAGAGGGGAATGCATATACCGGCTTCTTATATGCGGGCCTAATGATTGATGCTGAAGGCAACCCAAAAGTAATCGAATATAACTGCCGTTTTGGTGACCCCGAAACTCAGCCAATCATGATGCGGTTAACGTCAGATTTAGCCGCGCTTTGCTTGGCTGGCGCTAAGGGCGAGCTTGCCGATAAGCAGTGTGAGTGGGACTCCCGCGCAGCCGTGGGTGTTGTGATAGCGGCAGGTGGCTATCCCGGCAGTTACCGCAAAGGCGATGTCATTCATGGCTTGGAGCAGGCAGGCCAGGCGCAGTGCAAAGTATTCCATGCAGGCACTACTCAGGCTGCTGACGGCAGTATCGTAACCGCAGGCGGGCGAGTGCTATGCGTAACCGCATTAGGCAACACAGTATCTGCTGCTCAACAGCAAGCATACCAGGGGGTTAAAGCGATTCACTGGGAGGGTGCTGAATTCCGCCGTGATATCGCATTCCGTGCTATCGCCCGAGAAAAATAGCGATCAGCGATGATCTCGCCGGAGCTAAACCACCACTGACAAGGAGCTAAGCATGGAGCGTGTCACGCTAGATTTCCCCACGGCAGCGATTATTCATCGGCATCCTTTAACGGTGCGCGTCACGGATATGAATTACGGTCGCCACTTGGGGCATGACGCTTTAGTATCGCTGCTACATGAAGCTCGCGTGCATGCGTTCGCTGCGCTAGGTTTGCCTGAGTGGGATATGAAAGGCTACCCGAGCATTGTTGCTGACCTAGCCGTTCAATACCAGAGTGAGGCGCGCTGGCCAGATGCTTTGGTAATTGAAACCGCTGTCCCTGAGCCACAAGGCAAAGCGTTGACGGTTTATCAGCGCATTTGTCATGCAGAAACCGATAAGGTGGTGGCAACTGCTCGGGTTAACCAGCTTCTTTTAGACCTTTCTTCTGGGCGGCCTGTCAAAGTGCCTGATGAAGTTGCGCAGGCGATTGCTCGCGCGACTGCTCAGGAGAGAGGTGCTTAATGTCGCGGGAATATCCAATCATTGCCATCACGGGCTCTTCAGGCGCGGGTACTACGACGGTGCGTCGCAGCTTTGAGCGCATGTTCCTGCGTGAAGATGTGCACGCTGCCATGGTGGACGGCGATGCCTTTCACCGCTATACCCGTGATGATCTCCAGCGGATTTTTCGTGACGAGCCCGAACGCAAAGATGAGCTTTCTCACTTTGCAGTAGAAGCTAATCTGCTTGATCGGCTTGAAGGGCTTTTTGTTGAGTACGGTGAGCATGGAGCGGGTACGTTCCGTCACTACATTCATGCAGAAGATAAGCAAAAAATTGAGGCAGGTTATAGGGTAGGGACGTTCACTGAGTGGCAGTCACTGCCTTGTGGTACTGATCTGCTCTTTTACGAAGGACTGCATGGCGGCTTGGTGACACAAGAGTATGATATTGCTCGTCACGTAGATTTGTTAGTCGGCGTTGCACCGACCATGAATCTTGAATGGATTCAAAAAATTGATCGTGATACCAAGCTGCGCGGTTATTCCCAGGAAGCGGTCATCGATACCATATTAGGGCGCATGGATGATTACGTGCGCTACATTCAGCCGCAGTTCTCGCGTACCCATATTAATTTCCAGCGTGTGCCCACTGTCGATACGTCGAACCCCTTTGAGGTTCAGGATATTCCGACCGATGCAGAATCGTTTGTGGTGATTCGCTTTAGGGATCCCTCAACGGTGGATTTTCCTTGGCTATTGGCGATGATCAAAGATTCATTTATGACACGCCCGCACACGTTAGTGGTGCCTGGGGCGCGTATGTCGTTAGCGATGGAGCTGATTTTAGCGCCGCTGGTTCGCCATTTGCTGTCTCAGCGCCGTTTTCGCTAAGGCTGTTTTCGCTCGTTAGTTTTCGCCACTTACAAAAATGAAGGAGGCCGTATGGATTGCCTGTTTTGCAAAATCATAAACCGCGAAATTCCCGCAGATATCGTGTTTGAAGATGAGCATGTGCTAGCGTTCAATGACATTAGTCCTCAGGCGCCAACGCATCAGTTGATTATTCCTAAAAAGCATATTGCTACGCTTAACGATATTGCCCCTGAAGACCTAACCTTGGTTGGGCGTTTGCAGCACACTGCCGCACAGCTGGCCAAGCAACAAGGCTTCGCGGAAGATGGATATCGTGTTGTGATGAATTGCAATGAAATGGGTGGTCAGACGGTTTACCACATCCATATGCATTTATTGGGAGGTCGGCAGTTTACTTGGCCGGCAGGCTGATAGCAGGTTCTGTTTATTTTATAGCCCAACAAAAGTAAAAAGCCCCTGTGCGTTTTAGCGTACAAGGGGCTTTTTACGTACTAGCGGTATAGCAACAAATCGTTAGGCGTCGATGCGCTTATACTTCATCCGCTTAGGTGTGTCGTTACCCACGCGCTTCTTGTGGTCTTCTTCATATTCGGTGTAGTTACCATCGAAGAAGACGACTTCAGAATCGCCTTCAAAGGCGAGGATGTGCGTAGCGATACGGTCTAAGAACCAACGATCGTGAGAGATCACCATCGCGCAGCCTGGGAACGCCAGCAGCGCTTCTTCCAGGGCGCGTAGGGTCTCGATGTCCAGATCGTTTGAAGGTTCATCTAACAGCAGTACGTTCGCGCCTTGTTTGAGCGTTTGGGCAAGCTGAAGGCGACCGCGTTCACCACCAGAAAGCTCATCTAGACGCTTCTGCTGATCGTTGCCCTTAAAGTTAAAGCGGCCAACGTAGGCGCGCGAAGAAACTTCATAGCCGTTAATGTTGAGAATATCCTGTCCGTCAGAGACGGCTTCCCAAACAGTTTGCTTGTCGTCTAGCGCGTCACGCAACTGTTCAACGTACGCAATATCAACAGTCTCACCAATCACTACTTCGCCAGCATCCGGCTGTTCTTGGCCGGTGACTAGCTTGAACAGTGTTGATTTACCGGCCCCGTTACCACCTACAATCCCGACAATCGCCCCTTGAGGGATGGTAAAAGAGAGATCCTGGTAGAGCAGTTTGTCATCAAACCGCTTGGTCACGTTATGGAACTCGATGACCTTATCACCCAGGCGCGGGCCAGGCGGAATATAGATCTCATTTGTTTCATTACGCTTTTGAAAGTCGCCAGACTGCATCTCTTCAAAGCGATTAAGGCGTGCCTTACTCTTCGCTTGGCGTCCTTTAGTGTTGCTGCGCACCCACTCAAGCTCTTGCTTGATAGCTTTCTGGCGCGATACTTCCTGTTTGGCTTCTTGGTTCAGGCGCTGCTCTTTCTGCTCCAGCCACTGAGAGTAGTTGCCTTCAAAAGGAATGCCCTGGCCGCGGTCAAGTTCCAGAATCCATCCGGCAACGTTGTCCAGGAAGTAACGGTCGTGGGTGATGGCCACGACAGTGCCGTTATAGTCGTGCAAGAAGCGCTCTAACCAAGCAACGGATTCAGCATCCAAGTGGTTGGTAGGCTCGTCGAGTAAGAGCATGTCGGGGCTGGAAAGCAGCAGGCGGCACAGTGCTACACGGCGGCGCTCGCCCCCAGAAAGATTGCCTACTTTGGCATCCCAAGGTGGCAGGCGCAGCGCTTCAGCTGCAACTTCCAGCTTACGCTCAAGGTTATGCGCATCGGCGGCTTCGATAATATTTTCAAGGCGTGCTTGTTCGCTCGCTAGGGCATCAAAATCTGCATCAGGCTCAGCATACGCAGCATACACCGCATCTAGTTTTTCCTGTGCTTCTTTAATGGCGCCTAACGCCTCTTCTACCGTATCGCGGACGTTCTTTTCGTCATCAAGCTGTGGCTCCTGGGGAAGGTAGCCCACATTAATACCAGGCATCGGACGAGCTTCACCTTCAAACTCTTTATCGACACCGGCCATAATGCGTAGCAGTGTGGATTTACCGGAACCGTTCAAGCCAAGTACGCCAATTTTGGCGCCAGGGAAGAACGATAGCGAAATATCCTTGAGAATTTGCTTTTTGGGCGGCACAACTTTGCCAACCCGGTTCATGGTGAATACGTATTGCGCCATGGAAATCCGTTAGGTTGTTGGAGAAAAGAGTCGCAGCTGTGTGCTGGCGTAGGGCTAAGATGATAGTGCTCCGCGCGGGCAAAGGCCAGAAGCACAGAAGATAAGTCGTTTTGATACGTTGATCAGCAGCCTAGTGAAGGCTCCGTGCGCGACAATTACGTAGAGTAACTAGACATCGTAACTAAGCTGCCAATCAATGAAAGTGATTGAGGCGATCAGGTTATTCCTCTTCATCCCAATCATCTTCAATAGCGCGCTGCAAACGGCGCTCTTCAAGCCATGCTTCTACTTGGCGGCGGGCGCGAAGCGTATCTGCTTTGCTGGGCTTGCTTTTGCCGTAATGGTCATCGTTCACAGCGTCTAAGTTATCGAACTCATCGGCATCGATTGCATCACTGGTATAAGATTCACGATTTAAGGGGTCACGGCTCATGGTATGCCCTCCAACCCAAGCCGGCGCACCGGCATCACAACGGCTTCTTCTTTCAATCGATAGATGAAACAAGAAGCGCCTAGCGCTTTTATGCGCTTAGCCGCTATATACCGCCACTTAGGTTGAAGTTCAAGCCCCTGAGGCTACTTTATTGTCGTTTTTATTTATTCTGTCAGTTCTTGGCGCTTCTGAAGGGCGGCCAATGCTTGCTGTGCTTCTACGCGCTCCGTCACGTCTTTCTGTACGCCGATGTAGTACATCAAGTTATCAGCTTCGTCAAAAACGGGTGTAATGGAGAGCTCGTTCCAGAACATGGTGCCGTCTTTGCGATAATTGCGCAGTACTTCACGAGAAGGGCGACCCTCTTTCAGCGCTTCTCGGATAGAGGTCAGTGCATCTTGGTCACGGTCTTCGTTTTGCAAAAAACGGCAGTCGCGATAAAGAATTTCATCTGCACTGTAGCCGGTGAGGCGTTCGAAGCCTTGGTTGACGTAAATGAGAATGTTTTCATCGCCTTCTTGCTCTGCAACGACGATGCCATCCTCGGAAGCGTCAATAATGCGTTCGAGTAACTCAGGGCTGATCAAAGGAGATCGTTTCATCAATGGGTTCCTGTTGCTGCTCTCGTTCTTCCGAAGCTATGCGCTGTCCATCAACGCGGAGCTAAGCGGCATTTCATATTGCTTAATAAAGGTAGAATAGCAAAAACCCAGCTAATCACCGCTAATTACCTACCATCATGGCGAGCGTTGTGATGCATTGCAATCGGCAGCGCTATTCTGCCTCAGGTAATTGTTGGGCTGATAACATGGCACCGAATGCTGTCCCAGCGAGTATTAACAACAGCGGAGCGCTACCAAGCCACTGAGCCAACCCACCGATTATCCCGCCTACCACCAGCATCAACACCCCAGTCAAGGTGTTAGATAGTGCCACATATAGCGCGCGATTCTCCTGGGTAGCAATGTCGACTAAGTAGGTTTTACGGCCTAGTCGTACGCCGTGATGAACGATAACCAGAAAGGCGTAAATAATCGCATAAGGCCAAACGCTTTCACTCCACTGGCTGGGGAGCCATGCCAGGCTTGCGCCCAGCAGACAGCAAATGGCAGTGCCGATGGCTGCATCTCTCATCACACGGCGACTCGATTGGTCTGCTCGCTTTCCCCATACAGGGCTTGCCACCATCGCAGCAATGCCTGATACCACTACCAGCAGGCCAAGGCCACCTAAGTTAGTACCGCTTTGTTGTTGGCCGAGTAGGGCTAAGTAGGGGAGTGCCAGTGCGCTGGAGAGGAGTAGAGCACGAGCCAGATTGAAGTTTAGAAAATTACGATCTTCTTTGAGTAAAGAAAGCCCTAGCTTAATGCTGTCCCATGCATTTTCCCCGCCTTCCACAGCGCCGGGCACTTCCGCTATGCGCGCCGCACTCACGGCATTTAGTAGCCATCCTGCGGCGGCAACAACCAGTAAAATAGCGAGTGCTACGTTGCCGGGTTGATCACCAAACCACATCAGAACGCCGCCAGCTACCAGGGTTGCGGCGCCTGCTACGCTGCCACTCCACCCCATTAAGGTTCCACGGCGTCGCTTAGCGATGGTTTTACCCAACACATCTTTCGTTGCTATGGATGAGAGTCCTCTGGCCAGCGATAGCAACACTAGTGCTCCTAGCACCATCGCCCCCCCTAAAGATCCGCTGCCCACGAGTGCTAGCAGTGCTAACGCTAATGCCGCCAATGCCTGTATCAACGCGCCTGCTACCCATGCCCACTTACGCGTTGGTTTTAAGCGAATAAAGCCAGCCACAAACAGCTGTGGTAACAGGGCGCCTGCTTCGCGTATAGGTACCAGTAGACCAACCATCCATACCGGAGCACCAATAATGCCCATTAACCAAGGCAATACCAAGCGGGCGCTGGAGAGCTCGTCAGCGAGTTTATTGCCTAACGAGGCGCAAAGATGCAGAAAAAAGTTATGCGGTTGCTCATGGCATGCCTCATCGGGAATGTCATCGCACATTCGGCTGTCATCATCACCTGTTAGCCACTCGTACACTCGGGTTTGAGAAACATGTTGCTTGTTCATTACGTTTCCTTGGCAGTTGCTAATGTAAGGTGACAGAATGAAAAACAAGGATGCCACATTAAAACGTTTAGGAACCTCTGTATGTCACGCATTCAAATACGTTACTGCACGCAGTGCCAGTGGTTGTTGCGCAGTGCTTGGTATGCCCAAGAGCTGCTTTCAACCTTTGGCGAAAGTCTTGCAGAGGTTGCATTGTCTCCCTCCCATGGTGGCACCTTTGAGATATGGTGCGACGAGGCGTTGCTATGGGAAAGAAAACGCGATGGTGGCTTTCCAGATATCAAGGTCCTAAAGCAACGCGTGCGGGATAAGATCGAGCCAGTCCGGGATTTGGGGCATATCGACCGATGAATCAAGATCGTCAAGCGATACTGTATGGTCTTGGAGCGGTGGCGCTATGGTCGACAGTTGCTACGGCTTTTAAGGTCGCTCTTGCCTGGATGAGTCCGCTAGAATTGATGTGGCTCGCGGCCCTTGTATCTTGGGCGTTTATGTTTGTGTTGGTAGTAAAGCAAGGGCATTTAACAGAAGCCCTTCGCTATGGTTGGCGAACCGCTGCATGGGCTGGGTTGATGAATCCTGTTGCCTACTATCTAGTGCTGTTTGCTGCTTACGATAGGCTGCCTGGGCAAGAGGCAATGGCGCTCAATTATACCTGGGCGCTGGCAATGGCGCTTCTGGCGGTACCGATCTTAGGGCAACGGCTCACGCGTATGGATGTGGTTGCGGGGCTTATTGCCTACGCGGGTGTCTGGGTGATAGCAACCCGCGGTAATGTTTTCAATGTTGATTTCGCAGACCCTCTTGGTGTCGTGTTTGCACTTGTGTCGACGCTGTTATGGGCTCTCTACTGGTTACTCAACGCGCGGGATCAAAGAGCGCCCTTAGTCGCACAATGGCAGAACTTCAGCGTCGGCTTGCCTGTTTTAACGCTGCTATTGATTGTGGGGCCAGGGTTCAGTTGGCATGGCTGGCAAGCCTTAGGCGCGGGTGTCTACGTCGGCCTTTTCGAAATGGGAGTCGCTTTTATTCTTTGGCAGATGGCGGTACGCAAGGTCTCGCGTACGGCCAAGGTGTCTAATCTGATCTTTCTATCCCCCCCCGTTTCGCTGCTGCTGCTCTACCTGGTTGTCAATGAGCCATTGTTGGCATCCACGTTGGTAGGATTGATGCTGATCCTTTCAGGGCTGGCGCTGCAGCAGCTGCAATCTTCGAAAGCCTAGCTCTTAGGGCTTGGTGTTGAAGTTCAGTTCTTAAAACCAGGTTCTTAAAACCTAGTTCTTAAAATCCAGCACGTAAAACAAAGCAAAAAACTGCTTTGTAATGTTTTTTTAGGATTTTTATTGTAAAATTTTGTGACTCTTGGCTTCATAGCATCGGCCTAGCGGCTAATGCTATTAAATTAAGCTAAGTAAATGCGCTAATTCGTATCACTGAGTCGTATCAATACTAATTAGTATGAGGTGTTGACCAGAGGGCGAAGCAAGAGAGTCAAGGGTGCCCCAGGGTTGGTGGCGTTTAGCAGCTATTTCTTCAGCAGCGTAAATATTCATTAGGGATCTATGGCGATGAAAGACGGTATTAAAACGACACTAAAAACTTTGTTTTTACAGCGCGCTATTCGACCGCTTACGGTGACTACTCTGGCTTGTCTCCCTCTCTCTGCTTTAGCTCAGGCATTGCCAGCGACGCTTTACGCGCCGGGTACTACTGATCTATCGAGCACCATTCAGCAGGCTATCGTTACCAATCCTCAGGTAAATGCATCCTGGGCCAATTTTAGCGCCTCTGGAAGTGATATCCGGGTTGCTCAAGGTGGTTATTTGCCTACGATTGATGTCAGCGCGGGTATCGGTAGGCAAGACCAGCAAAATGATGGGCGCGGCAGCTACGATAGTGATTTTGCTGAGCTGACCTTAACCCAGATGGTTTTTGATGGTTTTGCAACGCGCAGTGAGGTTGAGCGCTTGGATCGTGCTCGGTTAGTCGCCTATTTCGAACTTTTGGGTGTCAGCGAAGAAGTTGCGCTTGAGGCTTTTCGTAGTTACCTCGATGTATTGCGCTATCGCGAGTTGGTGCGTTTAGCGCAGGATAACTATCGTGAACACCAGCGAGTATTTGCTCAGATTGAAGAGCGTGCGCTTTCTGGTGCAGGGCGGGGTGTTGACCTTGAACAGATCAGTGGCCGCTTAGCTTTAGCCGAATCAAACCTAATGTCGGAAGCGTCAAACCTTCACGATGTTACTGCTCGCTTCCAACGAATTGTTGGTGCGCTACCGGCACAAAACATGGCGCCCGCGCCGTCTCTTGCTACTGAACTGCCCGCGGATATCAGCCAAGCCATTGAGCTGGCGTTCCAGGGGAATCCTGAGTTTCATGCGGCAATTGAGAATATCGCGGTGCAACGCGCTGAGCGTGAAGGTGCCCGCGCTGCCTTTATGCCTCGCCTAGATATTCAAGGACGTACCGGCACTAATAACCAAGACGATTCCGTGGGTGGTCGTCGTGATGAGCACAGTATCCAGCTCGTTGCGAGTATGAATCTTTACCGGGGTGGTTCTGACTATGCTGCCTTCAATGCGGCAACCACGCGAATTGAAGAAGCCGATAGCCAGCGCGAAACAGCATGTACCAATGTTAGACAAACGACACAAATCGCTTATAACGACACGCAGCGTCTCAACGAACAGTTGGAGTATTTAAACGAACACCGGCAGTCAATTGACCGTGTTCGTGGTGCTTATCAACAGCAGTTCGATATTGGCCAGCGCACGCTTTTAGACGTGCTGGATAGTGAGAACGAGTTTTTTGAAGCGAGTCGTGCCTATGCGAACGCACAGTTCGACTTAACGCTGGCCCAAGCACGAACCCTGGCGGCGATGGGGCAGCTAATGCAAACCCTACAAGTAGCCCGTGATGATATTCCTAGCCTTGACGAGCTTGGCTATGAGGATGCTGCGTCTCGTGCAGAGATGGCGTGCGCCGTCGATGGGCCGCGTGGCTTCACGCTTGAAGATTTCACCAGTGGCATTTAATTGCTGATGAGTGGCGGCTATTAAGTCGCCGCCTTAGGCATGCCCACTGGTGAAACTTCAGTGAATGGTTTTCCGACGAATTCATTAGGATAATGAGGTCTCAGTGACGCAACGCAAGCTGGAAGTATCTCGGACTGACCGTAGCAACGGCCAGGAAGAACACGATGAGCTACTGGAGTGTTTAAAGGCAGTTGCTTCATATTATCAGCACGAAGTGTCATCCGAGGCCTTAAAAGCGGGCCTGCCTTTAGAGCAAGGAAAACTGATTCCTTCTGTCTTCGGGCGGGCAGCCTCGCGAGCTGGGCTTACTGCGCATATTGTGAAAAGTAAGCTTTCGGCGCTAAATCCTGCACTGTTTCCGGCAATTTTATTGCTGGAACCAGGGCGTGCTTGTGTGTTGCTCGGGCTGGATCTCAAGCAGCAAAAAGCAAAAGTAATTTTTCCTGAGCTGTCAGAGGCTGATACGGAAATATCGCTAGACGAGCTTCACGCGGGGTACAGCGGTGAAGCCATTTATGTGCGGCCAAAGTTTAGAGCCGACAGCACCTCTGAACCTGGTGTGAAAAAACGCCGGGATCAGCACTGGTTTTGGGGCGTTATTCGTGAAAATCGACGCCTCTATCGCGACATCGTTCTTGGTTCAGTAGCGATCAACTTATTCGCGCTGGCGATGCCGCTGTTTGTGTTGAACGTTTATGACCGTGTTGTCCCTAATCAGGCCACTGAAACGCTTTGGGTGCTGGCAATCGGTATTTTCATCGTGCTGTGTTTTGACTTGGCGCTGCGCTTAATGCGTAGCAGCTTTGTTGATTTAGCAGCCAGCCGGGCAGACGTAAAGCTTTCATCGTCTATTATGGCGAAAACGTTAGGGTTGCGTTTAGAGGAGCGGCCAGTATCGACAGGGTCTTTTACCTCAACGCTTCAATCTTTCGAATCGGTGCGAGCATTTATTGGCTCTGCAACCATTCTTGGTATCGTCGATTTACCCTTTGTACTGCTTTTCGCGGCCATCATTGCGTTGATCAATCCTTGGCTTGTGTTACCTGTGCTCGTTGGTATCGTTTTCGTGCTGTTATATGCCCTTGCAGCACAAGGGAAACTGCATGAGCTTTCACAAACGACTTGGGAGGTAGGTGCGCAGCGTAACGCTTTACTGGTGGAGTCTGTCTCCCAATTAGAAAACGTCAAGGCATTGCGGGCGGAAAGCCGTATTCAACGTCACTGGGAAAAAGCATCTGCCTTTTTATCGAGAACCGGTGCTCAGCTCAAAATGGTGAGTTCATCGGTCTCAAGCGTTGCTCAGTGGGCTCAGCATAGCGTAGCTGTATGCGTCATTATCATTGGTGTCTATCAAATTATCGAAGGTAACTTGACTCAGGGCGGTTTGATTGCCGCCTATATGCTCTCTTCTCGAGCGATGGCGCCTATTAGCCAAGCGGCTGCTTTGCTGGCTCAGTACCATCAGTCCTCAACGGCTCTGGAGTCGTTAAATGATGTAATGGCTAAGAGTGTGGAGCGTCATGAAGGTAAAGCCTATGTAGAAAAGCCCAGTTTTACCGGCAGCATTCGCTTAGAGAAAGTTACCTTGCGCTATCCTCATGAAGAAAGAGAAGCATTGCGTGATGTCTCGATTTCTATCAAAGCTGGTGAAAAAGTCGCGTTACTTGGCCGTGTTGGCTGCGGAAAATCATCGCTGAATAAGCTTGTACTTGGTTTTTATCAGCCCACATCCGGCGCGGTGCTGGTGGATGGCGTTGATATTCGTCAGTTAGATCCTCTGCAACTTCGTCGTCATATTGGTTATGTGCCTCAGGACGTCAGCCTATTCGCTGGCACGCTACGGGATAATATTGTTGCTGGTGGTGGAAACGACCGAGTTGATGATGAGGCGTTATTCCGAGCAATCGAAATTGCTGGTCTTGATTCACTGGTTAATAGCCACCCCAAAGGCGTTGATCTTGAAGTAGGTGAACGAGGGCAGGCGCTTTCAGGCGGGCAAAAACAAGCCGTAGCCATCGCAAGGGCCGTTGTCCAAGATCCACCAATATTGCTGCTTGATGAGCCAACCAGCTCAATGGATAACGCCAGTGAGGAAGCGTTTAAAGCGAATCTAACGAGTGTTGCGCCAGGAAAAACCATCTTGGTTGTTACTCATCGTACATCGCTGCTATCCCTCGTTGACCGCATTATCGTTATGGATGCTGGAAAAGTGGTGGCAGATGGTCCTCGCGATACGGTTGTAGAGGCGTTGCGTAAAGGCCAGATCGGGAGGGCGTCATAATGGCGAAAAAAACCACCTCCACGAGTGAGCAAAAAGGCTTTGAGGCCATTGGGCGATTTTCTGAGAAAGGGAAGAAGCCGTTTCGTCCTTTTATGGATCGACTCTTTGCTCGCCGTGTCACCTCTGCGCATCTTAATCGTGACTGGGCAAGCGACACTGATTGGGCGCGTATGCAGCAAGAGCCGATTCGTGCGCGTCTATTTCTCTACACTGTTTTATTAACCATCATCGTGCTGGTGGTTTGGGCATCAGTTGCTGCCATCGACGAAGTAACCCGTGGCGCGGGACGCGTTATTCCGGCAAGCCAATTGCAGCGCATTCAATCGTTTGACGGCGGTGCGATAGAACAGATCATGGTGCGAGAAGGGCAGGTGGTCAGTGCTGGTGAAGTGTTAATGCAAATTGACCCAACGCGGTTCGTTTCTGATTTTCGCGAAAACCGTGCTCAGCGTTTTGCACTTGAAGCACGCGCTGAGCGGCTGCGGGCGTTGGCCACTGGCACTACTTTTGAGCCTTCCGAAGAGTTGCGTCAAGAAGTGCCCGATATCGTAATGCAGGAACGAGAAGTGTACGAAAGTCGCCGTGAAGAGCTGCGCGAGCAGGAAAATGTGCTCAACGATCGTATCCGACAGCGTCAAGAAGAACTCCGAGAAGCGCAGTCTCGACTTGATACTGCCCAACGCGAAGCAAGTATGGCAGGGCAAGAGCTTAATTTGACGCGCCCGCTACTTGCCTCAGGTGCTGTTTCAGAAGTTGAGGTATTGCGCTTACAGCGTGAAGTATCGCGTGCCACAGGTGAGCGCAACCAAGCTGCTGCTGCTGTTTCACGTCTGGAAGCGGGAGTAGAAGAAGCAGAGGGACAGCTACTAGAGTTAGGTGCCGAACGGAGAAGTGAGTGGCGAGATGAGCTTGCTCAGACGTTAGGCGACTTAAATGCGCTTCAGCAGTCAGGTACTGGCCTTCAAGATAGAGTGCGACTTACCGAAATACGCTCACCTGTCGATGGTGTGATTCAGCGTCTTCATGTTAATACGATTGGCGGAGTACTTCAGCCAGGCCAAGAAGTGTTGGATATCGTGCCCAGCGATGACCAACTACTGGTTGAAGCGCGCATTGCTCCCCAGGATATTGCTTTTCTCCACCCCGGTCAGCCCGCGACGATTAAGCTCACTGCCTACGACTATGCCATTTATGGTGGCTTGCAGGCTGAGCTTGATCACATCAGCGCAGATACGATTACTGATGATGATGGCAATACGTTTTATTTGGTTCGGGTTCGCAGTTTACAAGATGAAAGTATTGCTGAGCGCCTTCAGGTGATTCCAGGGATGACAGCACAGGTAGATATTGTGACAGGCAAAAGAACGGTCATGCAGTTCTTACTAAAACCTGTTTTAAGGGCGTGGCGAGATTCCATGGGGGAGCGCTAATGAAACATTGGTTTGTAACAACGGATGGTAGCCTAAAGGCGCGCTGGGAAAGTGCTTTTCCTGCAAGTGTAGCCACCACGCCAGATAGCGTATTAGGTAAGGCGGAGCCAGGGGATGTGGTTTGGCTAACGACCATGGTTGAAAACTGGAAGGAGTTAGTTCCAGCGGCAACCGCAAGAAATGCAATTGTGGTAATGCTCAGCTATGCGCCTAATGATCGCGAGGCGCTAAGGGCGCTTGACCTTGGAGCGCGTGGCTACGTGCACACACTGGCGGCACCTGATGTACTTAAGCAAGTGGCCCTTGTGGTGACCAATCAAGGCGTGTGGGTAGGTCAAGAGCTGCTTGCCAAAGTGATGGGTGGAACATTTAAGGCCCTACAAAATCGCCAGAACGGTGAAAGTCATCAGCACAGAGAATATTTGAACCTGCTCACGGAGCGCGAGCGAGGCGTGGCGTTAGCCGTTGCCCGCGGTGCAACCAACAAAGAAGTTGCTCGCCAATTAGATATTACTGAGCGCACGGTAAAAGCTCATCTAAGCGCGATATTTAAGAAGTTATCCGTTCGTGACCGCCTGCAGTTAATTCTGAAGTTAGCGCCCGTTGCTGAGAGTTTTTCAGAACGACTCTAATGACCATGCCTGAATGTGAGCGATGTATCGAAAGGTGTTAGCACGAAAACGCTAAACTTCAGGCTTTTGCATTAGCCCATATTTTTGAGCATTTGAATGCCCGATAATAAACGTTATTCACTGCCTGGCCAGCTTATACAAAGTCAGCAGGGGGCTGGGAAAGATATACAGGCTGCCCGACAAGTTGACTTAGTGCATGCTTTAGATGGTATCGGCGAAACGGTGATGCCTATGTGGTTGAACCGGCATGCGCAGCCAGCAGAGTTTGCTCAGCTAATGCTTATCTCGGCAAGCGATGGCTATGAGCGCGCTCAAGTCACCTCTGTGCAGCTTGATTTAGACAACTTGCAGGCAGGCAACTGGGCCGCAATACTCCCCATGCTTAAGCAGGCACTAGAACGACTTGAGCGAAAGTTCCCGCATCCTTTGGTGTGGTGCCGGTTGGAGTGGCCTTTTGCAGTGCGTGAATGGCATTGGAAAGCCCTAAAACAGGAGGTTAAGCGTTATAAGCGCAACTATTTCCGTAGTGGCTTAGCCTTTGTGGGAAAGAAGCTTCCCCGACTCTTGCTAACAGAGATGGAACTTAACGCAAATGCCTGTTTGTATGCAGGCAATCAGGTGGTGCATGCCGATGTTAATCAGGCTCACCTAGAGCGCTATATAAAAGCGCGTCATGGCTCAAGTCAGATGCCAGACTTTGCCGATAATATGCCAGCTTGGAGCTTTTCCACCGCTGGAGTATTTGTGGATGTTGGCGGCGAAAATGCTAACGTTCATGCTCTGGATACTCGGCCGAGATGCTGGGGCAGGCGAGAAGCTCCTCCTCTAACAGCGGTATCCACAGGAGAGTTAATCGCACGTTCCACCCGCTTTTTAGGCAAACAAGTAAATGAAGATGGCCGCTATGTGTATGGCTATTTTCCCTGTTTTGACCGTCGTATTAACACCTACAACGTATTACGCCACGCTAGTAGTACCTATGCCTTATTGGAAGGCTATGAAGTCTGCGCGGAGCAAGGGCTTTTAAGTAATGAGCAGCTAGACGTTTTACGCCAGCAGATTACTAGCGCGCTTTCTGGTTTATGTTCCAGGTTCGTTATTCATCGCCAAGGCGCAGCCTATGTGGTGGATGTAGGCGACATTATCAAGCTGGGAGCCAATGCGGTCGCTATTCTTGCACTAGTGAAATATCACCAAGTCACGGGGGATGGTCGCTATGCTAATTTGGCGGATGCGCTGGCGCTGGGGATTTCGAGAATGCAGGAAGCCGACGGTAGCTTTGTGCACGTGCTCAATGCTGCGGATTTATCGGTTAAGGAAAAGACACGGATCATTTATTACGATGGCGAAGCTGCTTTTGCCTTAATGCGGCTTTACGACCATACCCGAAATAACCGTTGGCTGGAGTGTGTGGTCAAAGCGTTTGACCACTTTATTGCTAGTGGTCACGAAAATGCTCACGACCATTGGCTTGCGTATTGCTCTAATGAACTGGTGACGCATCTTCCAGAGCGCAAGTATTTTGCGTTTGCGGTGCGCAATATCACTGGTTATGTCGACTTTATTCACAAGCGGGCCACGACGTTTCCAACGTTGCTTGAACTATCAATGGCGTTTCACAAAACGCTGCTCAAGCTGGAAGCACGCCCTGATTTAGCCGATGTGCTGAACGGCTTTGATATCAATGCGTTTTACCGTGCGCTTCACGCCAGGGCGAATTATCTACTCAACGGTTTCTTCTGGCCGGAAGTCGCTATGTACTTTAAGGCGCCGGCGACCATCGTGGATGGCTTTTTTATTCGTCATCACAGTTTTCGCGTCAGGATAGACGATGTAGAGCACTACTTATCAGGGCTGGTGGCGTACCAGCATATGCTGCGTGAGGCAAGCTATGCCAGTGTAAAGACACGAGTAGGGAGTCGGCTGGATGCCAAGGCCATCGCCTCAGCAACTGAGGGAGTATGGGCATCAGTGCCGCCTGATGATTGGCAGGCGATAGGACTATGCTGCTGGCCAAAATCTTTTCAACCGGGGCAGGTTGTTGTCGCTCGCAGCAAGGAAATGGATAAAGGTTTTTTGCCATTCGCCGCAGTCAAGTCTCTGGTAAGTAAAGGTGCTTCCGCTGTCATTTGCGATAATCGCGAGACGTATCGTGATATCGGCGTGCCCGTGCTGTACGTAGCTGATGTGCGTGCAGCGACGCTGGCGATAGGTCAGTGGCAGCGCCGTAATTACGCTGGGCGTGTCATCGGTGTTACCGGCAGTGCCGGTAAAACAACGGCAGTAGCGATGCTAGCCCATGTGCTGAACTACACCGGTGCTGTCGGACAAACGCAAGGCAGTGCCAATTTACCGATTGGCATTGCTTGGAACATGGCTTCGATGCCACAAGAAGCACCGTACTGGGTGGTTGAAATGGCCATCGGCTCCATGGCCCAGAATACCGATCTTGCTCGCCCTGACATCGCCATTATTACTAATATTGCTGCATCGCATCTGGTGTATCACCGATCTCTGGACGAAATTGCTCGAAAGAAAGCGCTTATTTTTCAGGGTATGCCACCCAATGGGAGCGCTATTCTCTACCGCGATATGCCTCAATATATTTATCTGGCTGAGCAGGCGAGGCGCTATCACCTACAGGTGGTCAGTTTCGGTGAACATCCTGACGCAGACATACGCATGCTTGAATTTGCAGGGAATAGCGGTCGCATTATGTGTGATGGCGTTGTGTATGAACTTGGCTTGAGTGCTGCTGGGCGACATATGCTGCTGAATGCGATGGCAGTATTAGCCGTGGCTAGACAAGATAATTTACCTTTAGACATCATCATATCCCGTTTGGCATCTTTTCAAGCGGTGGCAGGGCGGGGCGAGGTGCGGGCTATAGACTGCTATGGGATCCCAATCACTCTGTACGATGAAACGTACAATGCCAATCCTCTATCTATGCGTATGGCGTTAGAGGCCTTCTCCTCACTCCCTGTGGACGCCAATAAAAAGCTGTTGATTATTGGCGATATGCTAGAGCTAGGGGCAGAGTCAGAACGTTTCCACCAGGAGCTTGCCCCAATCCTTGCTGCGCAATCAGCTAGGAGCATACTGCTCTGTGGTCAGCACTGCCAAGCGTTGTTGCCGTTGCTGGGTGGAGAGGCTTCTGGCGTCTTTCACTTCGCCGATGTTGAGGCTCTTGAAGCTGCATTGCCTGACCATTTAGTGCCTCAAGATAGCGTGCTTGTTAAGGCGTCTCATGGCATCGGACTGCACGCGCTTTTTTCTCAGTTACCTCATGATTAAACATCTATCGCCATACCAGCGTGGGTGGGTTGCACTGATAATACTTTGCGCCATGATCGGCAAGCTAACGCCAGTGATTGCCCAGCCGACCCCGGAAGCAGGTGAGTGCCATTATCTACAGCGCGACAGATTGCTTGAGGTAGTGGCAAGTGAGCCGAACCAAGCCGAGGGGATAGAGAAGCATATTCACTTCTTTGTCGAGGCAACTGATCAGGGCGTGCCGCTAAGCGCGACAAGACTTAATGACTTGAAAATACAGCTTGAAGCCGCCGATGTACTCTATCGTGAAGTATTGGGGCTCACACCACCTTTACATATGCCACGCTATCAGCGTGCAAATTTTATTATGGTGATGTTGCGTGCTGACCAAGTGCGCGGCGGGCAAGCGTATGATGAAGTGGTACGCAGCCCCGCAGTGTCTGATTGCCATATTCGCATGGCTCTAGGTAGTCAAGTGAATGCAGCAGAAAACTTAACCCCTGCACATGAGCTATTTCATCTGTATCAAAATGCACACATGATGTTCAAGCAAGGTTGGGTGCATGAAGGGTTAGCCCGCTGGTCAGAATCGCTACTTAGAGGGGATATACAAAAAGGGGATCCCTTGCCTACTAATGCCGAAGCGCTGGAAGTGGTGATACAAGATAGCTATGGCGCCGCAATCTTTTGGCAGAGACTGTTTTATCTGCTTGATCCTCAAGGCGACAGCTCTATCCCGAAGGTACTAAGAGAGATGCGCTATCACGATGGCAGCCAAGTAGTGGCAGTGAGTGAGCGCTATGGCAGCGCATTTCTACCGTTACTTTTCTCCTCGCTAAATGAAGCGGGGGAGGCACTGGCCCATCAAGAACAATGGCCCGTGTATGGTTGGGCAGAAGCAGAACAGCGTGACCTGCGGCACAATAGAGCCATCCTATCCGCAGTGCACCATGCTGTTTCCCTATATATGCCGATAGCCGATCAACCGGACGAATTACGTACATTCATGCAACTTATTGAACCCATGATTGATCGATGAGCAACCAGATGACTAACAGTGAGAGAGACGAGATTCACGGAGATCAAGTTCTCGACCTGATGGCTGCGTTAGCTCGTGCGGTGTTGTGGCCATTTCGTTGGCGCGTATTGACTATCTTGCTAATACAAATTGTAAGTCAGGTCATGCTGTTGGCAAGCCTAGTGCTACCCTGGCAACTGCTTCAAGTGTTGATCACCGGCCATAGCCGTATAGATGGTTGGGTTCCTAGGGTGGATAACCACGGTGACAAGATAGCGGTATTAATCGCATTGGCAGTGCTCTGCTTTTGCACCTACGCCTTACTTCAATGGCTAGTCAAAAAAGCCATTGCGCATCTTTCGACCCTAATTCTTGGTCATTTGAATAAAACCCGTTTAGTTGCCAACCACCGATTACTTGGCAAACGCGTGTTAGGCATTGTGATAGGTGCTTTGTCATCAACGGTGATTGCACTGCTTTTCTGTCTTTTAATCGCTCTTCTACATCCTCTGCTAGCGCTATTAGCAGTTACTTGTGTGTTGGGGCTGGTGATGATCGTTGGCTTTTACTATCGCTTTGAGCGGGTGACGAAAATTCAGAATATGTTGCAAGGCAACGTTCTGACAGTCATCAATATCAGCTTTGCGTTAGGGTTTTTAATTATTGTCCTAGATTATTTCAATGGGACGATGCGTCCACTCCTGACACTGTTCATATTGCTGCTGGGAATGCGCCAATTAATGGCGGCCAGTGTTAATGGATTGGTCAATTTCTTGAGTATCATCAAGTATTTTCAGCAGATTAATATGCTGCTTTTGCCTCGCTCCCAGCAGATATCTCTCTTTTCAACCACGGATTTTGTACAACGTTTTGAACAAGTAACTCTTCAGCGTTGGCTATTACCATGGTTAGTTGAGTGTAATTATTGCCACCGCGATCCTGAGATTTTGCAGTGTCGCCTGCTTTCTGGGCGAGCTATCGCACACGTATTGGTTCGGGATGTGGATAGCAATAGCTTCCCTCGCTATAGGTTGTTGAAGTGCTACGTCCCTGCTCGGGAAAACGAAGCGCTTCATGAAATATCGCTATTGAGTGAAGTCGGTGGCTATTGTTACGGAGTCATCCCTACTGTGCCTGTGTTACGAGCCAGTGGTCGTTTGCCCTGGTGCTCCTTTTTGTTATTGGAAGTGGGGGGCAAACCTCCTCAGTGGAAGAACTCTGAAGAACGTAAGCCTTGGATGAGTGAGCTACGTCAAGGCTTGCGACATGTTCCTGTGCCAAACAATATCATTGCCCGGTACGCTGCAACGTTTGCCTCATTACCTGAGCGCATGAGAAATATTGAGGCATCGCATTTTTCCTATCTGACGCAAGAAGACAATCAGACCTTTCAAGTTGAGCGTTTCATGAAGTTATGGCCGCTTATGATCGTTGAGATAGAAAGGCTCCCCAAATGCTTGACGGTGCAAAATGCGAGTAGCGCGCGTATGGCAACCATAGGCAAGTATATGCTTCTGCTGGACTGGCATGGTTGGGTGTATGACACGCTGGGGGCCCACTGGCCGCTATCTGCAAAGCTAAATGCGGAAGTCCTTGAGCTAATCAGCACTCAATGGGAAAGCCCTAATAATCAGCAAGGTTGGTCCGAGTTCGCCTCCCCCGCCATGGCGGCGAACTGTGTCGCACTCGCTGCGCGTGCTCATGAATTCTGCCAACGTTGTCATCTTAATAATGATTCAGGCGCACTCAATATGATGTCCGGGCTTATAAAAGCCTATGAAACTATTGAGCTGGTTGATGAACAAAAAGCCGTAGTAGAACGCTCCGTTCAGTATTAAAAAATCATCATAATTTTCAGCATATCCGCCAGCCCACTCCTATCACTGTGCTAGTACTGTCCACCGGTACAATATGAATTCGCCGTCATCAAGATTAGCCTTGCTGCAAAATGCCGTTAATGAATATTTACTTTCTTCGTTTTTTACAAAAGCGGCGAACTCTTTAATGAAACAGCGGGTGGGATACAGCACATGGCGACAGTGATCGCGATTTCAGGTCAGGCTTGGGCACGTGACGAAGATGGCAACCTACGAGAACTTCGTGTTGGTGATGTTCTTCAGGAAGGTGAAACGATTATCACGTCTGCGGATGGTCGTGTAGATCTAGACTTTGCCGACGGAACAGGTGTTAACGTTGTTGAAGGCGGCCAAGAAGTTGCTGTCACTCCCGAGCTTGATCTTGACGCGATTGTAGCCACCGATGCCAGCGCCCAAGATGACGATTTAGAAGCGCTGCTCGCCGCTCTTGATGATGAAGATGGCGACCTACTTGAACTGCTAGATGCTACCGCAGCCGGTGGCGCCGCCGGTGGTGGTGGTGGCGGTAGCAGCTTTGTGCGCCTTGCCCGTATTGCCGAAGAAACCGATCCGCTTAGTTTTAGCACTACTGAAGGAGGTCTTGAAGGGGCTGAGTTCGTCGAGTTTGATGGTGGTGTAGCCGCTGCTGCAGCACTAGATGACACTGACGCGGACGCAGATTCTGACGCCGACGCCGACGCCGACGCCGACGCCGACGCCGACGCAGATGCAGATGCAGATGCGGACGCCGATGCTGATGCCGACGCAGATGCTGACGCAGATGCTGACGCAGATGCTGACGCCGATGCGGACGCCGACGCCGACGCCGATGCTGACGCGGACGCGGATGCCGACGCGGATGCTGATGCTGATGCCGATGCCGATGCTGACGCAGATTCAGATGCTGATGCCGACGCCGACGCCGACGCCGACGCCGACGCCGACGCCGACGCAGATGCGGACGCCGATGCTGATGCTGATGCGGACGCAGATTCAGATGCGGATGCTGATGCGGACGCCGACGCCGACGCCGACGCCGACGCTGATGCCGA
This sequence comes from Halomonas sp. IOP_6, assembly GCF_021151565.1. NCBI lineage: Bacteria > Pseudomonadati > Pseudomonadota > Gammaproteobacteria > Oceanospirillales > Halomonadaceae > Halomonas > Halomonas sp. IOP_6. The sequence continues at coordinate 1,574 of NZ_JAIRBO010000003.1, read as the reverse complement.
TGCTGACGCGGATGCCGATGCCGATGCCGATGCCGACGCGGATGCGGATGCGGACGCGGACGCAGATTCAGATGCCGATGCGGATGCGGATGCGGACGCCGATTCAGACGCCGATGCGGATGCAGATGCGGATGCAGATGCGGACGCTGACGCGGATGCTGATGCGGATGCGGACGCCGACTCTGATGCCGATGCTGACGCGGATGCCGATGCCGATACCGATGCTGACGCTGATGCCGACGCGGATGCGGATTCAGATGCGGACGCTGATGCCGATGCCGATGCCGATGCCGATGCCGATGCCGATGCAGACGCTGATGCCGATGCCGATGCCGATGCGGATGCGGACGCCGATGCGGATGCGGACGCCGATGCTGATGCGGACGCCGACGCCGACGCAGATGCTGATGCGGACGCCGATTCAGACGCCGATGCGGATGCAGATGCGGACGCTGACGCCGACGCCGACGCTGATGCGGATGCGGATGCGGATGCGGATGCGGATGCGGACGCCGATGCAGATTCGGATGCAGATTCGGATGCAGATTCGGATGCTGATGCGGACGCTGACGCTGACGCTGACGCCGACGCCGACGCTGATGCAGATGCAGATGCAGATGCGGATGCGGACGCCGATGCAGATTCGGATGCAGATTCGGATGCTGATGCGGACGCTGACGCTGACGCTGACGCAGATTCCGATGCAGACGCCGATGCCGATGCCGATGCAGATGCAGATGCAGATTCGGATGCTGATGCCGATGCCGATGCCGATGCCGATGCCGATGCCGATGCCGATGCGGACGCGGACGCTGACGCAGATTCCGATGCGGATGCAGACGCCGATGCTGACGCCGATGCCGATGCTGATGCAGATGCAGATGCGGATGCAGACGCGGATGCAGACGCTGACGCGGATGCAGATGCAGATGCCGACGCAGATGCCGACGCAGATGCCGACGCAGATGCCGACGCAGATGCAGATGCCGACGCCGACGCCGATGCCGATGCTGATGCCGACGCGGATGCTGACGCGGATGCCGACGCCGATTCAGATTCTGATGTCGAGCTAGAAGCTACGATCACCATCGACACCATAGCTGGTGACGATGTGATCAACGGTTTAGAAGCCGAAGGTGGCATCACTATCACCGGCACCGTGGGTGGCGATGCCCGCGAAGGCGACACCGTCACCCTGACCGTGGGTGGTGAGACATTCACCGGCCAAGTCGATGAAAACCTGAACTACGCCATCGATGTCCCTGGCGCACTTTTGGCCGACAATGGCAGCATCACGGCTGACGTGATTGGTGAAGACGACGCAGGCAATATCTACAGTGCTGATGTCGAGCGTGACTACAGTGTCGACGCCACCGCGCCGACGGTCAGCGTTGCGCTGGAAGACGCCTCTGGCGATATCTACAGCGCCGACGAAATCGCTGACGGCGTCAATGCCACCGTCACTCTGGGCGGCAGCACTGAAGTGGGCGACACCCTGGTGGTCACCGACGGCAAGGGCAACACGCTACTGGATCGTGAAGTGACGCAGGACGACCTGGACAACGGTGTCACCG